>DHCC01000027.1 GCA_002398875.1 Bacteroidales bacterium UBA4912 | reverse complement strand
AGGATATTGGCGCCGATTATGGGTTCGCCGGCAACATCCTGAACTGTTCCCCTTACATTTATCGTAGCACCTGTCTGAGCGCTGACCGATAAAACCATTAGCATCCCTGATAGAAATAAGGTCAGAAACGCTTTCGTTTTTTTGTTGAAATTTACATACATGTTGTTAACATTATTAGATTATCTGTTTTAATACTTTGCTGTCAATAATATATAGTCTGATTAACTAATATATCATTCCCTCTTTACAAAGTTAGATTTTCTTAAATGTTACAATTCGGTAAACTACTTAATTAACGAACTTAAGCGGTGCAAACGATTGCATTTCAAGGTATAACATATAAATTATCAGTAGGTTACAATTAGTGTGCCAAAAGTGTACAAATGATAAGAATAACTATTTAATTTATAGTTTTATAAGTTTAAATTAGGTAAATTCTGTCATTTTGTATTTGATTTGCCTCTGTTACGTGTTTTCTTCTCACTCTTTTTACGAATAGTGACTTTCTTTTTTCCTGACTTTGTGGATATTCTTCTTCTGAGCATCATTAAAAAACGTTTACTTGGATTACTCTTCAGATATGATTCTATGTGTCGAGCTCTTTTCTCTTCGAGTATCTGATCAATCTCAATCAAAATACCGGATTCCTCCACATCGCCAAATTCATCATTGATTGAAGTCCCAAAGAATCTCATGGTGGGCGAAAGTGCCATATAAGCATTTATCAGTGGTGGGATATTATATCCCAGTGCACGAACCTCTTTATTGAGAATCCTGTAATCTTCATTAAAATTTTTACCATGGAAGAGGTTCTCCATTTTTTTATGGTCGGTGTCGGTTTGTAGGGGTACAATTGGCGATACCAGTTTGTCGTTGTCTGGGAAGTGTTTGTTGAGAAAATACAGGATCATATTGCGTGCATTCTTATTATATGTTCCGTACATCGTAACTTTCCCGAAAAAGTATTTTATCTGTGGATCAATAACTGTAAGTGCACCTAATCCGTCCCAAAGATTATCAAGTGCAAATATTCCTTTTCTCCCCTTAAGAGTAGATTGATATTCGAGTGAAACGAAAGATCTGCCTAGTTCAACAGTATATGGGAGGAAGTCGCTGAGGAATTTATCTGAGAAATTTAATAGATGTGCTGTTGCCAGCATTGGTTTTCCATTATCATCAAACTCAACATCAGATCCATAAATGAAACGATAACCACCAAGTATTTCTTCATTTTCAGGATCCCAAACAATGAGTTGTCTGTAGGGAACATTCATAGTGTCATACCTGTCAATATCAGCCTCAAGACCGGTGCCTCCGCCATAATGTCTGAATGCAATTTCACGTAATCGACCAACTTCCCTCATCAGATTTGGCGAATCGTGACTTGTAAATACATAAATTTCATTATTAGCTTTATTTGTAGATCTTACTCTTTTTTGAACAGTCAGTTCGGATTTAATAAGATTTTTATCAACAGGATCGATTATCTTTTCCATATTTATTCTACTTTTTTTAAACTACTTCATTGAGTATACAATATCTTTGACGTATTGTGCCCATTGTTTTGTAGTTTTCGACTTATCAAACACCTTCCACGAAATTGGTTTACCCAAAGTTATTCTGAATTCCTGATTCGTGTTTTTGTACATTTCATCCGGCAAATAAATGAGCTCGATGTTAAATTTCAAACCTAAGGATTTGCGAATATTGGCAAAATTATAAAAGAAATTGGAGTTGCGCCCTTCAAAATGTACAGGTATAATATCTCTTTTGTATTCTATTGATTTTACAATAAAGTTTTTCATCCATTCCAGATCAATAATTTCACCTTTAATTTTCCGTGAACATAAGCCAGCAGGGAAGGTTATGATCTGGTTGTCGGACTCATACGCATCATTAATTGCCTGAGCTGAGTTTTTAGCTTGCGCGCCGTATTTATTGATCGGGACAAAAATTGGTTTGAGAGGCTCTAAATAATAAAGAACATCATTAACCAGGTATTTAATTTTACCGTCAAATTTTTCTCCCAAAATTGTTGATAAACAGATGCCATCCAGCCCTCCCAATGGGTGGTTGGAAGCAAATACAAATCTTCCGTCTTTAGGGATATTTTCTTCCCCTTCAATTTTTAAGTTTAGATTGAACTCTTTGTCAACCAATGCGCGCATAAACTCTACCCCCTCCAAGTCTTTATTCCTTTCAAGAATTCCATTGATGTCTTCCTGATGAACAGTTCTTTTGAGGTAGTTTATAAGAAACTTAGGAATTTTATTGTAATATTTAGGAGCCTTATCCTTCAGAATACTATCAATATCAATTCTAAACGCATTGTTTAAACTCATTTCACTCTATACTTCTAATTTTGCGCAAATTTACTAAAAATAGCGAATGCTGTACGAAGAAATAGGCTTTTTCTTATGAATAGTTGTGTTTTAGATTTATTACCCCACCTCAAAAAGGCTCGTAACATGCAGTAGGACAGTGGAATAAAACGTCGAACTTAATTGTTGATAACTTTTTTATAAAATAATGTGTGGAAATGTGGGGAGAAGTGGATTATTTTGTAATTTTACACCGTTGATGTCTCTAATTAGTTGAATTTGATTTAAAAATGTTGCAGTTCTTGGGAAATATCGAAGCAAAGGCTGATGCGAAAGGCAGGATTTTTATACCTGCAATATTTCGGAAACGTCTTCAATGTGAAGGCGAAAGCTTCTTAGTCCTTCGCAAAGATATTTTTCAGAATTGTCTTGTACTCTATCCCGGCAGTGTTTGGGAAAATGAGATAGAAGAGCTCAGAAGCAGGTTGAGTAAGTGGAACAGAGAACAGCAACAGATATTCCGGCAGTTTGTATTAGATGCCGAAAGGCTTGAGATGGATGCAAACGGGCGGGTGCTTATACCGAAACGTTACTTGCAGATGGTTTCAATCGATACTGATGTCCGGTTCCTTGGTGTTGATAACACTATCGAGCTTTGGGCAAAAGAAGGGTTAGAAAAACCATTAGTTGAGCCGGATGAGTTCTCTTCTAAACTTGAAGAACTCATGGGTAGTTCTTTATAGGATGCCATTATGGGGACATCGTTTTATTTATTTATTTACATCCCAAAATGGAAAATAACAACATATTCCAGGAAATTTATCACACACCGGCACTGCTTAAAGAAAGCATTGACGGACTAAATGTTTTCCCCTCAGGTGTCTATGTTGATGTAACTTTTGGAGGTGGCGGTCACTCCCGCGAGATATTAAAAAGATTAGGAGAAAAAGGGCGACTAATCGCTTTTGATCAGGATAAAGATGCAATGGAAAATGCAATTCCTGATCCTCGTTTTACCTTGGTTCATGGTAATTTTCGATTTCTGAAAAACTTCCTTCGTTATTATGGAATAACTGGCATAGATGGGCTAATAGCTGATCTGGGTGTCTCTTCTCATCATTTTGATGACTCTAACAGAGGGTTTTCATTTCGTTTTAAGGGTGATCTGGATATGCGCATGAATCAAAATGCAGAAATATCGGCAGCTGATGTACTTAACGAATACTCAGCAGAGAAGCTTTCAGATCTGTTCTTTAATTATGGTGAACTCAGAAGTGCCAGAAAAATTGCAGCTGCTATTGTAAAATACAGGGAATCAAAGAAAATCGAAAAGACCGAGGAGTTTTTATCAATAATTGATCCGTTTACAAGAAGGGATAGGGAGAAAAAGGTTCTTGCACAGGCATTTCAAGCACTTCGTATTGAGGTTAATAAAGAAATGGATACTCTTACGGATATGCTTAGTCAGGCATTAAAGATGTTGAATCCTGAAGGCAGATTGAGCGTCATATCATATCATTCACTTGAAGACCGTCTGGTTAAGAATTTCTTCAAAACAGGAAACTTCGAAGGTGATATGAAGAAAGATTTTTATGGAAATCCTCTCACACCTTTTGAACTAATAAATAGGAAAGTAATAATTCCAACAGAGGAAGAGCAAATGCAAAATCCTCGTTCTCGCAGTGCAAAATTACGCATTGCAAAAAAAATAGCTGAGGGCTGATGTAAACAGAATGCAGAAATGATGAAAATTAAGTTCGATAACATACGCAAATCGTTTGTCCATGTTTTTGGAGGAAGTGTTCTAACTGAGAATTTCTTCCTCCGTAACATGAGATTCATTCTTGCACTGGTATTATTGATGATCCTTTTTATTAGTCATCGCTATACTATGCTACAGAGTATGTCGGATATCGAAAGGCTGCAGCAAAAGCTTAAAGATGCAAAATATGAGTCTCTTACAATATCTTCAAGTCTTACAGAAGCCAGCAGACAGGGTGAAATAGAACGACGGGTAGAGGAGGCCGGACTTGAGCTGATTGTTACAAATGAGCCGGTATATTATATTGATTAGATAGTAGTCTTTTAGATATACCTATTTATAAAAAAGATGAAAGAAAACAATAAAAATAGCAAAAGGAGTAAAGGTATATTGGGTAGATACGGACTCATTGTATCCATTCTGATGCTGTTTTCAGTTATGATTATTTTTTCTGCAGGTAAGATCATGTTTTCCTCTGAAGGCAGAAAATGGAGAGAGGTTGGAGAAGAAGAGACGGTTATCAGAGATAGAGTTATACTGCCAAAAAGGGGCAACATTTACACTTATGACGATAAGCTTCTTGCGTCTACTGAACCTTTATACAGTATATATATGGACTTCTGGGCAGATGGAATGGAAAAAGATACTCTAACAAAATATGTTGGTGACCTCGCTATTGCACTTTCCGAAAAATTCCCTGATAGAACGGCATCTCAGTATAAGAATATTATAATGAATGGATGGAGCCTTCGTGAAAAAGAGGAGAAACAAATTCGTGAGAACAAGAGTAAGGGAATTGATGAAAGAGTTCCGCTTAGATCAAGATATGTGAAGATATTGAGAAATGATGTTAACTATATTGACTTAAAAGAAATTCGCACATTTCCTTTCTGGAACCAGAGGTCCAACAGAAGCGGATTAATTGCCGAAGAGCGTAACGCTCGAAAAAAACCTTTTGGTAATCTGGCAAACCGCACAGTGGGGAGTATTTATAAAGATATAGAAAAGGGTGGAGCCAGTGGACTGGAATTAAAATATGATTCACTTTTAAGAGGTGTGCCAGGAGTTAAATATCGTCAGAAAATACAGGGCAAATGGATGGATGTTGTTGAAGAACCTGCAAAAGAGGGGTGGGACATTGTAACAACACTGGATGCCGAAATTCAGGATATTGCCGAGCGAGCTCTAAACAGTAAACTTGTTGAAACTGAAGCTGAGTCAGGTACTGCTATTATAATGGAGGTTGAAACCGGTGAAATTAAAGGGATTGTGAATCTGGACCGTATGAGTAATGGTAATTATGCTGAAGGTAATCCTAATGCATTTTCTTATATGAACGAACCCGGGTCTACTTTTAAGACAGTCACCACGATGATCGCTCTTGATGATGGAGTAGTGACACCCACAGATTCATTTTATGTAGGTACAGGACTTTTTCAATATAACAAAAGATGGGTCAGAGATCACTACTGGCGAAGAGGTCAGGATAGAGGATATCTTACTGTAACAGAGGGTATGGAATTGTCCTCCAATATCGTAATGAGTAAAATGGTTCTTAAGGGGTACGAAGATAAACCTGAGAAGTTTGTTGATGGTATAGATAGGATAGGTTTAAGGAAACAGCTTACTTGGGACGTGCCACTTAAAGGGATTGAAGGTACTTCATCAATTCGATACCCTAATGATAAAACAAATTATTGGTCTAAGACAACTCTTCCCTGGATGTCTTTTGGTTATGAAACACAAATACCTCCAATTTACATTCTGATGTTTTATAATGCTATTGCCAATAATGGAAAAATGATTAAACCATTTATTGCTAAGCAATTTGTTGAAGGTGGAAAGGTGGTTAAAGAATTTCAGGCTGAAGTGGTTAATTCTAAAATTTGCAAAGAATCAACTTTAGAAGAGATACAAAAGATGCTGGTTGGAGTAATAGAAAATGGTACAGCAAAAGTAGTTGCGTCTGATTATTTTAGTATTGCAGGTAAAACAGGTACAGCGCAAATCGCCAGTGGCGGGGGTTACTCTGATTATTATGTGTCTTTTGCCGGGTATTTTCCTGCAGAAGATCCTATGTACACTATCTTTGTCGGATTGCGTAAACCAAAAGGTGTACCCTCGGGTGGTGGTATGGCAGGGATGGTTTTCAAAAATATTGCTGAACAGACTTATTTAAGAAAGGTTCGTCTTACAGTTGAAGAGTGTAAAGTTGATTCAACGATGCAAAAAGTGCCAGTAATAAAAAATGGTAACTGGAAAAATAACAAGACTGTATTAACTAAGCTGAAACTGCCGGTAGGGGATAATATAGATGACTCTGAATGGGTGAAAATAAAATTAGATAGTATAAAATATCAACCTGAAGCACTCGCTTTAAACAGTTCAATTATCCCCGATGTTCGCGGAATGGGCGCACGAGATGCTGTATATCTCCTAGAAAAATCAGGCTTGAGGGTAAACCTTAACGGGTCAGGAAAGGTGGTGTCACAGTCCTTTAACCCGGGGCAGAGGCTAGTAAAGGGAACAACTATAACTGTAACTTTGCGTTAAATGAATTTCAGTAAATAAATAATTGTATGAAACTAAGTAAACTGATTGAGAGATGTAAGGTCATAAATATTCGCGGTGATAAAGAAACGGAAGTAGAATCTATCACATCCGACTCACGTAATGTGGATAAAGGCTCTCTGTTTGTTGCTGTTGAAGGAATATTTACTGACGGTCACTCATATATTGGAAAGGCAATTGAGCAGGAAGCATCAGTTGTGGTTTATGATAAACCATTGATTGAAGAATATTTCTCTCGCGTAACTTATGTGCAGGTTGAAGATAGCACTGTTGCTTTAGCACTGATCGCTTCCGAATGGTTTGGAAATCCATCAAATCAAATCAAATTAGTGGGAGTAACAGGCACAAACGGTAAAACAACTATTGCGACACTGCTTTACAGGATGTTTAAATTGTCGGGTTATCCATCAGGACTTCTCTCAACAGTTGGTAATTATGTTAATGATAACTTCTATTCAACAACACATACAACTCTCGACCCGATAACTTTAAACAGTTACCTTAGGAAGATGGTTGATGCCGGTTGTGAGTATGCATTTATGGAGGTTAGTTCACACGCAATACATCAAAAGCGTGTACATGGACTCCTATTTACCGGTGCTGTTTTTACAAATCTGACGCAGGACCATCTCGATTACCACAATAATATGCTGGAATATCGTAATGTGAAGAAGTCATTTTTTGACAATCTTCCAAAGGGTGCTTTTGCATTGACTAACTCGGATGATAAGAATGGACCAGTAATGCTTCAGAATACTAAAGCAAATAAATATACCTATTCCCTCAGAGGTATTGCTGATTTTAAAGCACGTGTTTTTGAGAAGCATTTTGACGGCAGTGAGATAGAGATAAACGGCAAAACACTGTCAGTACAGTTTGTGGGAGTATTTAATGTTTATAACCTTCTAGCGGTTTATGGTACTGCAATATTACTGGGACTTGAAGAAGATGAAGTCCTAAGAATACTTTCAATGTTGAAACCAGTAGCGGGCAGATTCCAGACTATTCGTTCACCTAAAGATTATACTGCTGTGATCGATTATGCACATACTCCGGATGCATTGTCAAATGTCTTGAACTCTATAAATGAGGTGTTAAGTGGTGATGGAAAAGTTATAACAGTAGTTGGTTGCGGTGGTAACCGTGATAAGACCAAACGCCCTGTAATGGCACGTGAAGCGGTTAAAGGAAGTGATAGGGTAGTTTTTACGTCTGATAATCCCAGATACGAAGAGCCAATGGATATACTAAAGGATATGTTAGACGGACTCACCGAAGAGGAGAAAAACTATGCATTAACAATTGCGGACCGAAGAGAGGCTATAAAGACCGCATGTGCACTTGCTCACCCGGGTGACGTAATTCTCATAGCAGGAAAAGGACACGAAGATTATCAGGAGGTTAAAGGAGTAAAACATCATTTTGATGATAAAGAAGAAATTGAAAAGATATTTTCAGGTCAGTGATTAATAAAATAGAAAATGTTATATTACCTTTTTGAGTATTTAGATAAACTTGATTTCCCGGGAGCAGGTATGTTCCAGTACGTTATGTTCCGATCGGCAATGGCATCTGTGTTTTCTTTGCTGATTGGGATTTTTTTGGGAAAAAAGATAATTAGTAAATTGCAGCAAAAGCAGATTGGCGAAACTATACGTGATTTGGATCTCGAAGGTCAGTACAGTAAACGTGGTACACCTACTATGGGTGGAGTAATTATAATTTTATCCATCCTGATATCCATTTTGCTTTTCGGAAAACTCGAGAATATTTATATCATACTGATGCTTGTTAGTACCGTCTGGTTGGGCACATTAGGTTTTGCTGATGACTATATTAAGGTGTTCAAGAAAGATAAAGAGGGACTTGAAGGGAAATTTAAAATAATTGCACAGGTTGGTCTTGGACTAATAGTTGGGCTCACTATCTACTTTAGTCCCGAAATTGTTGTTCGAGAAAATACTGAAATTCGCATTGACAATATAATTGAGGATGTAACATACAAAAGTGAAGATGTAAAGACTACCAGTACAACCATCCCGTTTGTTAAAAATAACAACTTCGATTACAGATGGCTCTTAAGCTGGATGGGCGACTATGCAGATGAAGCAGTGTGGGTAGTATTTGTTCTGGTAGTTATTTTAATTGTAACTGCTGTTTCTAATAGTGCAAATCTCACTGACGGACTGGATGGCCTGACATCAGGATCATCTGCTATAATAGGTGTAGCTTTAGGTATCCTGGCTTATGTTTCGGGTCGTGTCGACTTCGCATCCTATCTTAACATTATGTATATACCCGGCAGTGATGAGCTTATGGTGTTTGCCTCTGCTTTCGTGGGTGCTTGTGTAGGATTCCTATGGTATAATGCCTATCCGGCACAAGTGTTTATGGGCGATACAGGTAGTTTGACTCTCGGTGGCATCATAGGTGTATTCGCGGTATTAATTCATAAAGAACTTCTTTTGCCTATTCTGTGCGGAGTATTCTTCGTTGAAGCACTTTCGGTTATAATACAGGTAACCTATTTCAAATATACAAAAAAGAAGTATGGCATTGGAAGAAGAATTTTTAAGATGACACCGCTTCATCATCACTACCAGAAACCGGGTGATGGAAGTATTGAGGCACTAATTCAAAAACCTGCTGCTCCATTAACTGAGCCAAAGATTGTTACACGTTTTTGGCTGATAGGTATTCTTTTAGCTGTATTGGCAGTAGCAACGCTGAAAATGAGATAAAACATAATAGTTAATTGATATATTATGAACGAAAAATTGATTGTTGTTCTTGGTGGTGGAGAAAGCGGAGTCGGCTCTGCTATACTCGCCCAAAAGATGGGTTTTAAGGTATTCTTATCAGACAACGGCAGTTTGAAAGATATATACAGAGATACTTTAAAATCAAACAATATCGATTTTGAAGAAGGCGGGCATACCCAAGAACGAGTTTTAATGGCAGATGAAGTGGTGAAAAGTCCCGGTATTGCTGACACATCAGCAATTATACAAAAGCTTCAGGATAAAGGGATTAGTGTTATCTCAGAGATTGAGTTTGCAAGTCGTTATACAACTGCCAAACTGATTTGTGTGACAGGAAGTAATGGGAAAACTACAACAGTCAGTCTGATTTACCATATACTTAAATCAGCAGGACTAAATGTGGGTCTGGGTGGTAATGTAGGTAACAGTTTTGCAAGGCAGGTGGCTGAAGAGTGTTTTGATTACTATGTTCTCGAATTAAGTAGCTTTCAGCTGGAAGGGCTGATTGATTTCAGGGCAGATATTGCTGTATTGCTAAACATCACTCCTGATCATCTGGATCGTTATAATTATGATATGCAGGAGTATATCAATGCGAAAATGAGGATTATACGTAATCAGAGAGTTGATGACGCTTTTATTTACTGGGAGGATGATCCAATTGTAACAAGAGAGTTAGGAAAACTGAAACCTGAAGTTACACGTTTCCCGTTTGGAGAATCTAAAAAAGAACATACGGTCGGATATACTGAGGAGGGAAGGTTGATTATCAATACTAAAGGAAGTGTATTTAATATGGAGCTGGAATTATTAGCTTTGGAGGGAATGCATAACGTTTACAACTCGTTAGCATCCGGAATAGTTGCAAAACTGATGGACATCACAGATGATCAGTTGAGAATTTCATTATCTGACTTCCAGGGAGTGCCTCACAGACTCGAGAAGGTGGCCACAGTCAAAGGTGTTCAGTATATTAATGATTCTAAGGCTACTAACGTAAATTCCTGTTGGTATGCTCTGCAAAGTATGCGCAGTAAAACAGTTTTAATTCTCGGCGGAACAGATAAGGGCAACGATTATTCAGAGATAGAAGAACTGGTATGCTCTAAAGTAAGGGCATTGATTTTTCTTGGTAAAGATAATAGTAAACTGCACTCATTTTTTGATGGCAAGGTAGATGATATTAGAGATGCCGGTTCAATGAAAGAAGCGGTCAACATTGCTTATGAAATTGCCCAGAAAGGTGATATTGTACTACTCTCTCCCTGTTGTGCCAGCTTCGACTTGTTTAATAATTATGAAGATCGTGGAGATCAGTTCAAAGAAAATGTCAGGATGTTATAGTAGTTCTGTAAATAGTTCTATTCATATTTCGTAAATAAGTAATTAAAAATAAATATGCTCGATAATAATAATTATACAGTCAACCCGACAGAACCTCATCTGGAGGTTAAAGAGTCCGGTTCGACACTGGTCGATTTCGGGCGCAAGATATTCAAGGGTGATAAAGTTATCTGGTCTGTATTCATAATACTGTGTGTTATTTCACTGGTTGAAATCTTCAGTGCTACAAGTACAATCGTTTATCGTCAGCAAAACCAATGGGGACCAATACTCAGACATACAATGTTTTTGATAGGGGGTGTTGGCATAATACTACTTATTCATAATATTCCATACAGATTTTTTTCCTCATTAATCTTCGTATTGATTGGAGCAATTGTACTGCTGATCCTTACACCATTTATAGGTGAGAGTGTTAATAATGCAGACAGGTGGATTTCATTCATGGGATTCACAATTCAACCTTCCGAGATTGCTAAAATATCACTTATGGGAACAATAGCTTTCCTTCTCAGTAAGCAGAATGGAGAGAATGACGGTCTTCTGTTTAAGTGGATGATAGGTCTGATGGTTTTAGTTTGTGGAATTATTGCTCTTGACAACCTTTCAACAGCTGTTTTGCTATTTGGTGTCTGCTTTCTGCTCATGTTTATTGGCAGTGTAAAAATCACAAGACTCCTAAAGGTTGCAGGTGTTATTATAGCATTAGTACTTTTGTTTATACTCCTGCTTAACATAATCCCGGAGGACTGGACTAACTCAGGTCCACTTAATCGACTGGGTACATGGCAAAACCGTATTGCTCATTTTGGTAATGCAAAAGAGATGTCTGAAGAGGAATATTTCACAATAACAGACGATAATTATCAGGTTGCACATGCAAAAATAGCAATTTCTAACGGTGGAGTATTTGGTGTATTCCCGGGAAACAGTACCGAAAGGGATTTTCTGCCCCAGGCGTATTCTGATTTTATCTACGCTATTATTATAGAGGAGATGGGAATTTTGGGAGGATTGTTTGTTCTTCTGTTATATGTCATTATACTTATTCGATCAGGTATGATAGCAAGAAAAACAGAAAAACTATTCCCAAAATATCTGGTATTGGGTTCTGCACTGATGTTGTCTATACAGGCATTTATTAATATGGCTGTTGCTGTAAACCTGATTCCGGTTACAGGCCAGCCGTTACCACTTATTAGTAGGGGTGGAACATCTACTCTGATTACATGTGCTTATTTCGGACTTATTCTGAGTGCTGATCGTTTTGGGATAAGCAAGAAAAAAGAAGATGAACAGTTAGCTGGTAATAATGAAGATAATAATGGTCTTGATGAACCCGATTCTTCAAAAGATGAGGATTTTCCTGTAGGCGACCTAGAAGATAAGGTGGAATTTGAAATTTACCAGGTATGAAGAAATTTATCATAAGTGGAGGCGGAACAGGGGGGCACATATTCCCTGCAATTTCTATAGCTAACGAAGTAAGAAGGCGATGGCCGGAAAGTGAAATACTGTTTGTCGGTGCAGAAGATCGCATGGAGATGGAGCGAGTGCCTGCAGCAGGTTATAATATTATAGGACTACCGGTGGCCGGTTTTGATCGTAAGCATTTGCTTAAAAATATTAGTGTTGCAGCTAAGTTGCTTAAGAGCATGAAAAAGGCACGCAAGATAATTAATGATTTCAAACCGGATATTGCTGTCGGTGTTGGCGGATACGCCAGCGGTCCAATTCTCAAAGCCGCTTCAGCAAAAGGTGTCCCAACACTTATTCAAGAGCAGAATTCTTATGCAGGTGTTACTAATAAAATGCTTGCACACAAGGCTTCAACAATTTGTGTGGCTTATGAAGGAATGGAAAAATTCTTTCCAAAGGAAAAAATTGTCCTCACAGGTAATCCATGCAGACAGGATCTGATTATATCAAAAGAAAACCGAATTAAAGGTTATGAATATTTCAAGCTTGATCCTGATAGAAAGACTATTCTGATGGTTGGCGGCAGTCTTGGTGCCGGTACATTAAATAAAAGTATCGTTTCTGCTTTCGATATACTGAGTAAAGAAGATGGAGTACAGGTACTCTGGCAATGTGGTAAATATTACTTTACAGAGATGCAGAAGTTGCAGGATGAAGGTAAAATACCACTCAACATAAAAATGGTGGATTTTATTTCACGTATGGATTATGCCTATTCTGTAGCAGATTTGGTGATATCGCGAGCAGGAGCAGGATCTATTTCTGAATTCAGTTTGCTAAGTATGGCAGTAATATTGGTTCCTTCCCCTAACGTGGCAGAGGATCATCAGACAAAAAATGCGCAGGCTTTAGTTGATAAGGACGCTGCAGTTATGATTTCAGATCATCTGGCTCCCAGTCTGCTTTTTGAGGTTGCACTTTCACTTGTAAACAATGAAATACAGTTGGTTAAGTTAAGGGGGAATATTTCAAAACTGGCACAGCATAATTCAGCAGAAAGGATTGTAAACGAAATTGAGAAGTTGATTAAGTAGGAGTAAAAAGATGGAATACGAAAATATCTATTTTATAGGAATTGGAGGTATAGGCATGAGCAATCTTGCCCGCTACTTTCTTTCCAAAGATAAAAGAGTAGGGGGTTACGACCGCACTGAGACTCTTCTGACTAAAACCCTCAATAAAGAGGGAGCACTTGTTCATTACGAAGACTCAACTGCACTTATTCCTGAAAATTTTAAAGATAATAAAAACACTCTAGTTGTATATACACCCGCTGTTCCTGTAACTCATAGCGAACTTAACTGGTTTAGGGATAATGATTTCAAGATAATCAAACGCGCACAGCTTTTAGGTGAAATAACTAAATCAAGCGATGCAATATGTATAGGTGGCACACACGGAAAGACAACAGTCTCAAGTATGACTGCCCATCTTTTGCGTCAGTCGCATGTTGATTGCAATGCGTTTTTGGGCGGTATACTCAAAAACTATGATACCAATTTGTTACTATCTGAAAAAAGTAATTTTACGGTTGCCGAAGCAGATGAATACGACAGGTCATTTCATTGGCTGACACCACTAATTGCTATAATTACATCGGCAGATCCTGATCATCTTGATATTTATGGATCGGAACAATCATATAGAGAGAGTTTTGAGAAGTTTACCTCACTGATCAGACCGGGCGGACATCTGATTCTTAAAAAGGGAACTCCGATAACACCTAAAGTTAATGAGTCGGTAAAGATTTGGAGTTATTCTGAGTCTGAAGGAGATTTTCATGCTGAGAACATAAGAACGGGAAACGGAGAAACTGTATTTGATTTTGTTTCACCTAATGGAAGTATTAAAGATATTTCTCTTGGGGTTCCGGTAAGAATAAATGTTGAGAATGGTGTTGTTGCAATTGCTGCAGCTCAATTGAGTGGTGTGACAGCAGATGAAATTCGCTCTGCAATGAGATCTTTTGAAGGTGTAAAAAGACGCTTCGATTTTCGCATCAAGACTCAGCAGGTAACCTTTATTGACGATTATGCGCACCATCCAAAAGAACTAAGAGCAGCAATCAGTTCAATTAAATCTCTCTATCCGAATAAAAAGGTTACTGCCGTATTTCAGCCTCACCTTTATTCTCGCACACGTGATTTTGCAGATGAATTCGCTGAGAGCCTGTCACTACTTGAGGATGTGATTCTACTGGATATTTATCCTGCTCGTGAGTTACCAATCGAAGGGATAACTTCTCAGTTAATATTAGATAAGATAAAATCTGTCGAAAAGCAACTCTGCAGTAAAACAGCTCTGCTCGATTTGCTGAATAAAAAGCCAATAGAGGTGTTTGTAACATTTGGTGCAGGTGATATTGACCGTTTGGTGCCGGAAATAGAAAAATTATTAAGAGATAGGTATTTGAGTAAAGTTTAATGTTTATAAATTTAATAATTAATTGAACTTCAAAATCTATCTTTGCATAGATAAAATAATGAGATAGTGAAGAAAGCCCTCGTCATTTTAGTAGGTTTAATAGTAATTGGTTACCTGATTTTTTCAGCTGACTATTTCAAGGAATCGTCACACAACAGACTATGTGAGGATTTTGTTGTTGTAGTAAAAGACAGCACGCAAACTCAGTTTGTAACAGCTAAGCAGGTTGAGGATTTGGTGAAGAAGTATAAGCTTTATCCTGTTGGCAAACCTTTCAACGAGATAAATACTCTGGCAATACGTGATACTATTCTTAGTAATAAATTAATTGAAACTGCTGATGTGTTTATCACTTCAGGAGCATCTATTGTAGCAACTGTTCAACAGAGACAACCTGTTTTGAGAGTAGTATCAAATATGAAAGGCAACTTTTATGTCGATAAAGATCGTGAGATAATGCCGGTATCCTCCAGCTTTGCTGTTTATGTGCCAATTGCAACTGGTGTTATTGATGAGGAATTTGCTAAAAATGAATTGTATGATTTTGCTATGTTCTTAAGGAATAATCCCGACTGGGATGCATGGATTGAGCAAATAGTAGTTAAAACTAATAATGAGGTGGAATTAATTCCCAGGGCTGGAGATTTTAGGATAATTATGGGAAATCTTGAGGATTATCCTTCAAAATTGAATAAATTCGTTCGTTTCGTTGATGGCGGACTAAATGTTGTCGGATGGAACCGTTATTCCGAAATTAATTTAAAGTATGATAACCAAGTTGTGTGCACCAGGAAATAGTGAATCACACAACAATATAACCATAACTAAAGTATGACGCAATCAGAATTTATAGCTGTAATTGATCTGGGAACCTATAAGATTAAAGGTGTTGTAGGACGAAAGAACGATAACAACGTCTTCTCCATACTTGAAAGCAAAACCATCGACTCGGGTAACTCAATCCGCAGAGGGATGGTTTACAATATAGAAGAGACCGGTGCAAGCGTAAGAAAGTTAATTACGATGCTCGAAAACAGTACCGGACAAAAAATCGGTAAAGTGTATGTTTCACTTACCGGTCAGTCTCTACATACTATGGAGTTAAGAGAAACAAAACAGCTTTCATCAGGTGGCATAGTTTCTGATGATGTTATAAAGCAATTACGAGCTTCAGCTGATAAGTTTACACCAGATCTGAAAAGAAATTATGCAGTAGCTGATGTTGAGTATTTTATTGATGGTAAACATGAACTAAAGCCTGTTGGTGTTGCCGGTTCAAAAATAGAGACAGCCTTTCAGATAGTTACAGGCAGACCAAACTTATTATCGAATATTGAAAAAAGTATAAGTGATAAAGCTAAGCTACCAATAGCCGGATATGTTGTAGGTGCTCTGGCATCTGCTGCTGTGGCGTTAAACGATGAAGAGAAGGAACTGGGCTGTGCCTTTGTTGATTTTGGGGCAGGAACAACAACCTTATCTGTCTACAAAAACGGGACACTAAAGAGAATGGTTGTTATTCCTTTTGGCGGAAAAAATATTACCAAGGATATATGTGCATTGAATATCACCGAAAATGATGCAGAAGAGTTGAAAATAAAATTCGGAAAGGCTCATGAGAATCATGAAAGTCCGTTTTTTACTTCACCGTTCTCTTCCAAACCTGATGTTGATCTTACTGAACTAAACAGGGTGATTGGTCTGCGACTCGACGAGATTTCAGCAAACCTTATGGAACAGATAAGGCTTACAGGTCTTGAAAGTGAGCTTGGTGCCGGTATGATAATTACAGGCGGAGCATCACAGCTTAAAAATATGAGTGACTACCTTACACTTAAGTTCAAGATGCCTGTGCGAAAGGCTACTGCCAAAAAAGTACATATCAATAATGCTCCTGAGCTTTTAAACGACCCGTCGTTTACCCAGGTGTTGGGAATGCTGCTATTTGGTGAGGAGAGTTGTCACTTTGAAGAGGTGTCGGATGATTCTGACTATGATGATTACGAAACTACTTCAGATACGCAAACCAGAGAGGCAAAAGAGCGTGTAAGGGCAGCTAAGAAGATTAAGAAAACTCAGAAACAGGGTTTTTTATCAAAATTCGGAGATATGTTTGAGAATATGTTTTCTGAAGAGGATGAATAATTAAAAGGTACTTACTGATGGATGATGAATTATTAGATTTTCAGATAGATAGCCATACAGACGCAATTATAAAAGTTATAGGTGTCGGTGGTGGAGGCGGAAATGCCGTTAATCACATGTTCAGGGAAGGTATTCATAATGTTTCTTTTGCATTATGTAATACAGATAATCAGGCTCTTATGGAGTCGCCCGTGCCTGTGAAAGTTCAGTTGGGTACAAACACTACCGGCGGATTAGGTGCAGGGAATAAGCCTGAAATTGCGAGTAAAGCAGCAGAAGAAAGTGTTGATTTGATTGAAGACCTGCTCAATGATGGCACACGTATGGTTTTTATAACTGCCGGAATGGGTGGTGGTACTGGTACAGGTGCAGCTCCCGTTATTGCCCGTGTAGCCAAGGAAATGGGAATTCTAACTGTAGGAATTGTAACAATTCCGTTTGTTTTTGAAGGCTCAAGAAAAATTGTTCAGGCACTTAAAGGTGTTGAGGAGATTGCAAAGAATGTTGATGCACTGCTGGTAATAAATAACGAGCGTCTGCGAGATATATACAGCGATCTTACTGTCCTAAACGCTTTTGCAAAAGCTGATGATACATTAACCACTGCCGCCAAAAGTATAGCTGAAATCATTACAGTACACGGACATGTTAATCTTGACTTTGCTGATGTTAATACTACACTGAAGGATGGTGGGGTTGCCATAATGAGTAGCGGTATCGGTAAAGGAAATGATCGCATTAATGAAGCTATCAAAGATGCATTACACTCACCACTACTTAATAATAACGATGTTTTCAGTTCCAAAAAGATATTGATCAACCTCTGCTTTGGTGAAGAAAATCCTCTTATGATGGAAGAGATGAATGCTCTTCACGATTTCATGTCGAAATTCAGCAATGAGATTGAAGTTATCTGGGGAGCAGCAGTTGACGAGACTCTTGACAAGGAGGTGAAAGTAACGCTTCTGGCAACCGGATTTTCTATCAACAACGTTCCCGGCATTCAGGAAATCAAAAGTGAAGAGAGTAAGGCTGATGAGCTTCAAAGAAAGATACAAGAGGATGAAGAGCGCAAGCGCGAGATAAAAGATAAGGAACTTATCGAAAAATATTATGGTAAGGCAGGACTGGAAACTCTATCAGCAAATAATTACAGGCAGGAACCGTTTATACTTACATTAGATGAGCTGGACGATGATAAGATTCTTGAAGCAATGGAAAAGAATCCTGTGTTTAAGCGTGAACGAACATTCAATCCACGTACTTATCATACAGATAAACTTCAACAGTCTGCTACGCTTTTCGACTAACAGGGAGTATTAATTTAATTCCTTTAGTATGAGTACATTCCATTATAACCATTTTATTTAAAAGAACAACAACTATGACACTATTCGATACAATAACAGATGAAATAAAGAAAGCTATGCTGGCGAAGAACAAGGTTCGACTGGACGCTTTGCGCGGTGTAAAGAAAGAATTTATTGAAGCTAAAACAGCAAAGGGTGCAGCAGAAGAATTTACAGATGATAAAGCAATAGCTATTCTTCACAAAATGGTTAAACAGCGTAAAGAGAGTGCTGAAATATATAAGGAGCAGAACAGATCAGATCTGGCTGAAACAGAGATTGAGCAGATGCAGGTTATTCAGGAGTTTCTGCCCAAACAGCTCTCTGAAAAGGAGATTGAAGTTGAAATTATGAGAATAATCACCGATACCGGTGCTTCAACGATGAAAGATATGGGAAGAGTCATGGGAATAGCAACCAAAGAATTAGCCGGGAAAGCTGATGGAGGAACCATTTCAGCTATCGTAAAAAAGAGACTCTCCTGAGCTGCTTAATAGCTTAAGTTAATGAAGAATGTCACCTTGTGTAGTAAGGCAATTCTTTAGTAAATCGCTTACCGATTAAATTTGTCTTACGTGCTTTCTTATTCAGTTTGTCCAGTTCTTTACTTAGGTTTCTACTGATATCTAAATCATCAGTCAGCAGTATCAAAGAGATCGTTTCATCATCTATTTTATTAAACTTGAAGGCTACAGTACTGTTTTCTATTATATCATTCTCTGCAATTTTTACAACGAAATCATTGCCCGGAGAAAAATCAATCGTAATGGAATGATATCCCATAGCAGAAAAAGTCATTTTGCTGATTTTCTCATAATCAGTAATCACTATCTTGCCATCAGCACCTGTAACACTGGCTCCTATAATCTTATCTGATCCATTCTTGGATTCCACCAAAATCCCCTGAACAGGATAGTTATTCATGCTTACAACCTTAATGGTACAAGTGTCGCTGTTCGCAGCATTTTGTGCATTGTAAGTGGATTTTGGTCCAGAGTAATCAGTAGTATTAACAAGCATGAAATCTTCAACGAATTCATGACTTCCCTCTCCAACCTGAACTGTTGACAGTCCGGCAAAACCTGTAATTCTGAATGAAACCTTATCATCCGAAAAACTAATGGAATCGTTCCCGTTTTTAAATGTTCCGCTTAATGTTTGAGCAGAAAGTGTTAAATATGAGAACAGTAAAAGTATAAGAATAAGATATTTCTTCATGAAAGTGGTTTGTATTCTGTAAAAGAAACAAATGTAATGATATTTTTCACTTCTTTAAAATATAGGTTGTTAAAACTGAACATGAAATAACCGTTGCCCCGATTAATTCAAAACCTCTGAAGTACGTTGTAAAACACTAATCATATAAAATACATGGGTCAGATATTGTATATTTTTAGCATAAATATAGCTTATAGAAAGTTTATTATTGGCATATAAACATATATACCGCATATAAGCCGATAATAAGCCGATAATATACAGAACATAAGCCGATGATGGGCGATGACCGGCAATAATATGCTTGTGAAAAAAGAATGCCCCTGACTTTTACTGTCAGAGGCATCATTAATTTATGGTTTTCTTGATAACTTAGGATTATAATCCTTTTTCGCTGAGGTAGCGTTCGGCATCCATAGCTGCGCGACATCCCGTACCTGCTGCTGTAATTGCCTGGCGGTAAATCGGGTCAGCCACATCACCACACGCAAATACACCCTCTACATTAGTTCTGGTGTATGGATGCTCGGTCTTTATATAACCTACATTATCCAGTTCAATATAGTTCTTAAAAATCTCTGTGTTGGGCTTGTGACCAATAGCAAGGAAGAATCCGTCTATCTCAATATCAACCTTCTCCTCATCAGCTTCACCCATTCTTTTAACAAGGTGAGCACCTTCAACACCATTATTGCCGAAAAGGCCTACGGCGTTATGCTCGAATAGGACCTCTATCTTAGGATTATTCATTACTCTGTCTTGCATGATCTGTGAAGCACGCAGATAGGGTTTGCGAACAATCATATAAACTTTGTCGGCAAGTCCTGAGAGGTATGTTGCTTCCTCACAGGCTGTATCACCTCCTCCAACAACAGCTACCTTTTTCTTTCTGTAGAAGAATCCGTCGCAGGTGGCGCATGCCGAAACACCCTGTCCGGCGTATTTGGTTTCATCCTCAAGACCAAGGTACTTGGCTGTGGCACCTGTCGAGATAATCACTGTGTCGGCTTCAATAACCTTTTCGTTGTCAATTGTAACTTTAAGCGGACGTGTTGAGAAATCAACCGCAGTGGCTCTTCCGGGCATCACTTTTGTGCCGTATCTTTGAGCCTGCTTCTTGAAATCTTCCATCATCTCGGGACCGGTTATACCTTCCGGGTATCCGGGATAATTTTCAACCTCTGTTGTGGTGGTGAGTTGTCCACCCGGCTCTAAACCTTCATAAAGTACGGGGTCCAGGTTTGCCCTTGCTGCATAAATAGCTGCAGTATAACCTGCCGGCCCTGATCCCAGGATCAGCACACGAACTTTTTCATTCATATTGTTTGTTTTGATTTTATATGTTTATATTAACTCAAAGATACAACTATTCGTCTATATCTGAAATAGATATAGCATTATTCTATTTAAAGTAAATGGAAAATATAAGATTTGTTTTATTACCTGAGATCTACTATTTCAACTCCCGGATAGTTGTTTTTATTGAAAACAAACTCACTGTCATTATACTTGAAGTTATCATTATAATCAGTGATATCAATTTTGTAAAGCAGATTGTTACTCATGGTCAGTTTTACCTGCACCAACCGGTTTTTTGTCTTGTCAATTGCTAAAGTAATCTCTTTAATGTCACTATTAGCAGCTACAGGAGACATATTGATTTGATACACATCCAAACCGTTAACTGTTTTTGACAATGGATTTTTAAGTATATATCCATCTTTGTAAATCCCGAGCATAGCAAGAGGACTTACAGACGTCAGCTCGCTTTTTGTCGGGTTACTTATATTTACTTCATCAACATCTTTAAGGAGAACCCATTGTGTGGTCCCGTCGAACCAGATATTAATATCATCCATCTCTACGCGGAACTTATTACCTTTAATATAAGCCTCTCCTTTTTGAGAATCGGATTCAGTTGCGCCGACCTCGTCTATATATGATTTGAACGATAATTTAATCCCGTTAGATGACATGTAACCGGAATAGGTTTTATCAAGTATCTCTCTGGATTGTGCAGAGTCCTGAGCTATTGCAGCCAGCCCAAGAGATAAAACTAAAAGTATTGATGCTAATCGTTTCATTGTATTCTTAATTTATATGTAGAATAGACGGAAAAAACGGTTTTCGGTTTAATTCAACGAATCCAGCAGTCTCTCCAGCGAATATTCATCCTGAATAAATACTTCGCGTGGTTTGCTTCCTTGAGCACCTCCAACAATACCGGCTGTTTCAAGCTGATCCATCAGTCTGCCTGCACGGTTGTAGCCAATGGAAAACTTGCGCTGAATGAGTGATGTGGAGCCTTGCTGATGCACCACAATCAGTCTTGCTGCTTCTTCGAAAAGCACATCCCTGTCGTTAAGATCCACAGCTCCGGGAACTGCTTCTGCTTCTGTAACTACTTCCGGCAGCGGGTAAGCAGAATCATAACCCTGCTGTTTGCCAATGTATTTATTTATTTCATCAAGTTCAGGTGTATCCACAAAAGCGCACTGAATACGAGTGATCAGACTACCTTGAGAAAACAGCATATCACCACGGCCAATCAGCTGATTTGCACCACTCATGTCGAGAATAGTACGGGAGTCTATCTGAGACGTCACACGGAATGCCATTCTGGCGGGGAAGTTGGCCTTGATTGTACCTGTAATAATATTTGTTGTAGGTCTTTGTGTGGCAATTATCATGTGTATTCCAACAGCACGTGCCTTCTGGGCAATACGTGCTATCGGCATCTCAATCTCTTTGCCGGCAGTCATTATGAGGTCTCCAAACTCATCAATTACAACCACAATATAGGGTAGGTATCTGTGACCGTTATTAGGGTTTAGTCTTCTGTTTATGAATTTTTCGTTGTACTCTTTGATAGCACGAACATGGGCCTTCATGAGCAATTCATAACGGTCGTCCATCTCTTTGGTGAGCGAATTCAGAGTCTGCGTTACCTTAGAAATATCAGTTATAATAGGTTTATCTTCATCAGGCAATTTGGCCAGATAATGATTCTCAATGATTGAGTAGATGTTAAACTCAACCATTTTGGGGTCAATCAGAACCATCTTCATCTCTGCAGGATGCTTTTTGTAGAGCAGGGAGGTGATGATTGCGTTTAGCCCGACTGATTTACCCTGACCTGTAGCACCTGCCACCAAAAGGTGAGGCATCTTGGTGAGGTCGAAAATAAATACCTCATTAGTAATTGTCTTTCCTAAAGCAACAGGCAGTTCGTAATTACACTCCTGATAACGTTTGGATGACAACACTGAATGCATTGAAACAATCTGCGGGTCTTTATTTGGCACTTCAATACCAACCGTTCCCTTTCCCGGCATTGGTGCGATGATACGTATCCCCAGAGCTGATAAACTAAGTGCTATATCATCTTCCAGATTCCTGATCTTGGAGATTCTAACACCTGCCTGAGGAACAATCTCATAAAGGGTGATTGTTGGTCCTACAGTAGCTTTAATAGAGGTGATTTCGATACCGTAGTTTCTGAGTGTAGAGATGATTTTGTCCTTATTCTCATTTTGCTCAGCCATATTTACTGCACGGTCACCGGTATTGTAAACTTTAAGCAGATCAAGTGTCGGAAACTTAAACATAGAAAGATCCTTTCTGGGATCATACGCCTCCTGCTTGTCATGACTCGAGAGATCAGATAAGGTTTTGCTGTTCTTATTATCACCATCATGAAGAACAGTGTCAGTCTCCTCATCCTTTGGAACTATAATCTCAAAATCTTCATCAGCTTCCGGTTTTATCGTTTCAGTTAAGCTCTCCTTCGGTTTTGGATTATTGGTATGAGCTGAAAGAGGTACTTCAGCATCAAGTTTTGTTTCTTCGTGTGGGTCAGCAATTTCATTAGAGGAAAGCTTCTCTTTAGCTTTGTTGAATAAGCGTTTCAGAAGGTTTGGTTTCTTTTCCTTTTCCTGGGTTTCAGAAACATTGCTTACAACAGCCTCCTGCGACTCATTATTTCTGATAAAAGCAGGTTTGCTGTCAACCAGTGTCTGCTGAATCTTATACATATTGCTTCTTCTGACTGTAACCACAATAATCACTATAAACAGAATGATAAGCAGTACAATTCCAGGCCAGCCTATGCTACTCTCCAGAAATGACTCAATCTGAATTCCGTGCGCACCTCCCCATTTTACATGAGTATAAGGGAAGATATTATCAAGAATAAATGAGCTGGTAATGGACCCACATATCAGACCGAATGCGGTAACAAACAGTGCCTTAAAGAAAGGAAAATCAGACACTTTCATTAGTCGTAGTCCAATATATATCAGAAAAATTGGTATCAGGGCAGAAAATATACCGAACCAGTCGTTTACAAGCCTTTCAGCGATGTAAGCGCCGCCCGCACCGGTCCAGTTGTCAACCTCAAGTGTGGATGACCGTATAAGCTCCCAGAAAGAAGCGTTGAGTACTTTGCTTTGGTCAGCTGCCCCTGTAAAAAAGAAAGATATTATTGCCAGAAGCATGAAGATTCCGAGAAATGCCACAATCACTCCCAGGATAAAGTGAGTACGCTCGCTCTTGAACATATCAAGCCAAGCCGTGCGTTTTTTTTGGGATACGGAAGTTCTTTTCCTTTTGCGTTTTGCCATAGAGGGAGTGATAGTATAATCTGTAATTGAAAATACAAATTTAGGAAAAAGAAACTTATATTAAAAGTATTAACTCTTCAATTACTGTTACCTCTCTTTTTTTCCAATAAGATAAACTCCTGCAATTAAAGCAATGACACCCAGACCAATTTTGACGTAAGCCATCTCTTTGGCACTGTTGTCCTCAGCAGTAATTTCAACTCCAAGTATATCAACTGACGCCGTACTGCTACTTAGTTCATCTGCCCCGATGTACCCCAGTCCCAATGCTACAATAATTAGAATAATTCCGATAATCTTTTTCATATATTCAAATATTAAATTAGATTCCTGCTTTTAAAACATTACAGACAAAAGGATTGTTTACGAGGACTGCAATGATATTAAAAAGCGAAAGGTCCGCGAATCACTTCGCAGACCTCCCTTGTTAACACAATCTTCATGAAACAAACTACACTATCGAGTTGATTGCAGAATGATAATCCGGTTCATGTGCAATCTCAGGAACCAGCTCGGTATATACAACTTTCCCCTCCGGATTGACTACTACAACTGCTCTGGCAAGCAGACCTTTAAGAGGGCCGCTGGTCATAAGCAGACCATAATCCTTGCCAAAAGCCTCATCACGGAAGTTGGAAAGAGTAACAACATTTTCTATACCTTCTGCTGAGCAGAATCTTCCTGCAGCAAAGGGCAGATCGGCAGATATTCCAAGTACCACTGTATTGTCAAGTGATGCGGCTTCTTTATTGAAACGACGAACTGATGCGGCACAAGTGCCGGTATCCAGACTGGGAAATATATTTAGTACAACATTTTTTCCTTTATAATCTGAAAGTTTCACTTCAGAAAGATTACCGCCTACCAAACTGAAATCGGGTGCTGCTGCACCTTTAGCCGGTAATTCACCGATTGTCTTTACAGGGTCACCTTTAAACGTAATATTTGCCATTTTATATTTTCCTAATTTATAATTGTTCTTAATAATAGCTGAATTTCAAATACTAAACAAAGTGTTTGCATAAATGTTCACAAACATGCTGTTTTTTAACGTAACTATGTGTAAGCTTTAGCCTATTTCAGCTCTTCTTCAAGATATAATGCTGTGTGGCTCTCTTTATATTTTATGATCTCTTCCGGAGTACCTGTTGCAAGTATATAACCTCCTCTTTCTCCGCCCTCTGGACCCAGGTCGATTATGTGATCAGCGCATTTGATAATATCAAGATTATGTTCAATAACGATTACAGTGTTTCCCTTTTCAACCAGCTTATTTAATACAGTTAAAAGTACTCTGATATCTTCGAAATGCAGACCTGTGGTAGGCTCATCAAGCAGATACATAGTGTTGCCGGTATCTGTGCGCGCAAGCTCTGTTGAGAGTTTAACGCGCTGACTTTCACCTCCGGATAGTGTAGTGGACGATTGGCCAAGCTTGATGTATCCCAGTCCTACCTCCTGCAATACCTTAATCTTGTGTAGAATAGAAGGGACATTCTCGAAAAAGTCAACTGCAACATTGATTGTCATGTCCAGAACATCAGCAATTGATTTTCCTTTGAATCTTACCTCCAGAGTTTCGCGGTTGTATCGTTTGCCGTGACAGGTTTCGCAAGGCACCATCACATCCGGCAGAAAATTCATTTCAATAGTATTATAGCCGTTGCCCTTACACTTTTCGCATCTGCCGCCCTTTACATTAAATGAGAATCTGCCGGGTTTGTATCCTCTGATTTTCGCTTCAGGCATACCTGCAAAAAGATTGCGAATATCTGAAAATACACCTGTGTAAGTAGCAGGGTTTGACCGGGGTGTGCGACCAATTGGAGACTGGTCAACGCTAACCACCTTATCTATATAATCAACACCTGTCACTGATTTATAAGGGAGTGGATCTTTCAGTGAGCGGTAAAATTTTTGACTTAGTAGTGGTTGTAATGTTTCATTGATCAGAGTTGATTTTCCACTGCCCGAAACACCGGTTATGCAGGTGAAAGTTCCCAAGGGCAGGGTTAATGTCACATCCTTTAGGTTATTTCCCGATGCACCCTCAATTATAAGTTGTTTGCCATTTCCTTTGCGTCGTTTTTTAGGAATGGCAATCTCAAGCTTTCCGTTGAGATAGTTGGATGTTAATGTGTTTTTTGTAAGCATCTCAGCAGGAACACCTGCAAAAACAACTTCTCCGCCTTTGCGACCTGCAAAAGGACCCATATCAACAATATAATCCGATGCCAGCATCATATCTTTGTCATGCTCAACAACTACAACTGAGTTGCCTGTGTCACGCAGTTTTTTGAGTGATTCTATCAGTCGGTGGTTATCTCTCTGATGCAATCCTATACTCGGCTCATCAAGTATGTACAGCACATTAACAAGTTGAGAGCCAATCTGAGTAGCCAGGCGGATACGCTGACTCTCTCCTCCGGATAGTGAAGCAGATGCACGTGACAGGGAGAGATATCCAAGTCCCACATCCAGAAGAAACTGCAAACGTGACAGAATCTCCTTTTTAATCTCAGTTGCAATTAACCGCTGCTTTTCAGTAACCTCTGTTTCCGACACTGAAAACCAGTCAAACAGAGTCTGAATATCCATATCAGCAAGTTCTGCAATATTTTTCTCGTTGATTTTGAAATGGAGTGCTTCCTTGTTAAGGCGCTGACCGTTGCATTCAGGGCATACAGATGTAGAAATGTATTGTCCTGCCCATTTTTGTGCAGTAGCAGATGCATCATCATCCTGCTGCATCTCGATATATTTGGTAACTCCTTCATAAGAAACCATGTAGTTTGAGTTTCCCAGTGAGTCGTTTTTTATTTTCAACCGTTCGTTAGTTCCATAAAGGATTTCATCAATTGCCTCTTCCGGAATATCTTTAATAGGGGTCTTGAGAGAAACTCCATATTTTTCACAAATTGCTGTAATCTGCCAGAACAGCATATTACTCTTTTCTTTTCCCAGAGGAGCTATACCACCAGCCGCTATACTAAGCTCCGGGTTGGGAATTATCTTTTCAATATCCACCTGATCAACAGTGCCTATACCCTTACAGCGCGGACATGCGCCCTGTGGTGAATTGAAGGAGAAGTTGTGAGGTGCAGGCTCACTATATGATAGCCCTGTTGAGGGGCACATCAAACTGCGACTGTAATGGCGTACTTCATCAGCTTCCACATCCTGCAGCATAATAAGCCCTTCCCCTTGCTTCATTGCGGTTCTTACGCTTGCTTTCAGCTTATCGGCAAACTTATTGGATACAACAAGCTTGTCGATCAATATCTCAATATTGTGGTTTTTGTAACGGTCCACTTTCATTCCCGGGATGATTTCCCGTATTTCACCATCAACCCTAACATTGAGGTACCCTTTTTTACGTATCTGCTCAAAAAGTTCCTTGTAATGACCTTTCCTGTTGCGTACAACCGGTGAGAGAATGTAAATCTTTTTTCCGATATATTTCTCAAGAATCAACTCAAGAATCTGTTCATCGGTATATTTTACCATCTTCTCACCCGTGAGATATGAATATGCTTCACCTGCACGGGCGTAAAGCAGCCTTAGAAAGTCGTAAACCTCAGTTGTGGTACCAACAGTTGACCTTGGATTTTTATTGGTGGTTTTTTGTTCAATTGATATAACAGGACTAAGCCCTGTAATTTTATCAACATCGGGACGTTCAAGTTTACCAAGAAAACCCCTTGCATAAGCTGAGAATGTCTCAATATAACGTCGCTGTCCTTCTGCAAAAATGGTGTCGAAGGCCAGAGACGACTTGCCGCTTCCACTAAGACCTGTAATCACAGTGAGTGAGTCGCGGGGAATTGTTACATCAATATTTTTAAGATTGTGTACACGTGCTCCGTACACATTTATTAGTTCTGTTTCAGATGCCATATTTTATTTTCAATCGACAACCCAGGCAGGGTTATGTACTTTAGGGTCACTGCCTTTTTTGTAGTACAAATCTTCATCTGTGGGGATAAGAATTGTATAAGACTTACCCGATGCATTGTTTAACTTGTCTGTTCTTAGCCAGGAGTTGAAATCCTTTAATTGTGCGTAAGTAATACCATTTTGCTGTGCAAAAGTAACCAAATCAGGTATAGTATTGGTGACATTTACTTTTTTGAACTCCATAGGTTTGTAAAGGTTTTCCGGCTTAATGACAAATCCGTACTGCCATGGTTGTTCAAATACCTGTTTGATTGCCAGCATACGGTAGTAGTAACGTGTAGTCTCTTCCACAAGCCAGAGATCGAGAGCATCATCCACTTTCTGGTCTCTCAGTTCATTTGTAATCCTGGCCTGTCCGCCGTTGTATGACATTGCGGCTGCACTCCATGACCCATACTTGTTGTATGCATTTTTTAAATATCTACATGCTGCAACAGTAGATTTCTCAATATGATACCTTTCATCAACATCAGTTCTGACCTCAAGGCCGTTTTCGCGACCGGTAGACTGTAAGAATTGCCATAAACCTACTGCACCAGCAGGTGATACAGCTCTGTGATCTAGATTGCTCTCTATTACAGCGAGATATTTGATGTCATCGGGAACACCTTCTTTTTTAAGTATTGGTTCAATTATCGGGAATATTCGGTTAGCCCTCTTAATCAGCAACATTGTTGTAGAGTGAAAGTAGGTGAACGAGTTTAGTTCCCTGTCCATTCTTTCACGTTTATCATAGCGGTCGAAAACTGTTTCTTCGCCGGCAAACGTTATCCTTTCAGGAATTGTTACCGCTGCTGTCATTGCGAGCACCTGAGGCTTTTCCGACTCAGTTTTATCGATATTGTTTCCTGATGTCAAAAAAAACAGTGTTGTCCCCAAACCGACAACCAGAATAATTATTGATATAAGCAGTGATTTCTTCATTTTGATTTTTTATAAGTGGAATACCTTGTATTAATACAAAATGGTAACCGGAATTTCTTAATCGACTAACAAAGTTAGCTACTTTTTTGGAAATAAGGAATTCAGCAGTTGGTTAAACTGTTAATATTGTTTGAAATCAGACTTATACCACATTCTCAAAGTATTTATTTCGACTAGTGAATGATATGTTTAATTAGTGAATGAGTTATTTAAAAAGCATTGGAGCAAATTCAGAAAGATAGATGCGCCAGTTTTTCCAAATATGTCCGCCGTCTGACTCTCTGTAGGTGTAGCTGAATCCTATCTCGTCCATCTTCTTCATACTGTCAATAACACCTTGATAGAGGAAGTCAGTATCGCCGCATGCAATCCAGTATAGTTTATATCCATTTTGTTTCTGAACCTGAAGTTTCTTTAAAAATTCATCTGCATATTTTGATCTCTCTTCATCGTTGCGCGACCTCATTGAGGCAATTGGAGGAGCTGAAAATATCCCTATATAATCGAAAGTATTGGGATATTGAGCTGAGATGGCTGCTGAATGCATTCCTCCCATAGACAGACCTGCTACTGCACGTTTAGCTTTACTCTTATCTACTCTGTAATTGCTTTCAACAAATTTTATTATATCACCAAAACTGTCTTCCATACTTGCAACAGCTTCTCGGGGCCCGCCTCCCATTGCCGGATGGTAATCACGATGAGTTTCACCCGGTGCAGCAGGATTCTGGGTATGTCCGTTTGGCATTACAACAATCATAGGTATGGCTTTACCCTGAGCAATCAGGTTGTCCATTATCTGAGCTGTCCGTCCTAAAGCAATCCAAGCTTCTTCATCTCCTCCGGAACCGTGAAGCAGATAAAATACCGGATAAGTTTCTTTGCTGTTTTCATATCCGGGAGGTGTGTAAATCGTTATTCGACGCTGCTCTTTTAAGGTGGGACTATCATACCATCTTCTTGCAACAGTTCCGTGTGGGACATCATTAACTTTGTAGAGGTCGGCTTGCCCGCCACCAACAATGAAAACGCTTGTAACAGTTGCAACATCCCTGATCATAAAAACATTAGCCGGATCAAGTGTACGCTGTCCGTCAACGTTAAATGAATAACTGTAAAGTTCTGAAGTCAATGGTTCAGGTGTGGTGAATTCCCACACTCCTTTATTGTTCTTAACAAGTACCGCCGTTCCCGGAATATCATACTCTCCGGTATTACTTTTTATTATCTTCCTTGGCAGGAAATCTCCCGTTACCTCCACTTTTTCAGCCAGTGGGGCATTCAGACGAAAAGTGACACTTTTATCTTCATTTATTTCGGGAGAGATAATAGCTTGTCCACCCCATAAAGCCTCTTGAGCGACTCCTGAAGTAACTACAAAAAGGGCAATCAGAATAGTTGAAATGTTTCTCATATTATTGATATTAATAAATTGCTGTTATTCAATAGTGTAAATGTAGATAATTATTTTATTTTTTCTTTCTTTTTTCGGTTTATTTACATTTAAATAAAATGCCCTGTATCTCATAATTGACCAATATTTAGAATGGTTCATTTTTTTAATTTATATTTGATTCCTGTTTTATATTATCAACTATTAGGTCAATACCAACGAGTGACAATATATCTCACGAATTTATTTCATTATCAGTATTGGTCATGGTTTTTGTACAAAAATAAATTGTTTTAACTGTATGAAATTAAAAACTTCCAACTCCGTAATAAAAGCCCACGATATAAGTCAGTTAAGGTTTAGAGATACCCCGTTCGTTAAATTAATGAATAAACGTATTTATAATATTCTTATGGTTGCATCCAGGTATGATATGTTTATTCTTGAAGATGACGGACGTGTTGATGAACAGATTTTTAATGAATATACCTCTCTGAATTTAAGATACCCGCCCCGGTTTACTCAGGTGAGCAACAACAAAGAGGCTCTGGCTGAGCTTAAGCAGAATCACTACGAACTGATTATCTGTATGCCTAATATGGATAGCAGTGAAACGTTTGATCTGGCTAAACTGCTTAAGCGTGACTATCCGCGTATTCCGGTTGTATTACTGACTCCTTTTTCAAAAGCTGTAACTCAATCTTTAAGCAGAGAGGACCTTAGTGGTATTGATTATGTTTTCAGCTGGTTAGGCGATACAGATCTGCTACTGGCAATAATCAAGATTATTGAAGACAGTATGAATGTGGAACATGATGTCAAAACTGTTGGTGTACAAACGATTATGCTTGTGGAAGACTCTGTTCGTTTTTATTCATCTGTACTACCATTGCTTTACAAATTTGTGCTTTCTGAATCTAAGGAGTTCTCTAAAGAGGCCCTAAACGAACATCTGCAGATGCTTAGAATGCGTGGCCGCCCCAAAATTCTACTTGCACGTAATTATGAAGAAGCTGTGTCATATTATAAAAAATATGGCGATAATATGCTTGGAATAATTAGTGATATGAGTTTTAATCATAATGGGGTTAAAGATAAACTGGCAGGAAAAAAACTGGGAGAGTGGGTGAGAAGTTTAGATGTTGACATCCCTCTGATTTTCACTTCGTCGGAATCGGCAAACAGACAATATGTTGACGAAACGGTAGATCTGTTTATCGACAAAAACTCTAAAACATTTCCCCAGGATCTGAGTAAAGCTATAAAGGATAATCTGGGTTTTGGCGATTTTATAATTACTGATCCATATACTAAAAAAGAGATATTCAGAATCAGAAATCTGAAGGATCTGCAGATGAATATACGTAATATTCCTGATGATGCACTCTACTATCACCTTTCGCACAACCATTTCTCTAGATTCTTTTATTCACGTGCAATGTTTCCGGTTGCAGAGATGCTCAAGAAGATTGATGTTACCGAGTATGCCAGCATGAATGATGCGCGTGAGCTGATTTACGCTACAATAGTGCAGTACCGTAGAATGAAGAATACCGGTGTTGTGGCTGTGTTTGAGAAGGACAGGTTTGATCAGTACTCTAATTTTGCACGTATTGGTGAAGGATCGCTTGGTGGCAAGGGAAGGGGTCTTGCTTTTATTGGGTATATGGTCAAAACGCACCTTGAGTTGAATAATCATCATAATTTTCCGGTAACTACTCCAAAGACTGTTGTTCTGTGTACAGATATTTTTGATGAGTTTATGGAGTCAAATGACCTTTATCCCATAGCACTTTCTGATCGTTCTGATGAAGATATGCTGCAGAATTTTCTTGCTGCAAAGCTTCCGAAAAGGTTGGTAAGCGACTTCCTTGTTTTCTTTGAAGCTATTGAATCACCGATTGCCATTCGCTCTTCCAGCTTGCTGGAAGATTCACAGTATCAGCCGTTTGCGGGTATATATTCGACATATATGATACCTTATGTGAGCGACAAATATATGATGGTTCGTCTTCTGAGTGATGCAATTAAGGCTGTTTATGCATCTGTATTTTATAGAGACAGTAAAGCTTATATGTCAGCTACACAGAATCTGATTGATCAGGAAAAAATGGCTATTGTGCTGCAGGAAGTTGTCGGTTCAAGATATGACAAGCTCTATTATCCGGCAATTTCAGGAGTTGCCAGGTCTATCAACTACTATCCTATCGGTAATGAAAAGACTGAAGATGGGATTGTCAATATGGCTTTTGGTTTGGGTAAATATATAGTAGATGGCAATATTGGACTACGTTTCTCGCCATTGCACACATCAAATGTTCTGCAGCTGAGTTCTGTTGACATGGCATTAAAAGATACACAAACTCATTTTTATGCACTTGATCTCGACTCAGTATCAAAAGATTTTACTGTTGATGATAGTTTTAATCTTCTGAAACTAAGGTTGAAAGTTGCAGAGAAAGGTGGTGCACTGCGTTATGTTTCATCTACTTATGACCCACAGGATCAGATAATTCGTGAAGGATACTACGAAGGTGGGAGGAAAATTGTTTCTTTTGCCAATATCCTCCAACATGATATGTTTCCTCTGTCAGAGGTTTTTGAAAAAATACTTAAAGCGGGACAAAAAGAGATGGGGCGACCGGTAGAAATTGAGTTTGCTGTTGATATTGTTGATCAGAAGCAAGCAACTTTTTATGTTCTTCAGATTCGTCCAATTGTTGATAGCAGAGAGGTTATGCATGAAAATCTGGAGGAGATTGAGGTAAACAACACAATTTTATTTTCCACGAATGCACTTGGGCATGGAGTTGTTGATGATGTTTATGATGTTGTTTATGTTAAGACTAAGTCATTTAATGCTTCAAAAAACACTTTAGTTGCCCGTGAAATAGAGAAGCTCAATTATGAATTTTTATCATCAGAAAGAAACTATGTTCTAGTAGGTCCCGGCAGGTGGGGATCATCAGACCCATGGTTGGGTGTTCCAGTTAAATGGCCTCACATTTCTCAGGCGAGAGTAATAGTGGAGTCTGGTATGGAAAATTACCGCATAGAACCAAGTCAGGGTACACATTTCTTTCAGAACCTCACCTCTTTTGGTGTTGGATATTTTACTGTAAATCCTTTTCTGGAAAATGATGGTTTCTTTGATGAACACTTTTTAAATGAGCAACCTGCAGTATTCGAGACTGATTATATTCGTCATGTACGGTTTGAAAAACCTGTAATCATCAAGATAAACGGAAAAAAAAGAATGGGAGTAGTTATGAAGCCATGAAAACAAAAAGGTACATGAATTGTTAAATTGATATATAAAACAGTTATCACTTTAAACATTTTGTAAGTTTTTGTAGTCCCTATTACTAAGATAACCAATAACAATTTATGAAAAAGACATACTTAGTACTACTCCTGTCAATAATTGTTGCAGGTGTTTTTTCACAGAACAGACCTGATATGATAACAGAGAAATATGAAAAAGAGTGGGCTAAAGTTGCTGATTTCGATAAGAAATCACTGCCTAAATCCGCCTCAGAGCAGGTAAACCTTATTTTAAAGAAAGCTATTGAGGATAAAAACAGTCCACAGGTTATCAAAGCTCTTATCCATGAAGGGAAGTTTGATTTAACACTGGATAATCAGAATGACACATCGATCTTCGGCAATCTTAATGAAATGCTTGAAAAGAGCAGTGATTTAACTGAAAAGTCTGTGCTGCATTCGATGTTAGGTGAACTTTATCTGCAGTATTATCAGAAAGATCAGTGGATAATTGATCAACGCACTAAGCTGGGTGATTTTGTCCCTTCTGATATGAAAGAGTGGACAAAAAACAATTTTTATGACTTTATGATTATGCATCTTAACGCATCAATATCTCCTGCGAAAGAGCTGGTTGATGTTAAGGTGGAAACATACACAGATGTAATTGAGTTAGGAAAAGATTCACGCCGTTTCTTCCCTACGATGTATGATTTTCTGGCTCGCAGGGCAATTGATCTGTTCAGGCAAATTGATACTGATGAGGATTTGAGTAGTACTCTCGCGAAGAAAAATATACCTACGGATTTACTGTTTAACTCGTATGATAAATTTGTCGAAATCAATTTTGATCCTCAACCTTCAGGATATAAACTATGGACCCTTGAGACTTATAGAAAATTAATTAAATCTCTTTTAGAGAGAGGGATGAAAACTTCTGTCTTACTCACAGAGCTGGATAAACATGATTACCTTTCTATTTTCCAAAATGCTTATGCATCTAACTCATTGCCTTATCTTGAAGATTTATTGAAGAAGTGGGAAGGTAATGAATTTAGTGTTGAAATAGTAGACAAAATTGCATCATTCAAGGAGTATGAAATTGTCAGACTTTCATCTGCTGATAGTTTACAGCGTGATAATAAAAAAGAAGAACTCTACAATCTGCTTGTAAGTAATATTAAGAGGTTTCCTGATTATGAACGAATATCTATCCTGGAAAATAGGTTAGAACGATTAACCTATCCATCATTTACAGTAAGAGGTAGCAGCACATTCCCAATAAAGAAGGAAAAGAGACTTAATCTGACATACAATAATATTAAATCATTAACCGCCAAGTTGTATAAGATTGATTCTCCCTTAGATGTACAGATGGCTCAATCCGGAATTCGACGGAATATTGAAGGGAAAAGAACATTTATCAAGAATATTGATATACTTCTGAAAGAGATTCCTGAATACCTTGAGGGTAAAACGAGTTTCACTGTTGATATTGAAACTCCTGGAATATATATGCTCACATTCTCTTCAGACCCCAAAATTGAAAGTAACGGATGGGGAGAATACTACTTTGCAATTTCAGATCTCACTGTATTTTTCCGTTCTGTTACAAAAGATAAGTATGAATTCTTTGTGGTTGACAGGGTTACAGGTGAACCTGTCAGAAATGCACGAATACCTATTTATAAATTACCGGGAAACTGGCGAAATTCTGTATTAACAGAAGTAGAAACACTAACGACAAGTTCAGAGGGTCATGCTATATATAATAAGGATATTCCTAACAACGACGTCTTCTTTCATGCAGTAAAAGGTAATGATAGCGGATCACTTCTAAACAGGTTGCCATTTTCATACTTCGATTACAAAGGTTCAGTTTTTACTAACGGCACCGATACAGATAACCCTGTTGTTGAGCAAACAGATGTTTTTACCGACAGGAGTCTTTACCGACCCGGACAAACCGTTTATTTTAAGGCTATACTGTCTCAGTCAAAAGATAATGTAAGTACTGTATTAACAGATAAAACAGTTGAATTTATTCTTCGTGATGCAAATAACAGAGAGATCTCCAAGCAGTTACTCAAGAGCAATGATTTTGGTTCTGTAACAGGAGAATTTGTTTTACCTCAAGGACTATTACCCGGAAGCTTCAGGATTGAATCAGAAAAAGGCAGTGTCTCTTTCCAGGTCGAGGAGTACAAAAGACCAACATTTGAAGTAACATTTGAAAAGATTGAAAATACATACAAGTTCGGAGAAGAGATAACCCTTAAAGGTAAGGCTGAGAATTTCTCGGGAATCAAACTGCAAAATGCTGCCGTTGAGTGGCGTATTACAAGAAACCAAAACTGGTGGTGGTCATGGCGAAGTTCACCTGATCATTTCGATGAAGGTGTTAGTGTAACCGACAGTGATGGTAAGTTCGGGATTTCATTTACGCCACGCAAACCTGATAGTCAGTTATCATCGAGAGCAGTTTATTCATTCACTGTTGAGGCAACAGTTACAGATGTTAACGGTGAAACACAGACAGGCAGTTATACTGTTACGGTTGGTGATGTTTCAATGATTCTGCAGGTTGAAATACCTGACAGACTGGATAAAGAGAGTGATGATAATATAATTGTTTCTGCTAAGAATCTTGATGGTGCTGATATCTCTGCAAAGGGAACATATAAGCTGTTCTCACTGCAGGAGAACGACTCGATTGACAAGATGATTTTTGAAGGTCTGTTTGATACAGGTGTTCAGAAAGAGATTAAAGAGCGGTTGTCAGGAATAAAATCAGGAAAATATAAGCTAGAGCTGGAGTCTGAAGATGACAGAGGTAATAAGATAGTAACAGAAAAGGATTTTATTTTATACTCTACAACTGATAAGAGACCGCCAATAAAGACCAACAACTGGTTTATCGAAAAGAGTACGCTCTTTTCTCCCAATAAAAATGCTGAAGTCATACTTGGTGTTTCTGATAAAGTGAATGTTCTGTATGAACTCTGGCAGGAGGATAATTTAATTAAAAGGGAATGGATTGAGCTGGACAACGAAAATCGTAAGTTTTCTTTTCCATACAGAGAGAGTTATAAAAACGGGTTAACACTGCATCTTACTTATGTTAAGGATGAGGAATTCTATTTACACAGAGTGGAGCTTCGTCAGGATAAAGAAACTGAGAAATTGAATGTCCGACTTGATGTGTTTAGGGATGAAATTCGCCCGGGTGCTTTTGAGGAGTGGCGTATTTCTATAACAGACAAAAACAGGAATCCTGCTATTGCTGAAGTTCTTGCTTCAATGTATGATTTCTCACTTGATAATATATTTCAATCTTATCCCTGGAATATATCCAATTATACATTTGATCGATATAAAACCATGAGTGCACTTGGTCAGGATAATTCATTCAGCATTGAAACAGCTATAGGTAACTATCAATTATCAATGAAAGAGGTCAAACAGTTTGAATTTGATAGGTTCAACTGGTTTGGTTTCTCATTGTATAATTATGGCAGACTAATGTTCAGAAGTGGTGTTTTAAACGATTTCGAAGAGAGTTTGGAGTTAACTGCCAAAAGTGTTTCGCCTCCATCACCGGGAATAGTTGCTCGTCAGTTAGATTCGTCTTTGTCAGAAGTTATTCAAATAGGATATGCTTCAGTAGAAGATAAGGCAATTATTCAGGATAAGGCAATTGAGCAACCTCAGGTACGCAGAAACTTTAACGAGACTGCATTTTTCTACCCGCAACTAAAAACTAATCAGGAAGGACAGGTGCAAATTGCATTTAATGTACCCGAAAGTAATACCCGATGGCGTTTCAGGGTGCTGGCACACGATAAGAATCTTAATAATGGTGTTACAGAAGTGTTTACGGTTTCGCGTAAGGAGCTGATGGTTACACCCAATATTCCCCGTTTCCTTCGTCACGGCGACATTACAGAGATTTCTGCCAAAGTGTCCAACCTTTCTGATAGCACACTTACAGGCAAAGTGAGACTAGAATTCTTTAATCCTGTTACAGAAGAGATTATAAATAGTTTCGTGCTGAATGACAATCCGAAAGAGTTTACTTTGGAAACTGATGCTTCTTCAGATGTATCTTGGACTTTTGAAGTACCTTCTGATATTGATCTTCTAGGAATAAGAATTATTGCAGAGAGCAATCTTTTCAGCGATGGTGAACAACACGCTCTGGCTGTGCTTCCTAACAGGATGCTGGTTACCGAGAGTATGCGGATGGATCTCAACGGTAATGAGAAAAAGAGTTTCACCATGGAGCATCTCATTAATAAAACGAGTGGTACTGAGTCCGATTACAGACTGACTCTCGAGTTTGCTTCTAATCCTGCATGGTATGCTGTGCAGGCATTACCTGTTCTGGGTCAACCTGTCAGTGATAATGCAGTATCATGGTTTGCCTCATATTATGCAAACACGTTGGGTGCCCATATTGGTAAAACTTACCCAAAAGTCACAGCAATTATTAATGCCTGGAAAAAACAGGGTGGCAATGAAGAAACATTGCTGTCTGATCTGGAGAAGAACAGTGAGTTGAAAAATATACTTCTGGAAGAGACTCCATGGGTATTGGAAGCTAAAAATGAATCGGAACAAAAAGAGAAGCTTTCACTCCTGTTTGATATTAACAGGAGTCGCAATCTAACCCAGACAGCCATTGACAAACTTCGTGAGCTGCAGTCCTCTCAGGGCGGCTGGACATGGTTCAAGGGATTCCGTCCAAGCGTAAGTATCACTCAATATATATTGTATGGATTTGATCAGCTTAAGTCGCTGGAAGCTATTGAAGTTACAGATGAGATCCAATCCATGCAGTCTCAGGCAATTGGTTACATAGATGCTGAAGCTGTCAGACGTTTTGATAACCTGAAAAGGTATAACAAAGATTGGAAGAATATTAAATCCATATCTTCTGTTGATCTGGAATACCTATATGTGAGGAGTGCTTATGATAATCATCCGCTTGGTAGTCAGGAAAAGGAAGTTGTTGATTTCTATACATCTGTGATAAAGAAAAATTGGACGACTTACGGTCTGTATGAGCGTTCATTAATTGCAATCTTAATGCAGAGAGAGGGAAACAGGGATATTGTAAAAAATATACTGGATTCATATCGTGAGCATGCAACTGTTTCCGAAGAAATGGGAATGTACTGGTCTAATAACCGTGCAAATGTGTTTATTTCGCAGTCGGCAGTTGCTGTGCATACTTTCATAATGGAAGCGTTTCGTGTTGGCGGGGCTAATACCGCAGAGATGGATAATATGAAAAGATGGTTATTGAAACAGAAGCAGACACAAATATGGGAATCCACACACGCAACAACAGACGCAGTGTATGCACTACTGAGTAATGGCACTGACTGGTTTGCCGATAATGGTAAAACTACAATAATGGTTGGCAGTAAACTCGTTGAGACTGACAAAGCCGAAGCGGGTACAGGTTATATCAAAGAGAGCTGGAGTAAGGGTGAAATAGTTCCTGAAATGGGCAGAGTAAGTGTCTCTCATGAGGGTAATTCACCCGCCTGGGGAGCATTGTACAGGCAATACTTTGAAGATCTTGACAAGATCAGGAAAAATGATTCTCCACTTGATGTTGAAAAACAGCTTTTCGTTGAACAAACTGATTCAGCAGGCACTCGATTGATGCGTATTACTGAAGATAACCAGCTCAATGTTGGTGACAGGGTGGTAGTCAGACTTACAGTACGTTCCGATCGTGATTTTGAGTTTGTGCATCTCAAAGATATGCGTTCAGCAAGCTTTGAGCCAATAGACCAAGTCTCGGCAATAAATTGGCAGGGTGGGGTGACATATTATAGGACATCCAAAGATGCATCTACTAACTTTTATTTCGATGTGCTGCCCCGCGGAACCTATCTGTTTGAATATTCAGTTTATGTAAATCGTTCTGGAAGTTATTCAAACGGTATAACAACAATTCAGTGCATGTATGCTCCTGAATTTATATCTCACTCAGAAGGTTTAAGAATTGATGTTTTGGATTAACTAGAGTGATTAATCTTTAGGAAATACACAGGCGTGATTTATTGATAAATATAAGATTAAATTCAAGTCTATTTCCGCGTATTACTAAAAAATTAGTTAAAGAAAGAACTGTTGTTAAACAGATTTGTTATTTTTGTGTCAATAAGAAATTGTAAGAGAATTATAAACAAAATATATTGTGATGAAAAAAATAGGATTTATTTTACTTTTCACTGTTTTAATGTCCGGAATTGTATTTGCTCAAAATAAACCGGCTATGGAATTCGAAAAAACAGAACATAATTTCGGTACAATAAAAGAGGAGATGGGAGCTGTTACAACTATGTTTGAGTTTAAAAACACAGGTAAAAGCCCACTCATTATTCAGCGTGTTGCCTCTTCATGCGGCTGTACAACTCCAAGCTACACCCGTGAGCCGATATTGCCGGGCAAGGAGGGAGTTGTCTCAGCACAATATTCAACAGTACGCCGCCCCGGAACATTCAACAAAACTATCAGAGTTTATACTAATGTTCCAGATACGGTTTATGTGCTTACAATTAAAGGTAATGTGACTCCGAGACAATAATATTTTACTTTCGGATTGATAATACAGACCGAATGAAGTAAATTTGTAAAAATACTTCATTCGGTTTTTAATATTTAATCAAATAATGGAACATCCCGAGAACGACGAAAAATACAAAGGCTTGATTGTAAATAAAGGTGTAGCGCAACCTCCAAGCGTAAATCCTTATTTAAAAAAGAGGTCAAAAAAGAGCCTGCGTCCTGCACAGTATTATGTTGATGGTATTTTAGCAGGTAATATGATGATTCTTAGCAGAGCGGTGACTCTAATAGAGAGCTCACTACCGGAGCATCAGGAGTTGGCACAATCAATAGTTGAACTTTGTTTACCTCACTCAGGAAATGCTATCAGAGTTGGGATAACGGGTGTACCGGGTGCAGGAAAAAGCACTTCCATCGATTCTTTCGGTATGTATCTGCTCAACAAGGGACATAAACTGGCAGTTTTGGCGATAGACCCTTCGAGTGAGCGGTCAAAAGGCAGTATACTTGGTGATAAAACACGTATGGAGAGGCTTTCAGTTGAGGATAATGCTTTCATCAGACCATCACCCTCAGCAGGTTCTCTTGGCGGTGTTGCTCGCAAGACACGGGAAATTATTATTCTTTGTGAAGCAGCAGGATTTGATTATGTTTTTGTCGAAACTGTGGGAGTGGGACAATCAGAGATTGCAGTGCACTCCATGGTGGACTTCTTTCTGTTGATCCAGCTTTCCGGCACCGGTGATGAGCTCCAGGGAATAAAAAGAGGAATTATGGAGATGGCAGACGGGATTGTGATTAATAAGGCCGACGGTGATAATATAGCCAAGGCAAAAATAGCAAAGCGGCAGCTGCAAAATGCTCTGCATCTTTTCCCTTTACCCGATTCGGGATGGGCGCCTGAAGTGCTTACTTATTCCGGTTATTACAACCTGGGGATAGAGGAGATATGGGATATGATCGACCGTTACATCCAATTTGTTAAAGATAATGGCTTCTTCTACAAAAAAAGAAATGAGCAGGCAAAGTACAGGATGTTCGAAACAATCAATGAAGATCTGCGTAATAATTTCTACAACAATCCTGAAATTACTTCTCTTTTAGTAAAACTTGAGGATGATATTCTGCACACCAGAAAAAGCTCCTATGCAGCTGCAAAAGAAGCACTGGCGAAATATTATGATCTGCAGAACCGAATGTAATCTTAGAATCATCAGTGATCTTTAGAAGCAGACAAAAATTAATAAAAGAAAACAGTATTAATATAATTTTCTTTTATTAATTTTGCAGTCTTAACCAATAAGGCGCATTCTTCTAACGGTTAGGAAAATTGTTTCTCAGGCAATGAATAGCGGTTCGATTCCGCTATGCGCTACTACTCTTCGTCTTCCGATTCTGTCATATTGTGGAAAACATTCTGAACATCATCATCTTCTTCAAACTTCTCAAGTAGTTTCTCAATCTGTTCACGCTGTTCCGGTTCGAGTGTCTTAGTGTCTTTTGGAATACGCTCAAATTCTGCAGAGAAGATCTCGAATCCGTTATCCTCCAAATATTTTTGTATATCTGAATAGGATGTAAAATCACCGTAAAGAAGAATATCTTCCTCCTCATTAACTACTTCATCCACTCCGAAATCGATTAACTCTAGCTCAAGATCCTCAAGGTCAACACCCTCTTTAGGTGCTATTTTGAAAACACATTTGTGATCGAACATAAACTCCAGACTGCCAGTAGTTCCGAGTGAGCCATTATGCTTGTTGAAATAACTACGAACATTGGCAACCGTGCGGGTAGGGTTGTCAGTGGCCGTCTCCACAACGATCGCTATGCCATAAGGACCATAACCTTCATAAACCATCTCCTTGTAATTCGAAAAGTCTTTGTCAGTTGCCTTTTTTATAGCACGCTCAACATTGTCCTTAGGCATATTCTCCTTCTTAGCCTGTTGTATCAGTACCCTTAAGCGTGGGTTTGCATCAGGGTCGGGACCCCCATCTGTAACTGCAATGGTTATTTCTCTTCCTAATTTGGTAAAAACACGGGCCATATTGCCCCATCTTTTCATTTTTCTTGCTTTGCGATATTCAAATGCTCTTCCCATAATGTTTTCTTAATTACGTCCCTCGCTATTTAAATTAACTGCCTTTTTTATTTATTTATTTATTTTGGAATATCTGGAACATATCCCTCGATTATCTTAATTGTGCTCCCAGCTCTTTCTGAAGATTTTGTTGAATCTTACTCATAACCTTATCAATCTGCTTGTCGGTAAGAGTCTTATCCTCATCCTGAATAAGGAAGTTGACTGCATAAGATTTCTTACCCTCAGGAAGATTTTTTCCTTCATAAACATCAAACAAAACTACTTTCTTCAGTAGTTTCCTTTCTGATTTCATTGCAACTTGCTCAATCTGTGCAAAGGTGATATTCTTATCAATTAACAGAGCCAGGTCTCTGCTTACAGCCGGGTATCTTGAAATCTCCGTAAACTGAACCAATTGTTTTTCAGACTCCTTCATCAGTAGGTCCCAATTCATTTCAGCAAAGAAAACTTCTGTCTCTATATCAAAAGTTTTTCTTATAGCTTTTGAAACTACACCAAAATAACCGAATGTGCGGTTATTTGTACCAATAGTCATTGCTACCGAAAACAAATCATTCTGAAGTGGTTCATAAACAAGGCGGTCGTGACCAATTCCAATTCTGGTCATAATGTTCTCAATATGCGCCTTCAGCTCAAATACAGTGCTCTGCTCTTCCGGTGCAGCCCAGTTTTTATGTGTACGCTTTCCGGTTATCCACAATCCAATATAAGAAGATTCTGAGTACACTGAGAGAATATCATATTCTTTTTTCTTATCGGCATCGTAGAAATAACAGTTCCCGAATTCATAGAAACGAAGATCTGCATGTTTACGATTACGGTTATAAACAATACTTTCAAGTCCGCCAAACAAAAGTGTCTGACGCATCACGCTCAGGTCCCCACTCAACGGATTCACAAGAGAAACGCAATTCTTTAGCGGGTATGTTTCCAGTTTCTCATAATAACTCTTTTTAGTGAGAGAGTTATTCATGATTTCGCCGAAACCATTGGCTGTAAGCTGCTCTGAAATAAGAGTCTGTAGTTTTTGTTTCCTGTCAGTCGGAGTCTGATATGAAAGATTAGCCTTTAGCGAGTCACTGATATCCACGTTATTGTATCCGTAAATACGAAGTATATCCTCAATAACATCAACGTCACGGGTAACATCAACCCTGTATGTGGGGATTCTAAGAGTTACTTCTGTCTCCGTTTCATTCTCAATCTCAATTTCCAGACTGTTGAGAATGTTCTTTATAGACTCTTTAGGTATCTCTTTACCAATCAGTTTTGTAGTTTTATCATAAGAGAGAACAACTATGGGCTTTTCTATCTCAACTGGATAAACATCCCTTATCTCACCCGAAATCTCACCTCCTGCAAGCTCTTTAACCAGCATGGCTGCTCTTTTAAGAACGTAAACAGTGTTATTGGGATCTGCACCACGTTCAAAGCGGAATGATGAATCGGTATTCAAACCATGTCTGCGGGCAGTCTTTCTTACCCATGTAGGGTGGAAGTAGGCCGATTCCAGAAACACATCCGTAGTGGCTTCAGTTACTCCTGAGTCCATTCCTCCGAAAACACCTGCAATACACATTCCCTCTCTGGAGTTACAGATCATAAGATCTCTATCGCTCAATTCGCGCTCTTGTTCATCCAAAGTAGTGAATTTGGTCTTTTCGGGCAGTGTGCGTACAATCACCTCATCACCTGTAATGTAAGCGGCATCAAACGCATGCATAGGGTGACCTGTTTCATAAAGTATAAAATTGGTTATGTCAACTATATTATTGATAGGGCGCAAGCCAATCAGAAGAAGCTTGTTTTTGAGCCAGTCAGGACTCTCTTTCACAGTTACGCCGCGTATGGTGAGACCCGAATATCTGGGACATGCTTCCCTGTTTTCAACAATTACTTCTATACCCCCATCTGTCTTGTCGATTGCAAAATCATCAACGGAAGGTTTTGTTAAGTTGAACGGTTTTCCCTGTTGTTTCAGCCAAGCAGCAAGATCTCTTGCAACACCATAATGAGAGGCAGCGTCAACACGGTTGGGAGTGATATCTATACTGAATACCCAATCACTTTTAACATCGTAATATTCAGCAGCGGGAGTGCCCACTACTGCATCTTCAGGAAGAACTATAATGCCATCATGATTATCACTTAAGCCAAGTTCAGCCTCAGAGCAAATCATACCTAATGATTCCTCTCCGCGTATCTTAGAACGTTTTATTTTAAACTCTTCATCACCGGAGTATAAGGTTGTGCCAACAGTGGCAACAACCACCTTTTGTCCTGCTGCAACATTTGGTGCGCCGCAAACAATATTCAAAGGTTCATTCCCATCGCCAATATCAACAGTGGTAAGATGCAGATGATCAGAATTAGGATGATCAACACATGTTAAAACTTCACCTATTACCAGTCCCTGCAAACCACCTTTAATAGTTTGCACCTCTTCTGCACTCTCTGTCTCCAGTCCAATGTGGGTGAGAACGTCAGCAGTCTGATGTGGTGTTAAATCGAATTCTAAATACTCTTTAAGCCAGTTGTATGAAATGTTCATTGTTTAGTGATTGCATGACAGGATATTCAGATAGATTCAGAAATCCCGTACTTTTTCGAAATAGGTTTCAAAATTACAAAAAAAACCAATACCTTCCTTCAAAACTATCAAGAATCCCAAAATAGTTCATCCAATCAGATTAACTTTTGCATCAGAAATAAATCAGATGTTTTAATTGTGATTGTTTTAACAACTGTACGATTATATTTAATTACCTTTGCACATATTAGTATAGTTTAGTAAAATTACCATATCATGAAAAAGTTTATAAACGTAATCTTTATTTTTATTTCGTTATCCTTATTTTTAGTTAACTGTGAGGATGAACACACAGAAGATATACAGGATTATTTTAAGAGCTTCAAAATCGAAGCTTTATCAAACCCCACTAAGTTAAGTAAAGATATTTCAGGAACAATTGAGGGGCGAAAAATCACACTCCTTTTACCGGAGAGTTTAGACCTTGGCGAACTAATAGTGTCGTTTGAACATCAGGGTGATAATGTGTATGTGGGTGAAAAATTACAAACATCCGGCAAGACACCAAATGATTTCTCAAAGCCGTTGATATATACTGTTGTAACCAAAAGTGGTGCAAGAGTAGATTATACCATAGAGATCATTAAAGTTCCCGATACAGAAAACACTTTTATCTCATTTAGTTTCCTTAAAGAAAATAATCCTTTTCTTGCACAGGATTATATTGCCGTCATCACAGGGAATAAGATAGAAATTGAGATGCCTTCTGTTAAAAAGGGCCTTATTGCAACTTTCGAAACTAACGCTTCAGAAGTTACCATTAACAATGTTGTACAAGTGAATAATGTGACGGTTATCGATTTTTCAAGTCCTGTCATTTATACCCTTGTTTCGGAAGAAGGTGTAAAAAACAGTTACAATATTATTATTAAATGGACTTCTCCCATTCCTCATTTCACAATAACTACTGAGAACAGCGCAGATATTGTTTCAAAGGATGATTACATTTATGCAGACCTTATGATCGAGGCAAACGGATGGGGTGACGATTTTACAGGAAAAACACGAATAAGAGGAAGGGGAAACAGCACTTGGGGTTTGCCCAAGAAACCATTCAGACTGAAATTAGATGAGGATGCAGCTATATTGGGATTGGCAGAAGAAAAAGACTGGATTCTGCTGGCCAATTACATCGATCCTACTCTTATGCTTAATGCTGTTGCATTTAAAATTGGAGAGTTGCTGGAGCTAAAATATACCAATCATGTGATTCCGGTTGATGTCACGCTGAATGGAAAATATATTGGTAATTATATGTTTACTGAACAAATTGAGAGATCCAAAAGCAGAGTCAATATTCACAAGAAAATGGGAGTATTGCTGGAATTAGATATAAATTACGACGAGGATTACCAGTTTATTTCAAATAATTATGGTCTGCCTGTTATGATCAAAGATCCGGATCTGAGTGATTATGATCAAGCAGAATCGGATGTGCTTTTACAGAAAATCAAAGATGATTTCCATAAGCTTGAGTCTGAGATAGCATCAAGCAGTTTTCCAAATAACAATTACAAAGATCTTATCGATATAGAATCTCTGGTAAAGTATCTGATAATTTACAATTTAACGCAAAATATGGAGATAAACCACCCGAAGAGCACATATATGTATAAGGATGAACAGGGTAAATATTTTATGGGACCGATATGGGACTTCGACTGGGGTTTTGATTACGAAGGAACATTCAGACATTTTGGCAGTTATAACAAGCCCTTATTCAGGAATTTATCATCTGCCTCAAAAGGATATACCTTCTTCACCCGTTTTATAGAGGATCCTGAAATTAAGGAGTTATATAAAGTAACTTGGGAAAAATTCCGCACCGAAAAGATGGATTCTCTTCTAGAATACATAGATTTTTATGCAGATAAAATTACCAACTCTCAGAAAAAGGATTACCAGACATGGAAAAGTGCACCAAACTATCCGGGAGTAACAACATATTCAAATAAGGTGCTTCAATTAAAAAGCTGGCTAGAGGGGAGAGCTTATTATATAGACTCTTATGTGAAGGGTTTTTGATAGATTAGTGAGAATTAATTCAGTTACAAATTAAGTCAAGACAAATTTAAGTATGGGGAGTTTATTGATCGTATTTGCTGTGTGTTAATACTTAACATGCAGTTTGCAAGAGAGTTGGATCTGAACAAAGTATATACCTGAAGGCTCAAAACTACTGATCTTACGTTTAATGTATTTTTATAGAAAAAAATTACTTAGTTATGAGCATAAGTTCAAAAATATTGTTACCTTTGTCGTATAAATTCCTTCTGGAATAGTAAAACACGATATGAATTTTAACACGTTAAACAAGAAAAATGAAAATTGCAATTACTTCAACAGGGGATAGTTTGAATTCTAATATAGATCCACGCTTTGGTCGTTGTGCTTTCTTCGCCATTCATGATACGGACACAAAGACGACTGAGTTTGTTGTAAATACAAATAATGATTTATTGGAAGGAGCCGGACCGTCTGCCGTCCGTTCTGTAGCAAAGTATAATGTATCAGTAATTATTTCCGGCGACTTTGGAATGAAGGTAAAACCTCTAATGGAGAAATTAAATATCAAAGGAATTACACATAAAAGTATAGCTGATACAGTTTCAGATATTATCAAGTATTATAAATTTTAAAAAGGGGATTAAAAATGCCAAGATTTAATCAAAAAGGTCCAAATAACGATGGTCCGATGACAGGACGCGGTATGGGACGATGCACCGATTTCGGAGCAAGAGGAATGAACAGATCTGAGAATCAGTCAGACAATGATGAACAGTTTTTTGGTCGCGGCATGGGTCGCGGAAGAGGTGCTTCCGGAGGTATGGGAAGAGGTATAGGAATGGGAAGAAGAGGTAGAGGAAATGGTCTTTAAGACGATCAATCATTATCTAAAATAGGGAAGTGAATAGTCACTTCTCTATTTTATATTCCTTATTCAAAAAAAAGAGACAATTCAAGTAGAACAAAATATGAAGATTGCCATAGCAAGTGGAAAGGGAGGTACAGGTAAAACATTTATCTCCACCAATCTTTTTCATACCCTGCAGTTACAAGGAGAGAATGTTACATTGGTGGATTGTGATGCCGAAGAGCCTAATGCCAGTGCATTTATTAAGGGGAAACTGCTGGAATCTTATCCGGTAATACAACTTGTTCCCGTAATTGATGAAACTAAATGCACTTACTGCGGTAAATGCTTCGAATATTGCAATTACAATGCGATATTTTTTTTAGAAGAACGGAAAATTATTAAAGTGACCGAGGAGCTATGTCACGGTTGCGGAGCTTGTTCCTTTGTATGTAGTTATGATGCAATCAGTGAAAAAGAGGACACTCTTGGAGAGATAAATAGATTCGGAGTTTCATCACACAGTGAGTTGGTGGAAGCTCGTATGAAGGTAGGGGTCTATTCACCGGTTTCTATTTTAAAAGAGGCGATAAAAGCAGCAGGCGATGCTCCGATTGTTTTGATGGATTCGCCTCCCGGAACCTCCTGCCCTTTTATTCAGACGGTTGATAAAGCTGACTTTGTGGTTTTGGTGACTGAGCCTACTCCTTTTGGACTCAGCGATTTAAGACAGTCGGTAGAAGTTTTGAAAACAATGAACAAGCCTTTCGGGGTTATAATAAACCGTGCAGATATGGGTGGTGAAGGTGTATATCAATATCTACATAAAGAGAATATTACTCATCTTATGAGTATCCCTTTCAAGAGAGATATTGCTGCTGTTTATTCAAAAGGAGAATTACTCTGTGAAGAGCAACCCTCATGGCAGCAGTCCTTCAGTAGTTTATTCAATCAAATAAAAGATCTTTATGGAGATAGCTGTCATTAGTGGTAAAGGTGGCACAGGGAAAAGTAGTCTGGTTGCTGCTTTCGCATCATTGTCGGAAAAGGTGGTTTTAGCAGACTGCGATGTTGATGCTGCTAATCTTTATATTCTTTTTGATCCTTCTCACGATGAGGAAGAAGTTTTTGTGTCGGGACAAAAGGCTGTAATTGAAGAAGATATATGTACCTCCTGTGGTTTGTGTATTAATTATTGCCGATTTGATGCAATTGGTGAAAAGGATGGTCGGGTAAAGATCTTTGAAACAGCTTGTGACGGATGTGGATTATGTGAGAAAGTCTGCCCATTAGAAGCCATTGAAATGGTAAATGAGGATAAAAGTAGAATGTATTCTGGTTCCTTTCGCCATGGTAAAATGGTATACGGACGATTGGCTCCCGGGGAGGAGAATTCGGGGAAGTTGGTTAATATGGTGCGAGCAAAAGCGAAAAAAATAGCCGGCGATTGTCAGTTGGATATTCTAATTGATGGTCCTCCCGGGATAGGGTGTGCGGCGATATCTGCAATAACAGGGGTTGATAAGGTCCTAATTGTAACTGAACCTTCCGTTTCGGGATTACATGATATGAAAAGAACTTTGGAAATTACTGATCACTTTGGGTTGGACACCTCTGTTATCATCAATAAGTATGATTTAAATGAATGTCTATCTTCCGAAATTGAGCATTATTGTCGTAATAGAGATATATCAATTGCCGGGAAAATTCCTTTCAACAGGCTGATGGTGGATGCAATGATAAATTGTAAATCAGTTGTTGAGTTCGTGCCTGAAGACGAATTGACTCAAATTATTAAAGAGAGTTTTCAAACAATCATCGGTTAGACTTTCTAATTCATTTGAATTCGATAGGTTATTGTGAAAAAATTAACAATTAAACACCTCATTTATGATCAGCTTTGGACCTGTTCCTTCACGTAGGTTAGGCAAGAGCCTTGGAGTTAACAATATTCCGGGGGAAAAGAAATGCACCTACTCCTGTATTTATTGTCAAGTTGGTGTGACAAAACATTATTTGTCCGCTCGAGAAAGCTTCTATGATCCTTCAGTAATTTTTAATGAGGTGAATCATCACCTGGAAAAGTTGAGCGTAAACGATAAACCCGATTATCTGACTTTTGTGGCTAATGGAGAGCCTACGTTGGATATAAATTTGGGTAAATCAATTATTGAATTGAAGAAGTTGAATATCCCCATAGCTGTAATTACGAATGCTTCGTTGTTATATGATCCGCAAGTCTGTTCTGACCTGATGCAAGCCGACTGGATCTCAGTGAAAATTGATACAGGTAGTGAATCAATTTGGAAAAAGTTAAACAGACCTTTACATAATATTAGTTTTGAAGCATACTTGAAAGGCCTGGATGTTTTCTCTAAAAGTTTTAAGGGCTTTTTAGCTAGTGAGACAATGTTAGTTCGTGGAGTAAATGACAGTACTGAAGATTTAAACGAAACAACTGAACTCATACAGTCTGTAGCACCTTCCACTGCCTATATATTAATTCCTACACGACCTCCTGCATTAAGTTCTGTTGAGCCACCCAGCGAAACGGTAATCAACGAAGCGTATCAAATATTTTCAGAGAAAGGAATTAAGTGCAAACTGATTCTTGGATTTGAGGGTACAGATACAGGTTTTACTGGAAATGCAATAGATGATATTATAAATATTTGTACAGTGCATCCAATCCGCGAAGACACAATGTTGGAGCTGTTGAAGAAAAATAATACAGATGTTTTTGTGCTTGAGTCTTTGTTATTTGACGGTAAAATAAAAAAAGTTTCTTATAATTCTAAATTGTTCTACATCAGACAATTTAGGGATGACTATTTTTCAAAGAAAAAGTAAAAAACTACATAATAATAGAACAACAAAACAACAAGAGCTGTATGTCGAAAGGGAAAGAAAAGGTAATTAAAAAGCAAGATTTGCTGGATATCAAGCATACTTTTATGGTAGCATCCGGTAAAGGGGGTGTAGGTAAAACAACAGTAGCTTCCGGCCTTGCCTTGTCTTTGGCTCTTGAAGGTTATAGGGTGGGACTTCTGGATGCGGATATTTACGGTCCATCTGTTCCAACACTCTTTCATCTTGAAGATTGTAAACAACCGTTACTGGTAGAAATTGACGGTAAAAATAAAATAGAACCCTATCTGAGTTTTGGTGTTAAAGTTATGTCAATAGGGTTCTTTTTTAATGCAGGTCAGGCAGCTATTTGGAGAGGTCCTATGCTGTCGAATGTCCTGAAGCAAATGCTCAACGATACCAACTGGGGAGATCTTGATTATTTAATTATTGACACGCCTCCGGGCACAGGAGATGTACACATTACATTGTTGCAAGAGTTCCAAATAGGTGGGGCATTAGTCGTGACTACTCCTCAATTATTATCTATGTCTGATGTACAGAAAGTAATTAAGATGTTTAACAATGAACAGATCGGTATTCCGGTTTTGGGTATTATTGAGAATATGTCATGGTTTTCTCCATCAGCTCATCCTGACGAAAAATATTTCCTTTTTGGGGAAAATGGTGGCGCTTCATTGGCAAGTCAATTTAATATCCCCCTGCTGGCACAGATCCCTGTGAATGAAAAAATATGTTCAATATGTGATCAAGGTCAAATTAATGAACTGTTTACGGATCAGAACGTATTCTCAGCTTACCAATCAATTGTTAAATCAATAATCGAATAAAAACAGCAGGTAATGAACATAGGTTTGTAATTATTTTTTATGTATTTTTGTTTTTATACAGGTCCAATTTGATTTTTACTTATTAATTAAAGAAGTATGTCTCGCCCCAAACAAAATAGAAAAATATCCAATCCTCCCATCATGAAGGGATTTAAACCCTTTGGTATACCCAGAAAGATGCTGGATGAAGTTACATTATTGTATGATGAGTATGAGGCAATTCGCTTGGTTGACTACGAAGGTTTACATCATGAAAAGGCTGCTGAACAAATGAACGTATCACGGCCTACATTAACCAGGATATATGAGAAAGCACGTAAGACAGTTGCGCTGGCGCTTGTGGAAGGGAAAATGATCAATATTGAAGGAGGTAATGTGCAGTTCGACAGAGAATGGTTTCGCTGCAAACGTTGCTATAAATTAATTGGAGGAATGGAAAATCATATTCGTTGCAAAGATTGCAATACTTATGGTGAGGATGAGTTAATACCGATAATCAAGGAAGGTGAATGAAAATTGTAGTACTCTCTGATAATAAAAAAACATGCGAGTCGTTCGAGTCGGAGCATGGTCTCTCTGTATATATTGAAACAGAAAATCAGAGATGTCTCCTGGATGTTGGTGCCTCAGATATATTTATCAGGAATGCCGAAAGGTTAGGAGTTGACATAAAATCAGTAGACCTCTTGTTTATCTCACACGGGCATGCAGACCACTTGGGTGGCTTACTCCCGTTCCTGGAATTAAACAAAAAAGCAACCGTGATCCTGTCAAAATATGTTATTAATCAAAAATTCTTCTCCAAACGAAATGGCTTTCACTCCATTGGTATTGAGATGAATATCAACTTATATAAGGAGCGGTTTGTATATGTAGAATCTGAATTACAGATTGATCCTGAAATAAGGGTTTTTACTACCCGTTCTGATACATACCCGCAACCTAAGGCAAACAAAACTCTTTTTAAGGATGAGGGAGGAGGATTGGTGCAGGATGATTTTAATCATGAACTCATTTTTACTTATGGTGCAGAGGATCTCTTTGTTTACACCGGTTGTGCACATAAAGGCTTATTGAATATATTGGATGCTGTTTCGTTTAAAACCGGCAAAAATATTGCAACAGTTGTGGGAGGATTTCATCTGCTTGACAGCAATGATCTATGGCAATTTGAAACATCGTCAGAGGTAGATGTAATAGCTACGGTACTTAAATCAAAATATCCCCGTACCCATTTCATTACAGGCCATTGTACTGGAGAAAAGGTATATGGAAATCTCAAAAAGCATTTGGGAAATCAATTGGACCAGTTTTATTCAGGATACACATCATAAATTAAATAGCCATATAAAACGAACTTTTTAAATAGATTCATGCTGGAAAAGGCAATATAAAATAATCGACATAATAAATTATAAATACTACAAATAAAATAATTGTATGAAAATAGCAGTTCCAACAAAAGAAAATAATCAGATTGACAACCACTTCGGTCATTGTGAATTTTATACTATATACACAGTCTCCGAGGAGAACGAAATAGAAGGCAAACAGACTCTTCAGTCGCCTGCAGGTTGTGGTTGTAAATCTAATATTGCAACCGATCTTTCAGAAATGGGAGTACAAATAATGCTTGTAGGAGGTATTGGTGAGGGTGCAATTAACAAACTCGCATCTTGTAATATTCAGGTCATAAGAAACTGTAAAGGAGATGTAGATCATCTTGTTAATGATTTTCTTGAAGGCGTTCTTAAGGATGGAGGTGTAAATTGCCGGTCGCACGAAATACATGGGCAGGATGCCGACCATCAATGCAATCATAATCATTAGAACATTACTTTATAAGAACGATTTTTAAATCAATAAAAATTGATCTCTATGGAAACAAAAAGAATTATCGTTATTGGAGGCTCAGCAGCTGGACCTAAAGCAGCTTCCAGAGCACGGCGAATGGACGAAAATGCTGAAATATCCATCTATCAGAAAGCATCAGATCTTTCGATGGCTTCATGCGGTTATCCCTATTACGTGGGCGGTTTCTTTGATGACCGGGATCAACTTCTCTGTTCACCCGCAGGTGTTGTACGTGATTCTAAATTTTTCTGGAATGCAAAAAAGATCACTACACATGTGTTGACTGAAGTAAACAATATTGACAGAAAGAAAAAAGTGATTAACTTCACAAATCTCACTACCGGTGAAAAAGGAAGTGCTTCTTATGATAAACTTGTTATTGCTACAGGTGCCACTGCACGAAGACCTACTGTCCCGGGTATAGATCTTAAAGGGATTACCACACTGCAATCACTGTCTGATGCCGACTACCTGCGAAAGATAAAAGATGAAGGTGTAATAAAGAAAGCTGTAGTGATTGGTGGAGGACTGATTGGTATAGAAACTGTAGAAGCGTTGCACCTGGCGGGTATAGATATTACGCTGGTTGAGTTGTTGCCACAATTGCTGACATTTCTCGACAAGCAGATGGCACGTCTGGTGGAACGTTATGTACAGTCAAAAGTTAATGTTATTCTCAGAAATGGACTTGCTGCCTTTTTGGGAGAAGATGGTGTGCTGAAAGCTGTTAAGTTGCAGGATGGCACCGAGATACCTTGTGATTTGGCGGTACTTGCTGTTGGTGTAACTCCCAACACGAAGCTGGCTAAAGATGCCGGACTGGAAATAGGAGAGAGGGGATGTATAAAAGTTAATTCCTTTATGCAGACTTCCGATCCGGATATCTATGCCGTTGGAGATTGTATTGAAATACCCAATCTGATCACCAATAAATGGGTGCATGCTCCTTTTGGAGATTTGGCTAATCTGCAGGGTAGGGTTGTGGGTGAGAACATAATCAAAGGTAATGTTGCAAAATTTCCAGGAACTATCCAGACCGGTATTTGCAAGGTATTTGATTATGCTGCCGGATCTACAGGTTTATCTGAGCAAAATGCTATTAAAATGGGCTTCGATAATATCGAAACAGTCGTTAACGCAAGTTTGGATAAGCCTGGTTTTATGAAGGGTAATCTTTTAATCACTAAATTGATAGCTGATAAAGTTAATCGTAGGATATTGGGTGCTCAGGTCATTGGGCCCGGAGATGTGAGTAAGCAGGTGGCTATCTGGGCAATGGCAATTAAAGGAAAGCTTACGGTAGATGATATGGCTAATGCCGATCTGCCTTATGCTCCCCCATTTTCACTGGCTATTGATCACAGTATTGCCACTGCGCATATAATGCAAAATAAGCTGCAGGGATTGTACAAAGGTGTATCATCTGAGCAACTGAAAGAGAGGCTTAAAGAGGACAAGCCGATTTTTATGATTGATGTGCGTAACCCAGGGGAGTTTGAAGAAATGAGACTCGGAATTGGAGAAAGACTTATTCCGCTGGGACAACTACGTAACAGGTTGAGTGAATTACCTGAAGACAAAAGCATAGAGATTATTACCTGGTGTAAAATATCATTAAGAGGCTATGAAGCTGCTCTTATCCTTCAGGCAAACGGGTATAAAAATGTAAAAGTTCTTGAGGGAGGAATAGCAGCATGGCCATGGAATCGTGAAGAATAAAGTTAAACCTATTACATTAGTATTACTAACCTTTAAAAATTTGAAAAATGGAACAAGAAGAAAGAAAAGAAGTAAACATGCCGCGTATAGGGGACAAAGCGCCCTCGTTTAAGGCGGTTACAACGCAGGGCAACATTAACTTTCCGGAAGATTATGCAGGAAAATGGAAGATACTGTTCAGTCACCCCGCTGACTTTACTCCAGTTTGTACAACAGAGTTTATGACATTTGCCACACGACAGAAAGAGTTTGAAGATCTGAACTGTCAGCTGGTTGGCTTGTCAATTGATGGCCTATTCAGCCATATTGCATGGTTGCGCAATATTCAGGATATTGAATTTAATGGCATGAAAAATGTTGAAGTTAAATTTCCTCTGATTGAAGACATTAAAATGGATGTTGCAAACAAATATGGAATGATACAACCGGGAGAGAGTGATACACACGCCGTTCGTGCAGTATTTTTTATTGATACTCGCGATATAATCCGCACTATCATCTATTACCCGGCAGCAATGGGACGTAATTTTGATGAAATTGTGCGAGTACTTAAAGGACTACAGGTGGCTGATGAGTTTGGTGTGGCACTCCCCGCCGACTGGCAACCGGGTAAGGACGTGATAGTTCCTACAGCGGGCTCTTGTGGTAAAGCAAAAGAGAGAATGGAATCTAAAGAGGAGGATATGTTCTGTCACGACTGGTACTTATGTACCAAGAAGTTATCTAAAGAGGTAATTGAGAGTGCAATATTGAAAAGCTGAGTAATTATTCAAAATTTTAATAAGACACACGAAATAGAAGGGGCTGATCCAAAAGATCAGTTCCTTTTATGTTTCAACTCACTTTGTTCGAATTATGGTTCTGTGTATATTCACATTTATTTAATCTATTTCGTGGTAATACAATCTGTGTCATGACAAGACTTTGAATATTTATCGCCTGTACCAAGTCCGAATCAACTACATATCTACTTCAATATCTCTTCATATCAACCTCATATTTTAATGAGGAGATGAAAGCTCATGTATAGTTTTTGTGCATCAAATTCAGATCACTTGTATTCACTATATATTAGTTCAATCTTATAAAATGAAACAGGGGCGGAGTCAAACAAATGACCCGCCCCTGTGGATATTTTATGGTTTTGTCAGTCAGGAGTATTAATACCCTCTGATTGCTTTGATTCCTGGTAATACTTTACCTTCTATCATTTCAAGAAGCGCACCACCACCGGTTGACACGTAAGAAACACCATCAGCATGTCCGAATTTATTTACACATGCTACTGAGTCGCCACCGCCCACAAGCGAGAAAGCACCATTTTTGGTTGCCTCTACAATTGCATCAGATACTGCGCGTGAACCTTTGTCGAAGTTGTCAAACTCAAATACGCCTACCGGACCGTTCCAAAGGATGGTCTTTGAGTTCTTGATCACTTCAGCGAAAACTTTTTCTGATTCAGGACCTACATCAAGACCTTCCCATCCGTCAGGTATATCATTTACCGGGGCAAATCCTGTTTTTGCATCATTACTGAAGCTGTCGGCAATTTTTGCGTCAGTTGCAAGTACAAGATTTACACCCTTTTCTTTAGCAAGTTCCACAATCTCCTTTGCCAGGTCAAGTTTGTCATCTTCTACGATTGAGTTACCTATTTTCCCACCGAATGCTTTTGCGAAAGTGTAAGTCATCCCACCTGCCAGTATCAGATTGTCCACCTTATCCAACAGATTCTTTATTATTTCAATTTTTGTTGAAACTTTAGAACCGCCCATGATAGCTGTAAATGGCTTCTCTGTTTCTTTTATTACCTTTTCTACCGCTGTGATTTCGTTTTGCAGCAAGTAGCCGAATAGCTTGTTGTCGCTGTCAAAGTGATCAGCAATAAGAGCTGTGGATGCGTGAGCACGGTGAGCAGTACCAAAAGCGTCATTTACATATACGTCTGCATAAGAAGCGAGCTTTTCTGTGAACACTTTCTGAGATTCTTTCAGAGCTTTCTTAGCATTTGTAACTTCTTCCTCTGATGCGTCAGCAGCCACGTCACGTGGTTTACCTTCCTCTTCAGCATAGAAGCGAAGATTTTCGAGCAGCAATGCTTCACCCGGACGAAGAGCTGCAACCATTGCCTCTGTATTTTCACCAATACAATCTTCTGCAAATTGAACATCAACCTCAAGAAGTTCTGATACACGTGATAAAATGTGCTTCAAAGAAAATTTATCAGTAGCACCTTTTGGTCTGCCCAGATGTGATCCGATAATCACACTGCCGCCATCTTTCATAATCTTTTTCAAAGTGGGTACAGCAGCACGGATGCGAGTGTCGTCCGTAATGTTGAAGTTTTCATCTAGTGGCACATTGAAATCCACACGTACGAATGCCTTCTTGTCGGCAAAATTAAATGAGTCCATTGTTTGCATAGTTCCTGTGTTTAATATGTTTTTTAAGAATGTTCGATTGATTAATGATAAACCTGCCACAAAGATATGAAAATATATGGAAATTTTTCTGTAATGAAGGGTAAAAAGTTTATCCGTTGCGAATGACTACTTCGTAATTAACATCGGCCGCTTTCTTATATAATCCCAATACGCCGCAATATTTATCGAACGACAGTTTGCAAGCTCTCTCGAGCTTATCAACCGGTAGATTGTCACCTTCAAACTCATAAACCACCTTCATAGAAATGTACTCTTTTGGGTATTCTTCAGCTGTTTCAGCGTCAAT
>DHCC01000055.1 GCA_002398875.1 Bacteroidales bacterium UBA4912 | reverse complement strand
GCAACCGCAGGTTTCGGAGTGCAGGAAAGTATGAAAGGTAATGCCGGATTAAGTGATTTGGCGTTGGCCAATGTGGAGGCGCTTGCACAGAGCGAGAGTACGACTTCTTATGACTGTCCCAGAGGTAGTGTTGAGTGTCTTAGAGTGTATGATAGTTCTACAAATACTACTTATATTTTTTATAAATCATAGTGAATACATATGGAGTCAGAGGGAATATTTCCTCTGATTCCATATTAAAACAAATAATATGAATAAATATTTTTATTATTTTTCTGTTTTATTATTTTTCGTAATGATAGGATGTCGCAAAACATCCATAAAATTCCCAATCCAAGAAAATACTATTGTTGAAGAAATTGAAAATTGTTCTATTTTTTTGGGATTACCAATTGACATGAAAGTCAGGGGTTGGAATGTATATATAAGTGATTTTTACGGAGACTCTTTACTATTAAAATACGACTTAAAAACCAGTCAGGTTAATAGGTTTGGTACTAAAGGAGGAGGTCCTAATGAAATAATGCCTCCTACTACTTTAATGGTACATGGAAATAAACTATATGCTTACAGTAAAAGTAATTTCAAATATGGTTATTATAATTTATCTGATGATACCGAAAGAATAATTCAAGATAATGACTATAGCTTTCTTTATACACCTTCATCTCAAACTATAGAAATAGTTCCTCTTTCTGAAAATAAATTTTTATCATCAGGATATTTCAAAGAAGGTAGATATGCTGTTTTGAATGAACAAGGTTCTATTAATGATTTTTTTGGTGAATACCCTAATTATTGTGATGGTGAAAAAGAGAGACCATTTGAAGTTAAAGCAATGTTTCATCAGGTAAAATTTTTGCCAAACTATAATCTAAATAAAGTCGTAGCTATTAGTAATTATATTATGGATATAATTGACTTCTCTAATCCCGAATTAAAATATAAGAGAATTTTATTAAATGACTATAATTACAATTTCAAATCTGGAAATATTCTTCAAACGGAAAAATCAAATTCGATTCCAAAAGGAATAGTATCTGCAACTGTTTCTGATAAATTTATTTATACTTTATTTAATCCAAATATTGATTTAAACGGGAATAAAAATAATGAAATTTGGATATTCGATTGGACTGGCAAAACTATTAAAAAAGTCATTCCAAATATAAATATAAATTTAATAACAATAGGAACAGATGGTTCTATTTATGCGATAACTGCAGCAGCGGAACCAAGTATTGTGAATATAAGAATTTAATATAATCCTTGGCAGAGTTAATAATTTTATTCAGTTGTACTTATTTTTCCTTTTCTAAGTGACTCACCTTTGAGTATTATTCTGTGTAATGAGTTTACTATCCTGTCCAGGACAGCATCTGCTATTGTTTGCTCCCCAATCAGATCATACCAGGCTGACACCGGTATCTGCGAGGATAATATAGTTGAAGCCTGATTATGCCTCTCATCGATGATATCCAGCAGTATCTCTCTGGCCTGATTGTCAAAGGCATGTAATCCAAAATCATCCAAGACAAGGACATCTGTTCTTAGTAGTTTTGACAGTTCCTTCAGGTAAGTGCCGTCTATTTTACTGAGTTTGAGCCTGCCGATAAGTTTGGCGGTATTTGCATACAGTGTTTTGTATTCCATTAGACAGGCCTGATATCCCAAAGCCTGGGCAAGATAGCTTTTGCCCGTGCCGGATGCACCTGTTATTATGATGTTCTCTTTTCGTTTAATAAAGTCCAGAGTGGCTAAACGTGTAAACATATTTTTATCCAGATTGCGTTGTTGATTGTATTCGACATCCGCTACACTGGCCTGTTCTCTAAAGCCGGCCTGTTTGATAAGACGCACAATTTTATTATTCAATCATTCTTCCCATTGATGATCTGTAAGCAATGCAAGGTATTCATCAGCTGTAACAGTCTCTATCCTGTTGTCTTTGATATGCTGATAATGTAATGAAGCCATGGCTCAAAGTCGCATTTGTTTTAATCTTTCGACTGTTTGATTGTTGTTCATTATTATAGGTTTATAATTAGTCTCTCCTTAGATTTCAACTACAATCATGATTTACAGTAAAATAACTCAAATAAATGTTGTGTGTATTTGCCGTTTTTCGTATCTTTCCTCTGAAAACCCTCCTTAACCCTCCCGTGAATTCCGTATAATAATTTGATATACAGATCAATAATCACGGAGTTGTTACAGATAAGGACATAGCAAACCAACCGTCTTCATTTTTTAAAGACCGGAGCATGAATAAATAAAATACTTTCCTCTACGAGCTTTCCTGTCTCACACGCGCTTTCATTACCGGCAAAGTCTATTGATCATTTTGCGAAAACGGGATCATATTTTACAATATGTCGCCACAAAGATAAGGAACTGAGAAAATGCCGGAAGAAACCGTTTGAAGAGACGGTTTCTCAATCAGGTTTTACAGCCTGCAAATTTTTATTGACATCGAACGGTTCCCCTGTTAGCAATACGTTGAAGATGATTACCAGTATTTTACGGGTAATAGCCAGTAACGCTTTCTGCGATTTCATTCGCATGGAGAGATGATTGAACTTTTTACCCAAAAACGTCTTGTTTGAGCGAGATGCCGACCAGGATATCTCGACAAGCATTTTTCGAAGGTATTTAGTCGAGCCTTAAAAAGCCCATTTTTCTTTGGTTTGTAAAATTATACCG
>DHCC01000089.1:90739-92079 GCA_002398875.1 Bacteroidales bacterium UBA4912 | reverse complement strand
GTACTTAAATCCGGTGCACTAGAGTGGTTAGGGCCACAATTTGCCAATGTGGACTTAAGTGTTTTCAGTTTGCTGATATTCATTGCCGTGATTGCTGCTATAGTACAACTAGTAGAGATGGTTATTGAACGATTTAGCCCCGCTTTGTATTCTTCACTGGGTATATTTCTTCCTCTTATAGCTGTTAACTGTGCTATTTTAGGAGGATCGCTATTTATGCAACAGCGTGAATTTGCCAACATAGGTATGGCAACAGCTTATGCGTTTGGTTCAGGTATAGGGTGGCTCCTTGCAATTGTAGGTATGGCTGCTATACGGGAGAAACTTGAATATTCAAATGTTCCGAAGCCACTGAAGGGATTAGGAATAACTTTTATTGTTACTGCTTTGATGGCTATCGGATTTATGAGCTTCTCAGGCATTAATATTTAATCAGGACTAAACACAATTAACAGATTAAAGAAAAATTTTAAGCATACAGGTATGAGCGTACTATTGAATGTGGGTGGACTAACTATATGGACAAGTGTTATTGTATTCTTGCTGATCATTCTTATACTGGTTATTGTTATTCTTGTCGCTAAAGAAAAATTGATACCGTCAGGAAATGTAAAGATCAATATAAACGATGATCCTGAAAAGGAGATTGAAGTGCCACAAGGAGCTACTCTCCTTAACTCTTTGCAATCGAAGGATATTTATCTCTCCTCGGCTTGCGGAGGTAAGGGTACTTGCGGTGAATGCCGTTGTAGAGTTACTTCGGGAGGTGGTGAGATACTACCCACTGAAAAAGGCCACTTTACACGCAAAGAGCAGTTGAACGACTGGCGTCTTAGTTGCCAGGTAAAAATTAAGGAAGATATATCGATTGTAATTCCTGAAGAGATTTTCGGTATTAAAGAGTGGGAGTGTGAAGTAATTTCAAACAAGAATGTAGCATCGTTTATAAAAGAATTCGTTGTGAAATTACCTGAAGGTGAAAGCATAGACTTTAAGCCCGGTTCATATAGTCAGATCAGAGTTCCGAAATTTGATGCTATTAAATATTCTGATTTTGATATTGATGAAAAATACAGATCAGAATGGGATAAGTTCCAGATGTGGGGTTTGGTTTGTAAAAGTGATGAAGATACATCGCGAGCTTACTCTATGGCTAACTTTCCTGCAGAGGGAAATATCATTACACTTAACGTACGTGTTGCCACACCACCGTTTGACAGAGCAAAAGGTACATGGATGAATGTTAATCCTGGTATTGTTTCGTCATATATATTCAACCTGAAACCTGGTGATAAGGTTATGATGTCGGGACCTTACGGAGAATTTCACCCAATTCTCGA
>DHCC01000089.1:23483-90385 GCA_002398875.1 Bacteroidales bacterium UBA4912 | reverse complement strand
CATCTTGCGCTTGATAAACCGGATCCTAAAGCTGACGAAGCAGGAGTTAAATATACACCGGGATTTGTTCATCAGGTAATTTATGATACTTACCTGAAAGATCATGATGCTCCGGAAGATATTGAATATTACATGTGCGGTCCCGGACCAATGGCTAACGCTGCCCAGCGGATGCTTGACAGTCTTGGTGTTCCGTCTGAAATGATAATGTTCGACGACTTCGGATAATTCAAATTAATAACTGTTGCCCTTTCCTTATTCAGTGTTGAAATTGGAAAATTATTAAAGGCAGGCAGTATAATAAATAAAAAAGCGGTGCTCTTTATTGAAGTGCCGCTTTTTTGCATTCTTACTTCATTATAATTTATTCCTTGATCATATCAATCGGGATAGAGATATCATCCTCTATATCAAGCATTGCATTTATCAGATAGATCCGGCTATACTCGTTTAATGATTCTGTCTTAATCACTTTTTCAGATATTTTCCCCTCCTGCAATAGCTTTTGACGTTTAGTGCCATTTAGAATTGGGTAGTGTGGAGTAAACATTTTATCGTCTTTTTGCAGCACCACATTACTAAATGTTGTATCAGTAATATATCCATTCCTTACAATTAATACCTCTTCGCACTCTTCTCTTAAATCAAGTAGATTGTTGAGCTCCCTTCTGTCAGAAAATTTAAATGCATAATCGGGTGCAGCATTTATCAACTTTAACGATATTATTTCTTTCGGAATATATCTTTCGAATCCTATACTGTTTATTAGGTTATGATAGTGGATACTACATTTTACTTTTATATTCTCCATGCCGGGATTAAGCAACTCCTCCAGATCAGGCAGTTCAGGTGCTTCAAATCTGAAATATTCGCCAGTCTGACGCATACGTTTGATATGTGCATCAATATTTTTCACCCTACCATTAAGCATACAAATAGTTTCAAGAAACATAATCAGTCGTCGGGAAATCTTTTAAACAGATTAATAGCACTCAAAATGGGAGATAAACCTTTTGAAGTGACTCTAGATATTCTTTATTAACGTCACTTTTTGAAGTGATACCCCCACCACTATGAAAAACAAGACCCTTTTCATTTTGTTCAATAAAACGTATTAAAACAAAAGAATCCAGATTTGTTCCGTCAAAATAGCCGGCCACACCTGTGAAATATCCACGTGGTTTCTTTTCTGCTTCAATTATAGTCCTGAGAGTGGATTCTTTTGGTGCTCCCGAAACAGAACCTGCAGGCAGAAGTTTGAAGAGGATTGTTCCAATATCTGACTGGTACTTGGAAGGAAGAGTACCTTCAATCTCAGAGCTTACCTGGATTAAACTGCCTTTATTTGTTTTCACTACATCTGTGTACCTGAAGCGGTTAACACGGACATTATTAGCTACCTTACTCAAGTCGTTTCTAAGTAGATCTACTATTGTATTATGCTCTGTTGTCTCCTTTTCGTCGTTGATCACAATTTTTTCTGCATCAGGTATAGATGCATCAATAGTTCCTTTCATGGGAAATGTATAAATCTTTCCATCAGTAATTTTTATAAAACATTCAGGAGAAAAACAGACAAATCTATCGGGAACCAGAAGTTTGTAAGTCGATTTGCTCAGATTGAAAATTTCTTTAAGAGAGAGAGTCGTTTTAACAGGTGTCTCTATTGTTAGATTAGTAAGATAATTATCACCCCTTTTTATTCCTTTTATCACTCTCTTGAAACGTTTCTTATAAACCGTCAATTCTTCCGGAAATATTTCTAAATTATAATACGAAAGTTTTTTTGTATAATGTGAAGTAACTTCATTGCTATTACCAATACCATTTACATCGAATAGAATATCGCTCTGTGATAGAGGATCAGTAATAAAAAATCCCTCATTCATCTCGAAGTCTATCCCAAACAGAAAAGGAGAATTTTTTGTTCCTGCATTGTTCATTTTCTTTTCTAATATATCCCTTTGAAAGTACATACTTTATAATTCAATTTATTTTAAAGAATCCTTCATAAATTATAAACAAAAAAGAGGGTTGAACTGTTTCTATTATTAATAAATTAATGGATTATATCGTTGTTTTAGTCTAAATGAATTGGGTTTACTTAAATTATATTGAATTTTAAAACAAAGGCATGTTATAGTTTTAAACCCTTTTCAGTTTCAAATTGCCATTTATAACAGGGTGTAAGTAATAATTTAAAGTTTTTATGAAGAAAATTCTTGAAATATTTTGTTAGTAAGGTTTTTTACTTTTACTTTGTACCCATAAAATTAAAAATTGATTTAGCGTTATGCACCACAATATAGATATTCTAGTCATTTCTATTCTACTTCTGGAAAACTTCGGAGGGTGAGACTGGCATATCAAAAATAACGACTAACAGAGTAAAAATACAGATAACCTTTCTCACCCGGTGGGAAGGGTTATTTTTTTTATAAAAGAATAAGAAACAGGTTGAACAAGATGGAACGGATTTATGTTTTTGATACAACACTAAGAGATGGGGAGCAGGTTCCCGGCTGTCAGTTGAATACGATAGAGAAGATTCAGATTGCCCAGGCACTCGAGCTGCTGGGGGTTGATGTTATTGAAGCTGGATTTCCAGTATCCAGTCCCGGTGATTTTAATTCAGTAGTTGAAATATCCAAAGCTGTCACATGGCCTGCAATATGTGCGCTTACACGTGCAGTTGAGAAAGATATTGAAGTTGCTGCTGAAGCATTAAAATATGCAAAACGAAAAAGAATACATACAGGTATAGGAACATCAGACTTTCATATAAAGCATAAATTTAATTCAACTCAAGAAGAAATTTTGGAGAGAGCTGTTAAGGCAGTAAAATATGCTCGCAATTTTGTTGACGATGTAGAATTTTACGCTGAGGATGCGGGTCGTACTGATAATGAATATCTTGCAAAAGTTGTACAAGCTGTTGTAAATGCAGGTGCAACTGTTGTAAATATCCCTGATACTACAGGTTATTGTTTTCCGGACGAGTATGGAGCAAAAATTAAATATTTAGTTGAAAATGTAGATCTGAAAGATGCGATATTAGCGACACACTGTCACCAGGATTTGGGTATGGCAACTGCAAACACACTTGCTGGTGTAATAAATGGAGCACGTCAGGTTGAGGTAACGATAAACGGAATTGGAGAAAGAGCTGGTAATACTTCACTTGAAGAGGTGGTTATGGCGCTCAGAAGCCACAAAGACAGAGGTTTTGATACTAATATAAATTCACAACATATTTATTCAACAAGCCGTCTTGTTTCGAGTTTGATGAATATGCCTGTTCAACCGAATAAGGCTATAGTTGGTAGGAACGCTTTTGCACATTCTTCAGGAATACACCAAGATGGAGTACTTAAGAATGTGGAGACTTATGAAATTATCAATCCCAAAGATGTGGGAATAGATGATAATGCAATTGTACTGACAGCTAGAAGTGGTCGTGCAGCACTAAAAAACAGACTCTCATTGCTTGGTGTAAAGCTTGAATCTGAAGAGCTAGACAAAGTATATGAGGAGTTTTTGAACTTGGCAGACAGGAAAAAGAGCGTAAATGATGATGATATCCTAATGCTGGTTGGTAAAGAGGCCAGACTTAATCGTATCAAAGTGGATTATCTGCAGGTTGTTTGCGGTATAGGTGTTCGTGACGTTGCAAGTATCGGACTGAATATTGCAGGTGAACATTTTGAAGCAACGGCAACAGGCAATGGTCCCGTAGACGCTGCTATCCGCGCAGTAAAGAACATCATTCGCAGGGAAATGAAGATCCAGGAGTTTCTTATTCAGGCAATTGACCGAGGCAGTGATGATGTAGGTAAAGTACATATGCAAGTTGAACATAATGATGTTGTTTATTATGGTTTTGCCGCAAATACGGATATTGTTGCAGCGTCTGTGGAAGCATTTATTGATGCAGTGAATAAGATCGTAGAATAAAAAAATAACTATACATTAATATTTTAACAAATAAAACAGCAAATAAATTATATATGAAGACTCTTTTTGATAAAGTATGGGACGCACACGTTGTTACAGAGGTGAAGGATGGTCCCACTCAATTATATATAGATCGCCATCTGTGTCATGAGGTAACAAGTCCTCAGGCATTTGCAGGATTACGTGAGCGTGGACTGAAAGTGTTCAGACCGGAACAAACTACGCTGACAGCGGACCATAATATACCTACAATGAATCAGGAGAGTCCAATACGTGATACTATTTCCCGTTTCCAAGTAGAAACACTTGCCAAAAATGCTCGTGATTTTGGTCTGACTTATTATGGATTGGGAAACCCGAAGAATGGTATTGTTCACGTTATTGGACCGGAAAACGGTTATACACAACCGGGTATGACAATTGTTTGTGGAGATAGTCACACATCCACTCACGGAGCATTTGGAGCAATTGCTTTTGGAATTGGAACAAGTGAGGTTGAGATGGTTCTGGCATCACAATGCATTTTACAGACCCGACCAAAAACAATGCGTATCAATTTTGAGGGTAAACTTAATGATAAAGTAGGTGCTAAGGATATGGCACTTTATATGATATCACAACTTACAACCGGTGGTGCAACAGGTTATTTTGTTGAGTATGCGGGGGAAGCTGTTCGTAATCTGACAATGGAACAGAGGATGACTCTTTGTAATCTGAGTATCGAAATGGGTGCACGTGGTGGACTTATAGCTCCTGATGAAACAACATTTAACTATATTAAAGGACGTCAGTTTGCTCCAAAAGATGAAAGGTGGGATGAAGCCTTAGCTTATTGGAAAACACTTAAATCAGACTATGATGCAGTGTTTGATAAAGAGGTGACATTTGATGCTGCTAAAATTCCACCAATGATTACTTATGGTACTAATCCAGGTATGGGTATGCCAATAGACGGCACAATTCCCAGACTTGAGGATATTGATAATGCAGGTAAAATATCTTTCGAGAAATCTCTTAAATATATGGGATTCGAGCCTGGAGAAAAGCTTGAAGGCAAAAATATTGATTTTGTGTTTTTGGGAAGTTGTACGAATGGACGAATCGAAGATTTCCGACAGTTTACAGATTACGTGAAAGGCAAAAAGAAAGCTGATAACGTTACTGCTTGGCTTGTACCTGGTAGTTGGCAGGTTAGAAAACAAATTAAGGATGAGGGGCTTGATAAGATTTTGCAAGATGCAGGATTTGAGATCAGACAACCAGGTTGTTCAGCTTGTCTGGCAATGAACGATGATAAGGTACCTGCAGGAAAATATGCAGTTTCTACATCAAACCGTAATTTCGAAGGAAGACAAGGACCCGGCGCAAGAACAATATTGGCAAGTCCTCTTGTTGCCGCTGCAGCAGCAGTTACTGGAAAAATAACGCAACCGTAATATTATACAAAATGGAAAAATTTACAACAATAACATCAACATACGTTCCACTTCCAATTGAGAATGTGGACACCGATCAGATTATACCTGCACGCTTTCTAAAAGCAACCACCAGAGATGGTTTTGGAGACAACCTGTTTGCTGACTGGCGCTATGATAAAGAGGGAAATCCTAAAAAGGATTTTGTACTCAATGATGCTACATATTCAGGTGAGGTATTAGTGGCAGGAAAGAATTTTGGAAGTGGAAGTAGTCGTGAACATGCTGCATGGGCAATCGGTGGATACGGGTTTAAGGTGGTGGTATCCAGTTTTTTTGCTGATATATTTCGTAATAATGCCCTTAACAATGGTATTCTGCCAGTGGTTATTTCCGAAGATTTTCTAAGTGAATTGTTTGCATCTTCAAGAGAAAATTCAAAAGCTACAGTAACAGTAAATCTGGAAGAACAAACAATTGTAAACAATGAAACAGGCAGATCAGAATCCTTTGAAATAAATGTTTATAAGAAGGAGTGTTTGCTGAAAGGTCTGGATGATATAGATTTTCTTATGTCTAACAGAGATAAGATACTGGAATATGAGAAAAAAAGAATATTCTCGTACGAATAAAGTAATTTATTCAGGCTAGTAGAAAAAAATAAAACACCTCAAAAAATTAATTATTTTGCGAGTTTCAAGGAAAATAGAGATAATGGATACTACCCTGCGTGATGGTGAACAGACATCAGGGGTATCTTTTGCTACAGAGGAAAAGGTGAGTATTGTAAACCTTCTTTTGGATGAACTGAAAGTTGACAGAGTTGAGATAGCATCTGCACGAGTATCGGAGGGGGAGTTTAAGTCAGTACAAAAGATGGCGCAATGGGCTAATACCCACGGCTATTTAGACAAGCTGGAAGTACTTGGTTTTGTAGACGGCACAACCTCTCTTGAATGGATATCCAAAGCTGGTTGTAAGGTAGTAAATCTTTTAAGCAAAGGCTCATTTAAGCATTGTAAATATCAGTTACGCAAATCTCCCGAACAGCATTTAGCAGATGTAAAAAAATGCATAAACACTGCTAAAGAAATGGGGCTTACCGTAAATCTCTATCTCGAAGACTGGTCCAATGGTATGCGAGAGTCAAAAGATTACGTGTTTCAAATGATGGACGGGTTAAAGGATGAACCTGTTAAGCGCTTTATGCTTCCCGACACATTAGGTATTCTTAATCCTGATGAAACTCGTCTTTTTTGTACTGAGATGATTGAACGTTATCCAGGAATTCATTTCGATTTTCACGCTCACAATGATTATGATCTTGCGGTTGCCAATGTTTATGAAGCACTGAAGGCTGGGGTTATGGGAGTACATGTAACAGTAAATGGTCTGGGAGAACGAGCTGGAAATGCACCACTTACCAGCGTTATAGCACTCATTCATGATCATTTGCGAATGAAGACCAACGTTGATGAATCAAAGCTATATAATGTGAGTAAAGTTGTAGAAAGCTATTCAGGTGTCCGTATTCCAAATAATAAGCCATTGATTGGTGACAACGTCTTTACGCAGGTTGCAGGTGTTCATGCAGATGGAGATAAAAAGAAAAACCTCTATTTTAATGATCTGTTGCCCGAGCGTTTCGGACGTTATCGTGAGTATGCACTAGGAAAAAATGCAGGGAAATCGAACATTATAAAGAATCTGGAGACACTTGGAATTGAGCTTGATGATGAGTCGACAAGTAAAGTTACTTCTAGAATTATTGAATTAGGAGATAAAAAAGAGTTGGTTAGTTTGGATGAATTACCATATATCGTTTCAGACGTACTGAAAAACGGGAACGATTATAAAGATATTCAGATGTTAAATTACTCATTAACACTTACTGATGGGTTAAGACCAACAGCAACCGTGAAGATTTCTATAAAGGGTAAGGAATATCAGGAAACAGCTGCAGGAGAAGGGCAATATCATGCCTTTTCTAAAGCAATGTTCAAGATATACAGGAGTCTGAATAAACCTGTACCTGAACTGATAGATTATGAGGTAGTGATACCACCCGGAGGTAAAACAAATGCTTATGTGCAAACTGTTATCACCTGGAAGTTTGAGGGTAAAGTGTTTAAAACAAGAGCACTTGATATAGACCAGACTGTAGCTGCAATAAAAGCTACTATGAAGATGCTGAATATGCTTGAAAGCGGTAATATTCCAAATATGAACTATATGGAGCTGCCATAAGCTACAGAAATTCATATAAAGATTAAACAGAGAATAGAAATATATAACAGACAACAAAATATAATAAACGAATGAAATTGAATATTGCAGTATTGCCGGGTGACGGAATAGGTCCCGAAATAATGAAACAAGCTTTAAACATTACAAAAGCTGTTTGTAATAAATTCGGTCATGAATTAACCTATAAAGAAGCAATTGTTGGAGCATGCGCTATTGATTCAACAGGAAATCCTTATCCCGACGAGACTCATGAACTTTGCATGAATAGTGATGCTGTTCTTTTTGGTGCTATCGGTGATCCAAAATATGATAATAACCCAAATGCTAAAGTGAGACCTGAACAAGGTTTGCTTAGCATGCGCAAGAAACTGGGACTATACGGTAATATTCGTCCTGTAATGACTTTTCCTTCACTTATACACAAATCACCCCTCAGAGCTGACTTGGTTGAGGGTGCTGACTTTGTTTGCATTCGTGAACTTACCGGTGGAATGTATTTCGGCAGACCACAGGGCAGGAGTGAAGATGGTAATACAGCTTATGATACATGTATTTATACACGTGAAGAGGTCGAGAGAATACTACATCTTGCATATAAATTTGCCGGACAGCGACGCAAGAAGCTTACAGTTGTTGATAAGGCAAATGTGATTGCAACTTCAAGACTGTGGCGTCAAGTTGCTCAGGAGATAGCTCCTCAGTATCCTGATATAGAGACAGATTTCCTGTTCGTTGATAACGCTGCAATGCGTATAATTCAATGGCCCAAAAGTTTTGATGTGATGGTTACAGAAAATATGTTTGGTGATATACTTACCGACGAAGCATCTGTAATCACTGGTTCTATGGGACTTCTTCCATCTGCATCAATAGGATTACACACATCACTTTTTGAGCCTATACATGGCTCTTATCCGCAAGCAGCAGGAAAAGATATTGCTAATCCGCTTGCAATGATTCTATCCGCTGCACTAATGTTTGAATATGGATTTAATCTGAACGAAGAAGGAGCTATGATACGTGAGGCAGTAAACGCAAGCCTGGAAGCAGGTGTGGTAACTGAAGATATTGCAGATGGAGGTAAAGTTTACAAGTTGAGTGAAGTAGGGGAATGGATTACTTCTTATATCAATAAAAAGTAAGAATGAATAATGAATAGTCAGTCAAAACAAATAGAGAATCTGCGAAGCGCAACCAGCACTCAAGGTCGCCGAATGGCAGGAGCAAGAGCACTCTGGCATGCAAACGGCATGACAAGAGAGCAGATGGGCAAACCCATTATTGCCATAGTAAACTCATTTACTCAATTTGTGCCCGGCCATGTGCATCTGCATGATATAGGACAGAAAGTAAAGAAAGAGATTGAGAAACTGGGTTTTTTTGCAGCTGAGTTCAATACAATTGCAGTTGATGATGGTATTGCAATGGGTCACGATGGTATGTTATACTCTCTTCCCTCACGCGATATGATTGCAGACTCTGTTGAGTACATGGTAAATGCACACAAAGCTGATGCAATGATTTGTATCAGCAACTGTGACAAGATTACCCCCGGAATGCTTATGGCTGCAATGCGACTAAACATACCAACAATTTTTGTTTCGGGTGGACCTATGGAGGCTGGTAAGATTGATGATGAACAGATCGATCTTATTGATGCAATGATAGAATCGGCAGACGAATCTGTTTCTGATGAAAGGATATCACAACTCGAAGTTTCAGCATGCCCAACTTGCGGATCCTGCTCAGGTATGTTTACAGCTAACTCTATGAACTGTCTTAATGAAGCTATAGGACTAGCATTGCCCGGTAATGGTACAATACTTGCGACGCATGTTAACCGCAAAGAGCTGTTTGTAAAGGCAGCTAAGCAGATTGTGGAGAATGCAGAAAAGTATTATTTCGAAGGAGATGAGACAGTACTTCCACGTAATATTGCCACCCGTAAGGCATTTCTTAATGCAATGACTTTAGATATTGCAATGGGTGGTTCCACTAATACAATCCTGCACACTCTGGCTATTGCACATGAGGGTAATGTTGACTTCAATCTTGATGATATAGACGAGCTGTCAAGACGTGTACCTTGTATATGTAAGGTTGCGCCTAACTCTAAGAAATATCACATTCAGGATGTTAATCGTGCAGGCGGAATTATGGGAATTTTAAATGAACTTGCCAAAGCAGACCTGATTGACACTTCAGTTAAACGTGTTGATGGATTATCACTTGCAGAAGCAATCGAGAAATATGATATAACAAAAGAAAATCCGGATACAGAAGCATTAAATATCTATTCATCAGCTCCGGGTAACCGTTTTAACCTCGTAATGGGATCTCAGGATGCACGATTTAAGGAGCTTGACACTGACAGAGAAAATGGTTGTATCAGAAGTGTTAAGCATGCTTATACTGTAGATGGAGGTCTTGCAATACTAAAAGGTAATATAGCTCAGAATGGCTGTGTAGTTAAGACTGCAGGTGTAGATGAAAGTATATGGAAATTTTCAGGCAGAGCAAAAGTATTCCAATCTCAGGATGATGCATGCGCGGGTATACTTAAAGGCGAAGTCGAATCAGGTGATATTGTAGTCATAGTTTATGAAGGTCCTAAAGGCGGACCTGGCATGCAAGAAATGCTTTACCCAACATCTTACATTAAAGCAAAAAAGCTTGGTAAAGAGTGTGCACTGATTACAGACGGTCGTTTTTCAGGTGGCACATCAGGGTTGTCAATAGGACATATATCACCAGAAGCTGCTGCCGGCGGAAATATCGGTCTTGTTCTTGATGGTGATATAATAGAAATAGATATACCTAACAGAAGCATTAATCTGAAAATAAGCGAAGAGAAGCTTCAGGAAAGAAGACAGCAAGAGGAGGCAAGAGGTGAGGAAGCCTTTACTCCTTTACGTAAGAGAAATGTTTCAAATGCATTAAAGGTTTATTCACACTTTGTAAGTTCGGCCGACAAGGGAGCGGTAAGGATAATTTAATATTCATCACAATAAGAGTATAATTATTATGAACAAAGATATTCAAACTCAAGCTACTACACCTCCTGCAATTAAACAGGAGACTGAGATTATATCGGGAAGTGAAATATTAATTCGTTCACTTTTAGCAGAAGGGGTTGACACTTTATTTGGTTATCCGGGTGGTGCCATAATGCCTGTGTTCGATGCACTTTATGATCACAAAAATGAAATAAGGCATGTGCTGGTTAGGCATGAACAGGGAGCAGTGCACGCAGCCCAAGGATATGCAAGAGTTTCAGAGAAAGTGGGAGTGGCACTTGTTACCTCTGGACCGGGTGCAACAAACACAATAACAGGAATTACGGACGCAATGATGGATAGTACGCCTCTTGTTGTGATTTCTGGTCAGGTTAGTTCTGCCCTATTGGGCTCTGATGCTTTTCAGGAAGCTGATGTTATTGGTGTTACTCAACCAATCACGAAGTGGGCATATCAGGTGAGAAGGGTAGAGGATCTGGCATGGGCTGTTTCCAGAGCTTTTTATATTGCTTCGAGTGGTCGCCCCGGTCCTGTGGTACTTGATATTGCCAAAGATGCTCAGATTAACAGTTGTGAATACAGTTATCAAAAGAGTACCTTTTTACGCAGTTACCAGCCCGTTCCAGACATTGAGAAGGAGAATATAAAGAAAGCAGCAGAAATAATTAACAGTGCCAAGAAACCTCTTGCACTGATAGGGCAGGGTGTAATTCTGGGAAATGCTGAAGAGGAACTTCGAACTTTTCTCGAAAAGGCAGATATCCCTTTTGGATCAACTATTCTGGGATTGTCAGCAATGCAAAGTAATCACCCTCTAAATTTCGGTATGCTGGGTATGCATGGTAATGTTGCACCAAATATGATGACTAATGAGTGCGATGTTTTGATTGCAATCGGCATGAGATTTGATGACAGAGTTACCGGTGACCTTAAAACTTATGCTAAACAGGCAAAAGTTATACATTTTGATATCGATCAAGCAGAGTTGGATAAAAATGTGAAGACAACTGTTAAGGTGGCGGGAGATGCAAAACAGACGCTGCCGCTGGTTACTGAACTGCTGGAAAAGAGATCGCTCTCTGAATGGATATCTGAATTCAACCCCTACGTACAGAAAGAATATGATTGTGTTATACAAAACGAGTTATATCCAGAAAACGGAGGTGAAATCAAGATGGGCGAAGTGATTAACAAAGTAACTGAAGCCACTGATAATAAAGCAATCTGTGTGACTGATGTTGGTCAGCACCAAATGATGAGCACCCGCTATTTCAAATACACTCAATCGAGGAGCATGGTTACATCAGGAGGACTCGGGACTATGGGCTTCGGACTTCCTGCAGGTATAGGTGCCAAATATGGTGCACCTGACAGAACTGTTTGTATATTTGTGGGCGACGGTGGATTACAGATGACTATACAGGAATTTGGTACAATTATGGAGTATGATGTTGATGTGAAAATTATCCTTCTTAATAATAATTACCTTGGCATGGTACGCCAGTGGCAGGAGTTGTTTTTCGATGAACGATATTCTGAAACACATCTGAAAAATCCTGACTTCATAAAAATTGCTGATGCATACAAAATAAAAGGTCGTAAAGTTACCAAACGCGAAGAGCTTGACGATGCTATAAGTGAGATGCTGAGTCATAAAGGTGCTTTCCTGCTTGAAGTAGTTGTGGAAACAAAAGGTATGGTTTATCCTATGGTACCTGCCGGTGGTTGTGTGACCAATATTTTACTGGGAAACGGACAAACGATGTAAGATGGTTAATTGTGAACTTTGAACCGTGATCAGATATAAGTTACATAATATATGTGATGTGTAATGAATCAAATTTAAAATCAACAAAAATGGAAGACAATAAAACATTGTATACAATAACCATTTTCTCGGAGAATACTGTGGGTGTACTTAATCAGATCACTACAATATTTACCCGCAGACAATTGAATATCGAAACGCTTTCGGTCTCACCCTCTGCCATCAAAGGTATTCATAAATTCACCATTACTACTTTTGCGAATGATGAGGATATAATGAAAAAGCTTGTGCGTCTCATCGATAAAAGGGTAGATATTCTTAAAGCTTATTATAATACCGATGAGGACCTGGTTCATCAGGAAGTGGCTTTGTATAAGATGTCTACCGATAAAGTACTCGAGCATGGATCAATAGAATATCTTGTGAGAAAATATAATGTACGTATCTTAGAAATTTCAAAAGACTGCATAGTTTTTCTAAAAGCTGGGCATTATGTTGAGACACAGAGCCTGTTTGATGAATTGGCCGAGAAAATAGGTGTTCTTCAGTTCGTACGGTCAGGAAGAATAGCAATTACCAAATCAAAAGTTGAGAGATTGAGTGATATGCTGGCGAAGAGGGAGTTGTCTAACAATAATGTAGAATAACAAATGAGCAGTATACAACATGATTATACTGATTAACACGAGTATAAATATATAAATTAGTAATATTACCAAAGCTTTTCATCTGTAAAGATGATTAAGTGAGGCTAAAATCAAACAAAATGGCAAAAATGAATTTTGGCGGAGTAGAAGAAAATGTAGTAACCCGCGAAGAGTTTCCTTTGAGTAAAGCTCAGGAAGTATTAAAGGATGAAATAATTGCAGTGATTGGTTATGGTGTTCAGGGTCCCGGACAATCATTGAACCTGCGTGATAACGGTTTTAATGTAATTGTTGGTCAACGTAAAGAAAGTAAGACTTGGGATAAAGCAATAGCCGATGGCTGGGTACCGGGTGAAACACTTTTCGAGATTGAAGAAGCATGTGAAAGAGGTACAATTATTCAGTACTTACTGTCTGATGCTGCACAGATTTCAATGTGGGATACTGTAAAGAAACATTTAACACCTGGCAAAGCGCTTTATTTCTCACATGGTTTTGGAATCACATACAAAGAGCGTACAGGAATTATTCCTCCGGCTGATGTAGATGTAATTCTGGTTGCACCAAAAGGTTCAGGAACAAGCCTACGCAGGATGTTTCTTGAAGGACGCGGTTTGAATTCAAGTTATGCAATATTTCAGGATGCTACAGGCAGAGCTTACGAGCGAGTTGTGGCATTAGGTATTGGTGTAGGTTCTGGCTATCTATTTGAAACTGATTTCAAACGTGAGGTGTTTTCTGATCTCACTGGTGAGCGCGGTACTCTGATGGGTGCTATTCAGGGGCTATTACTTGCACAATATGAAGTTCTTCGTGAAAACGGACATACTCCCTCAGAAGCCTTTAACGAAACCGTTGAAGAGCTTACACAATCACTGATGCCACTGTTTGCTGAGAATGGAATGGATTGGATGTATGCTAACTGTTCAACAACAGCACAAAGAGGGGCATTAGACTGGATGGGACCGTTTCATGATGCTACAAAACCAGTTTTCGAAAAACTCTATAAAGAAGTAGCCAACGGAAATGAGGCTCAGCGTTCTATTGACAGCAATTCACAGCCTGATTATCGTGTGAAACTTGAAGAAGAACTAAAATCATTGCGCGAAAGTGAAATGTGGAAGACAGGTGCTGTGGTTCGCAAGCTAAGACCAGAAAATAACTGATTAACTTTAAACTTAATCAAAAAACAAAAGAGACTAGGATTTAATCTTAGTCTCTTTTTTTCTGTTTACCTGATTTTAATATTCCGGAGATGTTTTTAAACTATAATTGCAATCTTCAATTATGTACTATTTTATTAGATTAGTAATTAATCTTCCCTTGTAAGGTCAAGTTTTTCATCATCTCTGCCACGATCGTAAAACATCTTCTTAAGAGGATTCTTACGAGCTTCATCATATATAACACGATTTCTGTAAATATCAACAGCCATATAAATTGACTGGCGAAATGATTCATCCGAAGCCTCATTTTTTCCCGCAATATCGTAAGCTGTTCCGTGATCAGGAGAAGTTCGTATAATAGGTAATCCTGCAGTATAATTAACACCCATATCCATTGCCATTGTCTTGAATGGAATCAGCCCCTGATCATGATACATGGCCAATATGGCATCAAACTCTTTAAAACGTCCACTTCCGAAAAAACCGTCAGCAGCATAAGGTCCTGCACACAAAATCCATTCTTCCTGAGCTTCTTTTACTACAGGTGCGATAATTTCTTCTTCCTCTTTTCCCAGAAGACCATTTTCACCGGCATGAGGATTCAGTCCTAGCACTGCAATTCGTGGTGCATCAATACTAAAATCACGCTTCAGTGTATTGTTGAGGGTTCTTATCTTTTCGGCTATAAGCTCTTTTGATAGTGCAGAAGAGACATCTTTAAGAGGAATATGAGTAGTTGCGAGAGCCACTCGCATTGTTTGTGTAGCCATTATCATAAGAGCCTTTTCACCTTCACCGGCAAATCTTTCTTCAAGAAATTCGGTGTGTCCGGGAAATTTAAATTGATCACTCTGTATAGTGTCTTTGTTGATAGGCAGTGTGACAAGAACGTCAATCTTGTTTTCTTTCAGATCTTTAGTGGCGCAATCAAGTGCTATGTATGCTGACTCGCCAGCTTCGGCAGTTGCTGTGCCTATGTCAATACGCGTTTCATCTTTTATACAATTCAATAGATTAATTCTACCTTCTCTTGATTCTTCAACACTGTTTATTATATTAAAATTTACAGAATTATTATTTAGTAACTTACGATGGTAGGATGCAGACTTTGATGATCCGTATATTATCGGGTGAATCAATTCTAACATACGGATGTCGGAAAACGTTTTCATTAATATTTCGTATCCAACACCATTAACATCTCCATGTGTTATGCCTACTTTAATTAGCTCTGACATTTATATATAATTTAATTCTCTATTTAATAGTAATATTTCTATGCTTCTATCACAAACTCTTCAGGTTTTGGGAAACTTATAGTATACAATGTGGCTTCAAGGCTACGCATTAGGTTACGTTTATTCGTTTCAGGTGCATAAACATACGTTTCCACAACTATAACCATACCGGTGTTCTCATTCACGAAAGCATTCATAACAAACGGCCCTCCCATCATATCGGTGGTCATTTCCCATAAACCTCTCAGCTCAGCGCGGAAGATACCGTCAACTGTAAATCTCCTGTAGTCGGGTGGATAAACTGTTGATGTTGACATTTCTGAATCAAACGCTCCCTTAATATATTTACCTAAAAATTCATTCCGCACTTTTATCAGTGAGTCTTTTTCAAAAACTGTTTCAGATCTATAAGGGAATTGATAAATAACAATGTCCTGGCGACCTCTCCCCGAGTTGTTTGTAGCCCATAGAAAGTTATTGAACTCCTCGAAATTTACAATACCTTTTGGAAAATGAATATTGATACCAAACATCTGCTGAGCACGTACTACGGGACTTTTAATCTCGTTCTTGAGCCATTGTGCATTTCGTTCAAGCTCTTTTTCTATAAAATAATTAACGATAACATCTTTATTTTCTGTCACATAATTAGCGAAACTTGTGCTGTCCGGTGCCTTTATATTCATAATTACCTGACCAGCGGCATAAGTATCGAGTTCAGCTTCCAGTTTGGGCTGACTATACATTTCAGAAATAACAGGAATTACTATATTTCTTGCCATCTTAAATGTACTCGTAAAATTTTCAGGAGTAATGTGCAGGATCCTGAAGTTGGGTTCAGGCTGTGGCAACCCTTTCGTGTTTGAATTGAGCACATCAAAAAGTGCTCTGCCAGATGCGTTTTCCCATGAAGTATCATCCATTATTACAAGAACTTCATTATTAGCTCCTGAAGCAGAGAGAAAACCACCTCCGCTATTACATGAAGATAAGAGAACAATAACCGCTAAAAGAGTGAGTAAACCAGTAAAATGTTTCATAATATTTTTTATTGTGATTTCACTTTATTCCACTTTATAAAACAAATATACAATTATTTGTGTGGATAATAAGCTGTTTGGTTTTAATTTATGATAAATAGCTAACTCTTATCGCCGATCTTAGCCGTTGATAGCATTCCGCATGCTGCATAAATATCTTCACCTCTTGATGCACGTATTGTACAGATAAAACCTTTTGAGGTTAAAGTATCACGGAATTTAATCATGTTTTCGTTTGTTGAAGGGCGAAGTTTACTCATAGGTATAACGTGAAACCGGATTAGATTGATCCTGCAATCCAGTCCGTTAAGCAATTTTGCCAGCTCCCTTGCATAAAGCAGTGAATCATTTACCCCGTCAAACATTATATATTCAAAAGATAAACGGCGCTGATGACTCCAGTCGTAATCACGAAGAAGCTCAATTACAGAAGTTACAGGTGCCGATTTTTCTATTGGCATAATTGTGAGGCGCTCTTCAGGAATAGGATTGTGTAAACTTACTGCAAGGTGACATTTGCTGTCTTCAAGAAATCGTTTGAGGTTGGATGTAAGTCCTATAGTTGATAAAGTAATTCTTTTCGGGCTCCAGGCAAGCGAATACTCAGCCATCAACAAATCAGATGCTTTTTTCACATTCTTGTAATTGTCTAATGGTTCACCCATTCCCATAAAAACGAGATTAGTGATTTCTTCAGAATCGGGTACTGAATATACCTGATTAAGAATTTCCCCTGCTGTAAGATTATCATGAAAGCCCTGTTTTCCTGTCATGCAGAAATCGCAGTTCATACGACAACCAACCTGAGAGGAAACACATATTGTAAGTCTGTCATCTTCAGGAATAGTAACGGTTTCTATAAACTTACCGCTGTGTGTTCTGAACAGCATCTTACGCGTACCATCCACAGAAGTCTTTATATCCAGCGGTTCAGTACGACCCACATCAAACTTTTCAGAGATTATCTCTCTATTTTTGAGTGAAATGTTGGTCATTTCATCTATAGATTTCACGCGCTTAATGTATACCCAGTCAGCAATCTGTTTTCCTGTAAATTTGGGTAGATTAAGTTCTTGCACGCTTTCTGTGATTTCGGCCAGTGTCATGCCGAGAAAATATTGTCTTGACTCCATTATGTTCCTTTAATTGAATTACAAAGATACAGAGGATTTAGCAAAATGAAGCATAGTTAGATAAAAATAGAATCGGGAGATTTTCCTAATCCCCCGAATACAAACATTATTCTAACTAATTTTTTTAAAGTAGAGTTTTTATGAACTAAACTGGTCTAATCACCTGATCTTACTTTGCCTATCCCGTTTTTCGATAAATCTGTTTCTTTAGGTTTTCCGTAATATGTTATATTACCAATACCATTAGATGAAGCTTTTAAATATTCTGTAGCAAAACAGCTAACATTGCCAACACCTTCAGAGGTTACAAAAACACTATTTGCTTTTAGTTTGTCAGCTTTAACATTACCAACACCTTCAGATTTAATGTTGATTTTATCAGAAGTACCTCCTATAGTGATATTACCAACACCTTCAGAATCAATATTTATATATCCGGCATTAAGATTTTCTGCCGTTAAATTACCTACACCCGAAGAGTTTATTGAAAGTTCAGGCGTTTCAAAAGTTCCTTCAATAACAAAGTTTCCAACACCTTCACTGTCAATATAATTCAAGGTTGGGGTGGATATTGAAATTGTCAGCTTATTTGCTCTTTTGTTGATTCGCTTAAGTTGTCGTTCGTCCATATCTAAAATCAGGGTACCATTATCTACTCTAACTTCAAGTATATCAAGCATATCTTCACTACCATCGGCTGTTACTTTGTAACTTTGTGACTGTCTGATATTAATATTACCCACCACTGAAGATTTGATAGATGAGAATTCAGTTATATCAAACTGATCTGTAGCATACCTTGGTTGGGTGCATGCATTATTGCTCAGTGTGAGTATAATAGCGATTATTGCTAATTTAAGTGTTGTTCTCATTTTGTTTTTATTAATTTGACATCATACACATAATGTCGGTTACATAAAACTAATCTTTTAACAATTCTAATATCTTCAAACGGAAAGCGTATTCATATTTTGCCTGTGCTTCCTCGCTTAACGCCTGAGTCTGATTGTTTTTTGCAAGAAACAGTTCATACGAGTTGGCACGACCGCTTTCATGCTTTTCTTTGGCAAACCTGTAAGCTTCGTTACTAGCAGTTACAGATTTCTGTGCTGCGGCCCAGCGACTTTCTGCACCAACAGCATTAAAAAAAGCCTGTTCGATACGTTTGCGCAGTTCCAGTTTCGTTTTATCCATTTCGAGACGTCTGTTTGCTATTGCAATTTCTGCATTTTGCACACTGTTTTTCACTTGAAACCTATTAAAAATAGGAATTCTGAGATTGAACCCTAAGGAGTTACTTACGTTATTCTTGAGTTGAGTAGCAAAAGGATCATTATTCCTGCCACTCATATTGTAGTACCCCGTACCCATATTAGCACCGAAACTAAGTGTCGGATAATACTGTGATCTTGCCATCAGCTTTTCTTTCATACTACTTTCCAGTTGATACTGTATACTCTTAATCTCGGGTCGGTTGACCAAAGCACTCTCATAAACCATTTGCGATGATAATAGAGGTGTTTCATTGATTAAAGTTTCCGCTGGTGGAGAAGCAATGTCAAAATCATTAAAACTTTCCAACTCCATGATTTGTGCAAGATCCAGCAATGCCAGTTTATAGCTGCTTTCTGCCTGCACGCGGTTTAACTCCTCCTTAGCAATTTGAGCCTCAATTTCATACAGTTCCCCTTTCGCCATTTTGCCACTGTTTACCAACTCCGAACTTCTAAGTAGATTTGCCTGAGTGCTTTCAATCTGATTTTCTGCAATCAGCAGTAGTTCATGGTTGAGCAGTGCTTGCAGAAAAGCAGTTGACACACTCATAGTAATCTCATCCTTAATTCTCTCTAGGTCAGCTTCAGAAACAAGCACATCAGCTCTTCTTGCATCAATGTTATGTTTCATTCGCAACCCGTCAAATATGGTTATGTCTGCACCAATATTAAAATTAGTTTGAGATGAGTTTGTATTCTGATAAGTATTATCCAGACCAATAGAGCGACCGAACACAAAACTCTGACCTGACGAAGCATTAACTGCAGGCAACAGATCTGCACGAGCTTGACTATAAGCAACCTGCCGTTGCTGCCTGTTTAGCTCCTGCTGTTTTATATCCCGATTATTTTCAAGAGCTATATCGATACATTCCAGCAATGTGTATTTTTTCTGTGCGGCAATGGGAAGGAGTGTGCCGACAGTAATCAAAAGGTATAATAATTTATATCTGAGTTGCATAATATTTTACTTTTTAGAGACTGTTTTTAGTTGAATGTCTAAATGAAACAAACTCTATTTTCTTTCCTCAATAATTTCAGTTCCTCGTATTTTGTCACTTTCCTTCAACCCTTCGATTACTTCAATTTTTATTCCATCAGATAAGCCGATGCTAACAAAGTGACGTTCAAACTCCTGTGGATCTTCGCTTTTTACCATATAAACAAAAGCAGAATCTCCGCTGAACTCAAGAGAGCTTTCTGGTATCGTGAGTACGTTTTCACGCTTATCCAGTGTTATATCAGCATTAGCACTATAGCCTGCCCTTACAAAAAGGTCTTCAGGTATCTCAAGTGCAGCTTTCATTTCAAAAAGTATAGCACCACTTTCTTCAACACCTTTTGGGGATATATATTCTAGTTTTGCAGGAATCGTTCTCCCCTGAATGGCACCAATAGTTATTTCAATGGGCATACCTGATGTTAAACGACCAACCTCTGTTTCATCTATTTTACCAATAAAAAGCATATCACTTAGGTCAGCAACAGAAGCAACAGTCGTTCCGTCGTTAAAATTATTCGTTTGAATAACCGAGTTGCCCACTTTAACAGGTACATCGAGAATCGTACCGTTTACTGTTGACCTTACCAGTGTATTACTTGTCTGAGCCGAACTTTGGGTTATACCTGTTTTAACCAGACTAAGGTTATCAGTTGCTGCACGTAGTTCCTCTTCATCATTTTTATACTGTAGTTCTACTTTTTCGAACTCTTCTCTGGAAATGACTCCGTTATTGTACAGCTTAAGATCCCGCTCATAGTTAGTGCGACTCTGACCGGCAGACAGCTTTGCTCTTTCCACCCTTGATTCTGCACTACTCAAATTAACCATGTCAGGTACAACTTGAATTTTAGCAATAATATCACCTGCTTTTACAATATCACCTGCTTCCTTATACACTTCGGAAATAATCCCTGACATCTGTGGCTTAATGAGTATCTCATTACGCGGTTCCACTTTACCTGTAGCCACAGTGCTTTTCATTATATTCCCATTTTCAGCGGTTACAATTGTGTATTGAACAACTTGAGGTCGTGATTTCTGCCATAGAAAAACAAATGTGGATATCACCAATAATCCTAAAAGTACTAATCCAATAATTCTCAGAATTCGTTTCATAAGTTTTGTTCAGTTATCTGTTATTTTTTTAATCGGTTATAAACCTCCGATTGTTAATTTCATTTTATCACCTCTATATTCTATTCCTCACTGATTGCCTCTACCGGTTTAATCATCATGGCGCGCTGTGCAGGTACATAACCTGCAAATGTCCCTATAACAATCAAAATGATGAGTGAGACAATTGCCATGGTGAATGATATTTGCGGATCCTTGAAGAACTGGTCGCCCTGACTCAGAACAATACCTGTTGCCCTAAGAATTCCAACTCCCACAATTATACCTGTTACTCCTGCAAGTACAGTAAGCACTACACTTTCGCTGAGAATCTGACCGATAATATTTCGTGGAGTAGCCCCCAGAGCCCGTCTGATACCAATCTCTTTGGTGCGTTCACGAACAGTCACCAGCATGATATTACTTACCCCTATAGCTCCGGCTAACAAAGTTCCCAGACCCACAATCCAAATCAGTGCAGCTATGCCAATACCCAAGTAATTAAACATCTTAAACTGCTCTTCTATATTCATCGAAAAAACAGCCTCTTTATCATCAGGTGAAATCTGATGCTGTTGTTTTAGAATTTCAACAATCTTATCCTGCACAATTTTAACGGGTACACCTTTATCAGCAGTAGCTGCCAGGAAATGAATAATGTTGCCCTGATTAAAAGCTTGCTGCATAGTAGAGAATGGTAATACTACTGTTTCTTCCGTGCGCCCCCCTATACTTACACCTGAGGTGCTTCTCACTACTCCAATAACCTGAAAGTATATACCGTTAACCCTAATCTGTTGACCGGTAGGGTCTTCACCTTTCTGGAACAACACTTCATAAATACGCTCTCCGATAATGCATACTTTTCTGCGTTCTGCAATATCTATATCATTAACGTACCTGCCATAAAGCATTTTACTTTTTTCTATAAGGTCATATTCAGGATAACATCCTTTCACCATATAAGATCCGTTTTTTTCTCCTCTCACTACATTTTTGTCGTTTCCTCCGGCAAAAAGTACAGGAGACAAATACTGTAATTCTTTCACACGCTGTCTGATAACGGGAATATCACTGTTTGTCATATCCCATCTTCTACCTTTCTGAAATCCTTTATAAGGAAGGGTTGTCGTTGACGAACCAAAAAATGCAGAGTTAGTGGCAAAACCTTCTACCTGAGAAGATATTCCTTTTTCAAGAGCAGAACCCGCACCCACCATAAGAACCAGCATCAGCATACCCCAGAAAACGCCAAAAGCAGTGAGAACGCTTCTTGATTTATTATGTGTGATGGTTATCCAAATCTCTTGCCATCTATCTAAATCAAATATCTTCATCTGATAATCCGCATTTTATTTATAATTACTCACTTTATTCCTGTCTCATAGCCTCAATTGGCTTCACTTTAACTGCCTTGCGAGCAGGCAAATAACCTGCAAGAACACCTGAAATAATTAGAATGATAGTTGCAAAAACTGCATAACCAACCTGAACAGTAGGATTGGTAAAAACTGACATTTGAGGCTCATCAGATACCTGCTGACTACTTGCAGCCTGTTCCATAAAGAAATTCACAATCTCAGTCAGCCCTATACCCATCATCAATCCTATATATCCAAAGAGTGTTGTAATAATTATTGACTCCAGTATAATAGTCTTTAATATAGATGAAGGTTTTGCCCCTATAGCCTTGCGTATACCAATTTCACGCGTACGCTCTTTCACTGATACCAGCATGATATTACTTACACCTACAATGCCGGCAATAAGAGTCAGAATACCCACTATGGTTACAAATATAGTAATCCCGTTAAAAATATTCATAGTTTCAACGTATTCAGATTGAGCGTTATAAACCCACAAAGCCTGTTCGTCATCCGGGTTAAATTTAAGTCGTCTGCTCATCATAGTCCTAAGAGTCTCGTTAAATTTCTCGTTAGCCTCTTTAGTATTTAGTCCGTCAACTGTGAAAACAATATTGTAGAATTTCCCATTAGGGTTAAAAATTGATTGAGAAGTTGAGAATGGTATATATGCAGTTGATCCTCCCCAATCCTCTTTCTTCGAATTTATGCCAACAACCTTAAACATTAGACTTCCAACCTTTACTGTTTTCCCTAAAGCTGATTCTCCCGGAAAGAGCATGTCTGATATTTTTTTATCCAAAACAATCACCTTATTATACTCTTTCATATCGAGGTTGTTAATAAATCGACCATCCCCGGGTTTAATAACCAGTTTTTCGATATCTAAGTAATTAGGCATTACCCCTCTGATTTCATAAGAGCCATATTCATTACCATAAGTAATATTCATAGTATTGTTAAGGCGTGCAGTTATCAACCTGCTTTCTGATACCTCATCCCTAATAAAATCCACCTCTTCACCGGTGAAAGATAGTTGTCTGTCGGATTTGAGTCCTTCATGCGGTATTGATGTCCTTCCCGGATACATATTTATACGGTTTATAGCTCTTGAACTGAAGTTTTGCATAACACCATTTTGCAGACCGTTTCCTGCTCCAAGAAGAACAATAAGAATAAATATCCCCCACGAAACAGATAAGCCTGTCAGTGTGGTGCGCATTTTGTTTTTTTTGAGTGTCCCTAATATTTCCTGCAGAAGGTCTATCATACAGACTGATAATTTAGGCTTTGTGAGGTTACATGAACTCCGTTATTTTTTCTTGTTTCATACTCAATCATACCATCTTTGAGGTGAATTATACGGTTTGTAGCATCTGAAACAGACTTCTCGTGGGTAACTATAATAGTTGTGATACCCTCTTTATTAAGATTCGTAAGAACCTCCATCACTTCAGTTGTTGTTGTACTGTCTAGTGCACCTGTAGGCTCATCAGCCAGAATAATTTTAGGGTTAGATATCATAGCTCTTGCAATGGCAACTCGCTGTTTCTGACCTCCCGACAGCTCATTAGGCATGTGATTAGCCCAATCTTTAAGCCCCATCTTATCAAGAAGCTCCATGGCAATTATATTGCGTTTTTTGCGGCTAACCTTCTTATAATAGAGTGGGAGAGCTACATTCTCCAGGGCATTTTTAAAATTGATCAAATTAAATGATTGAAATACAAAACCAATCATTTCATTCCTGTAGTGTGCTGCCTCAGTTTCACTTAAATTTTTAATGAGACTACCGTTTAGGTGATAATCACCGGCATCGTAAGTATCTAAAATTCCGATGATATTAAGCAGAGTCGATTTGCCTGAACCTGATGCTCCCATAATTGAAACATATTCACCTTTTTCAATTTGCAAATCTATTCCTTTTAATACGTGAAGTGAAAGTGCTTCGGTGTGATAAGATTTATGTAATTGGCTGATGTCGATCATGCTTTACTTTTGTTTAGGTTGACTGATTTACGCATTAATTATATGTTACTTTTAAAAAGAACGATACAAATGTATGCCAAATATTGTACTATGCAATGCATAATACTACTACATTTCAACAAAATAACATTATTTAACTGAATATGATCGGTATTATGTACTAAAAGATAAAAAAACATCAGATGTTCCATTAAATAAATGAAATACCTGGTTAATAATATTTTATATGATGATTAATTTAAGTTCTTTTAGGTATAAGCTCAAAAGTATAACCTTGCTCAAGTAGCCATTCAATTGCCAGAGGCAAAGCATATCTCAGGTTCTTTTCTGCTTTAAGTGAATCGTGAAAAACAATCACCGAACCGTCTCTGGTATACCGTTTCACGTTCTCAAGCACCTGCTCGGGACTCATATACTTACTATAGTCACGTGTCACCACATCCCACATAATAATATTATAGCCGTTTTTTTTCAGTAAACCCGGTTGAGGAAAAATCATGTGACCGTGTGGTGGACGAAAAAGTTGTGAGTCAATAAGTTCTTTTGCTTCACGGGTGTCTTCCAGAAATTTCCCCGCCGAGTTTAGCCAGCCTTGCAGGTGGTGAAAAGTGTGATTACCGGTTCGGTGTCCTTTAACGATAAGCTGATCATAGATATAACTATATTTACGAACATTATCTCCTACACAGAAGAATGTTGCTTTTACATTATATTTGTCTAATATACTCAGTACCCACGGTGTAACTTCAGGAATCGGGCCGTCATCAAAAGTCAGATAAATAGTTTTCTGATCAGGTACCCTTAGTCGCCAGACTGCATTTGGATAAAGTATTCTGTAAAATATCGGCGGCTGCTCAATTAACATATTGAATGTTTGTTTAACGCAAGAGACTACAAGCAGTATATCACTACACTGCCTGTCTCTTACTTGTTAATTTATTGTGGAACAGAATTGTATTGCTCAAGCAATCGGGGATTAAACTGTTCCATCATTTCCATTGCTCTCTGCATAATACCTTCTTCTTCAGCCTGACGTGTTGTGTCATCTGCGGAAGCTGAATAATATCCCCTTACCGAGCTATCAGTTATCTCTCTCAATATAGTATCTCCTACATAAGGAATGCCTTTCATATAAAATGCCTGAGCTCTTTTGAACAAATCATCCGTTAATAACATGTATTTCTCTTTGTCATACTGCTGATAGATGTTCTTAACGAGCATCAGCGGACTTATGTTGTTATAAATGATATCTGACATTGTATTTGCAATCTGAATAGATTTCAATCTTTCGAACCAGTTGAGGTTGGCGTTAATTCTGTTGTGAATATCAGTAATCAGAGCTTCAGCTTTCTCTTGTTCTCCGATTCTGTAGTATGCTCTTGCAAACAACAGACCGTCTGTTCCATAAGAAACTGCACTGTCAGGAATCATTGATGTAACCTTGTCAAGAGCTGTCAGAGCTTTTTCATTTTCACCTGCATTTATAAGTTCATCAATGAGTTGTGTGAAGTATAGTCTGAAAGTAGACAACATTCTCCTACTGGTTTGATCCATATAAATATCAGGATTGTTCTCGAGTCCGCCCCATCTAAACTTATTCACCATATTATCATAAGCAGCTTCTAAATTCACCCCGTTATTCAAAGGACTACCAGGTACTACCTGATAAGTGAGACCGTTAAGTGAAAAGTTGTTTTCCTGCAGATTCATATAAAGTGAAGGAGTAATTGTGGTGGCAAAATGTAAAGGCCTTTCCCAGTTATCATCATTTATATTGGTGAGAAGTTCCAGCATCATCAATTCGTGTCGATACACAGCCTGTTTTCCTTCAAGGCTAATAATCATCCTGTCAGTTGGTTTTGCCGCTAAAGCATCCCAGTTTACCGCAGAACTATCAACATCCAGATAAAGTCTGTTGCCCGGTATTACCTGAGTGTCACCTGTATTAAAAGGATTTGAAGGTTTGGAATTCACACCCGTACGCAGATTCTCCATTGTCTGTTTCAGCGAAATTGTATCCCTGTAAGCATTAGTGTCGTAATAATTATTATAAGATATAGCAGGTATTTGGCTTTGACTGAGTACAGATTCAATCTCCTTTTTAGTGATAACAAAAGCCGCACTTCCTTCATCACCCGAATATCTTGGGCGTGACCATTTAATTGGCAGCGGTTCTGACTCATAAGCAGGTCTCACCAGCTGATCAATGTACCATTCCGTTTGCAGGAAGCTAAGGTTAGTTACCCTTACATCAGTTCTGAAACCCTCTGTTTCCTGTACATACCACAAAGGATAGGTATCATTATCTCCATTAGTAAACAGGATAGCGTTTTCACCAACACTGCTCAAATAATTCATACCTGTATCACGTGCAAGAGTTCGGCCAGAGCGGTCATGATCATCCCAGTTTTCTGAAGCCATCTGAACCGGCACAAACAGACATGCAGCCGAAGCTAGTGCAGTAGCGGCTTTGGTGTTTTTTATATATTTTCTCAGGAATAGTGCTATCCCTGCAACTCCCATACCTACCCAGATAGAAAAAGCATAGAAGGAGCCGGCATAGGCATAATCCCTTTCCCTGGGCTCCATAAACGTCTGATTCAGGTAAAGGATAATAGCCAGACCGGTCATAAAAAACAGCAGAAAGACAACAATAAAACTCTGCAATCCTCGCTCTTTTAACCTTAACTGATACAATATGCCAATGATGCCCAAGATCAGTGGCAACATATAATATTTATTTCTTCCTTTGTTATTCACAATATCAGGAGCCATTTCATCCTGAGGTCCAAGACCCAGAACATGCTCATCAATAAAAGAGATACCTGTGATCCAGTTTCCTGCAGTTATTCCGCCATCACCCTGAATATCATTTTGCCTTCCCGAAAAATTCCAAAAGAAGTAGCGCCAGTACATATAATTGAACTGGTAGCCGAACATATACTTCAGATTCTGAAAAAATGTGGGCTTAGTATTTCTATCATTAACACCTCCCCATCTTTCATAACCAATAATATGATTCTGAAAAGAGGGATTATTCGGGTTTGAATGCATCCTCGGGAACAGCATCGTATTTGTATATTTGTAATTAGGAGATATTACCTTTTCATATCTGTCCTTTTCGTCGGGAGAGGCTTTTACTACTTGCTTGTAGCTTATCCTCTCGCCATCAGTAATAGCTGTTCCATCGGCATTTCTTGCAATCTTTGAAGCGTAAGTAGTTCCATGAATCAGTGGAGTCTGTCCATACTGCTCACGATTCAGATAGCTGCCCAGTGAGAATATATCTTCAGGGGAGTTCAGATCTAGTGGGGGGTTAGCGCTTGACCTTATTGGTATCAGGGCATAAGCCGAAAAGCCTACAAGTATTACCATTATACAAGAAACAGAAAGGTTGATAAACCTCATACTGATCTTCTTGGATTTAAATACAAAATAAGCACCTGCTGCAATCAAAACAATCCATAGCCATGTACTGCCACTGATGAAAAGTACACCGGTTAATGCAAGTGTCATAAAAAATGCTGTACGTGCCCTGTTTTCATTTTTCTTAGATGAAATAGTATGGTAAAGTCCCATTACAATTGAAGCAACCAACACCAGCAGATAAAATAATACACCTGAATTATATGGTAAACCGAGTGTGTTTACAAACAAAAGCTCAAACCATCCGCCTACTTTAGTGAAACCGGGTATTACGCCCCACATCACAATAATTATCAGTACAAATGAAACAAGAAGTGCTTTTAATGCTCCTTTCCAGTTTGCATTTTCTGTCTTCTTGAAATAGTAAACCATTACGATTGCAGGGATACAAAGAAGATTGAGCAAGTGAACACCAATAGAAAGCCCCATTACATAAGCTATAAGCACAAGCCACTTATCGGAATGAGGTTTGTCGGCATTATCTTCCCATTTAAGTATGAGCCAGAACACCAGTGCAGTCAGCATCGACGAGAATGCGTAAACTTCACCTTCTACAGCTGAAAACCAGAACGTGTCTGAAAACGTGTAAACAAGCGCTCCAACAACACCGCTGCCAATCACGGCAATTGTCTGACCCACAGTTAACACATCGTCACTTTTCTTTAATAATAATTTTCTTGTAAGATGTGTTATTGTCCAGAAAAGGAACAGTATGGTAAATGCACTCATAAGAGCAGACATGATGTTTACCATCATTGCAACCTGTGACGTATCTCTAGCCAGCTGAGTAAAGAAGTTGCCTACAAGCATAAAAAAAGGAGCACCCGGCGGATGTCCCACTTCCAGTTTGTAAGCTGATGTTATAAATTCTCCACAATCCCAGAAACTGGCTGTTGGCTCTATTGTAAGCAAATAGACTGTGGCAGCTACTGCAAAAACCGCCCACCCCGAGATGTTATTGATTAACTTGTATTTAGACATATTTTTCCTGTTTTGATTCATGGCATTAACCTGAATCCTACTGATTTAGTATAAAAAGTAGGGCAAAGATACTTAAATCTCTTAATTCGATTGTCTGTTTTGAAAGGTTTTTATGTCATCCTTATTAAAAAAGGTGAAATACTGTTCGTTTTTCCCAAATAGTTATATTGCATAATCTATTGCTATTTGACACAGATTTTATTAAGATCAGACCTGTATCGTCCTGATTTTGGCCTTACCTGAGATTTATATGAGACTTACCTTGCCCTTACCTTGCTCTTTTAAACTCCTGTTATAATAGAATAAAATAAGAACAAGGTTAGTAGAAATAAATATTGAAGTAATTATACTCTATGGGTGAAATGCGTTTTAATAAAACTATAATGAACTTAAATTCAGCAAAATATGTTGTACAACATGTTTAGGGTTAAGTGTCAGATAAACAGGCGTATGCGGTGTTTTTTTCTAATGTTTCAAAATGTTTGATGTGAAAAAAGCTAGTAGATAATTTGGAGTTCAAATAATAAAAAGTTTACTTTGGAATCGATTAAGGAAAAAAATCTGTAATAAAAAAGTTATTAAGTAGTAGTTTTAATTCAATGCAGGTAACATTAGTCATTCTAAAACCTTCTGCTATTCAGCGTGGTATACTGGGAGAAGTGGTTTCCCGGTTCGAAAAGAAAGGCCTCCAGATAGTTGGAATGAAAATGACCAACCTGACCGATGAGCAGTTGCAAATACACTATTCACACTTGGTTCATAAACCTTTCTATGGACGTATAAAAGAATCGATGCAGGCAAGCCCTGTAATTGTAATGGCACTAAAAGGAGTTGATGCTGTGAATGTGGTAAGAAAAATTACGGGTGTAACAAACGGACGAGAAGCAGAGCCGGGCACCATTAGGGGTGATTTTAGTGTAAGTGTTCAGGAAAATATAGTACACGCATCAGATACTAATGAAACTGCACAAGCTGAGTTAGCACGTTTTTTTACAACAGATGAAATCTTTAATTATACGCAATTAACAATTCCGTGTGTTTACGCTAACGATGAGTATTGATTGCTTTACTAATAAATTGACTTTTAAGATATTTGATATAAAAAAAGATATCAATGGAGATATTTAAATTATTTTCGAAAGCAAGAGTGATATTGCCGGCAGCACTGATGTTTGTGACATTAAACTCATTTTCGCAAATCAAACAGGAGACTGAAGATAACAGCCGGTCCGATATTAAATACAAACAGTTACACAGTTCAAACTTAAATGAAAGACAAGGTCTTTTCGCTGATGGACTAAAACTCAAACTTGACCTGTCTGTTTTGGATGAGGTAGAAGAACAGAGAGAAGAATTCAACCCGGAAGATATACCCGCCGATGATTTATATGGTGGAATGTGGGAAAACAGATATGTAGATATGTATAGCAGTCTGAAGAACGCTCCCGACACATTTATTGTAGATCTTGACAATTTTACGATGCCGGCAGCAGGACACATGACTTCTAATTTTGGTAGAAGAGGAAGCAGACGTTATCATTACGGTATCGACATTAAAGCTCAGACAGGCGACACAATCTATGCTGCTTTTGATGGAAAAATCAGGGTAAAGCGCTATGAAAGAAGTGGCTATGGGTACTATCTGGTTGTAAGGCATGTAAACGGACTTGAAACTGTTTACGGGCATCTTTCAAAGTTTTTGGTTGAAGAGAATGATTTTGTTAAATCAGGTGAGCCAATAGGGCTTGCAGGTAACACAGGGCGTTCATTTGGTTCACATCTGCATTTCGAAACACGTTTTTTGGGTAAACCTATTAATCCCAATTTTATTATCGATTTTCCAAGTAAGACGGTACATCAGGATGAATATCTGGTTACCAATTCCAGTTATAGAAAGACAAATTCAAGCAGCAGATCTGTCATTAAAACCGCCGCAGACAGTAATAATTATAGACAGCCTACAGCTGAAACCAATAAATTTGTATCAGGTGAAGTTCAGTATCACCGAATTCAGAAAGGCGATACTTTGGGGGCAATATCAAGACGATATGGTACAAGTGTGAGTAAACTCTGTACTCTTAATAATATGACATCTAAAACAGTTTTACGTGTAGGGAAAACTATACGTGTTTCATAAATAGATAAGACTAAGCATAAGTCTGAAAAAAGGTACAAGATTACAAACTTGTACCTTTTTTTGTTTATCTTTGTTAGGTTGTTTTACGTTAAAAATAAAATAGATAAATCCGATGAATGTCACCAATAAGCAATTCGATGAAGTAACAGCAATCTGTCGCGATATTTATGTACGCAAATTGCAAGATTATGGAGCTTCATGGCGTATACTCCGTCCAACTTCAGTTACAGATCAGATATTTATCAAAGCAAACCGAATCCGTACACTGGAAACAAAGAAGGAGAAAATGGTGGATGAGGGTATATTTCCTGAATTCATTGGAATTGTGAATTACGGAATAATCGGACTTATTCAGCTTAAACTGGGATATGCAGATACAGTTGATATCACTAATGAGAATGCACTGGAGCTGTATGATGAATTTCTTGCCGTTACAAAGGAGCTTATGTATGCTAAGAACCATGATTACGATGAGGCCTGGAGAAGTATGCGGGTAAGTTCGTACACCGATCTTATCCTTATGAAGATTTACCGTACGAAAGAGATTGAGGGTAATGACGGGCAGACAATGATTTCTGAAGGAGTTGATGCAAATTATATGGATATGATTAATTATGCTATTTTCGGGTTAATCAAGCTTCATTTCGGGGAATGTATCACGATTGAGGAAAATAATCAATAAGTACACCAATCATAATCACAAAATTACTGTTTTAATAAAATGAAGCGGAGTGTAACTTTTGAAAAAATGGTTGTTGAACTGTCTCGTGTGATAGTCGGAGCCACATTCATGTTCTCCGGTTTTGTAAAAGCCGTTGACCCGCTCGGTTTCACATATAAAATACAGGACTATCTTATAGAGCTAAATCTGACAGAACTATTTTCACTTGCTTTTCCAGCAGCTGTTATTATGGTAGTTGCTGAATTTGCTCTTGGAGTATTATTGCTTCTCGGAATATACAGAAAAGCAACTACCCACCTGATTGGTCTGTTCTTGTTGTTTTTTACCCCTTTCACTCTTTGGGTTGCTTTAACCAATCCTGTAAAGGATTGCGGTTGTTTCGGGGATGCTCTGATAATCAGTAACTGGCAAACATTTTATAAGAATCTGATATTACTTGCAGGCATTGTTTTTCTGATTATTAATTGGAAGAAAATTACACCTTTGTATTCATCAAAAGTGGCACCTGCAACAGCATTATTCGTTGTACTGTTTGGTGTGTTATTTTCACTTCATAATACTTATCGACTGCCTATTCTGGACTTTCGTCCTTACAAAATTGGCGCCAATATCCCGTCTCAGATGTATGTAGATCCCGAAAAGGCAGATATATATGAAACAATATTTATATACAGTAAGGACGGTACAGAGAAAGAGTTCAGTGAAGAAAACTATCCATGGGATGATTCTACTTGGACTTTTATTGACATGGAAACCCGTCTGGTAAAAGAAGGAGAAAAGCCTGCCATAGAGGATTTTGCAATCGAATCATTATATCAGGATGAAACAGGTGTATGGAAAATTGGTGGTGATATTACAGATTTGGTCCTTTCGGATACCACTCCTGCATTTTTAATGGTTTCATACTCACTTGAAATGATGAACACCGATCATCTCGATAAATTCAAAGAGATAATGAAGTTTGCAGATGAAAATGGCTATCCGTTTTATATTCTTACAGCCTCTTCTTCGGAAGTTGTGGAAGATTGGGAAGCTCAATACATTACAGGAGCGCAATTTTGTCATGCAGATGAAAGAACATTAAAGACAATGGTTCGAGCAAACCCCGGGCTTATATTGATTAAAGAGGGAACAGTAGTCAATAAATGGGATGATAGTAAGGTTCCGTCGTCTGAGGAAGTATTTTCTAAAGATCCAAAGTCAGGAAAAGGAATAGGGTTATTAGTGACAGCACTTCTCTTTTTTGTACCTTTGTTATTCCTTAAACTGGCTGACAAGAAAAAATAATTGAACTTAATAATAAATTAATTATATAGACATGAGAAAGAATATTGTAGCAGGAAACTGGAAAATGAACAAAAACCTTCAGGAAGGTATTCAACTGGCAAAAGAGCTTAACAATGCTTTAGAAGGTAAAACGGTAAATTGCGATGTGATTGTCGGAACACCATTTATTCATCTTGCAAGTGTTGCAGAAAATGTTGATACAAATAAAATAGGTGTAGCGGCACAAAACTGTGCTGATAAGGAATCAGGTGCATATACAGGTGAAGTATCTGCAGAAATGGTTGCTTCAACAGGTGCTAAGTATGTTATTCTTGGGCACAGCGAGCGCCGTGCTTATTATCATGACACTCCTGAAATACTTAAAGAGAAAGTGTTGCTGGCATTGAAAAACGGTCTTACACCTATTTTCTGTATTGGTGAAGTATTAGAAGAGAGAGAATCGGAAAAACATTTCGATGTTGTTAAATCACAGATTGAAGCATCACTGTTTGATCTTTCTTCAGAAGATTTCGGTAAGATCGTTCTGGCGTACGAACCTGTTTGGGCAATTGGAACAGGAAAGACTGCAACACCTCAACAGGCTCAGGAAATGCACGCATTTATACGTAAAACTCTTGCCGAAAAATATGGCAATGAAGTTGCTGATAACACTTCTATACTTTATGGCGGTAGTGCAAATGCAGGTAATGCAAAAGAACTATTCTCGAATCCTGATGTAGATGGAGGATTGATTGGCGGAGCTTCTCTGAGTGTTGATAAATTTATGCCGATAATCGAGGCGTTTTAACACTTTAATAGAATTTTACCACAGATTTTACCACAGATTCTACCCGAGTCTGTGGTATTTATTTATCTTTGTGCGAAGTTACAGATCAAAAAAATATGAAATATCTTCACAGCCATACGATTATTCTGTTTATAATACTTATTCTAAGCGGAGGTGTTAATGCACAGACATCATTACAAAAGAATGAGATCCTTAAGGAACTGAATACTGATGTGCAGGGTAAAGGGGATGTTACCATTTATCAGGATGAGAGTATTACTCATATACTTGGACGTCCGATGGGACCTCCCAGAAATGTTTACACCACAGCAGACGGTTCTGTACAGTATTACAAGATGAGAGGTTATAAAATTCAGGCTTTTTCAGGTAATAATCAACGTACTTCGAGGGATGAAGCTAACAGAAAACAAAACCTTATCAATCAGTCGTATCCTGAACTGGAGACGGTAGTTTTGTTTGAATCTCCTTTCTGGAGACTGAGGGTGGGCAATTTTGAGAACCGTAGTGATGCGGAAGAGGCAATGCAGGAGTTAAGAAAAACTTTTCCATCATTTGGAAGAGAGATGTATATTGTTGTTGATGAGGTAAAAATACCTATCAACTGACCTTACAAAATAAATTAAATGTCATCTGAAGAATTAGAAAATAACAGATCCGTTATTTCGGATCATATAAGAGAGGTACTCTCGTTGCTTGGCGAAGACACTGAAAGGGAAGGTATTATCAAAACACCCGATCGTGTAGCCAAGGCTATGCAATATCTAACCAAGGGTTACTGGCAGAATCCTGAAGAGATACTTCGTTCTGCACAGTTTAAGGAGAATTACCGTCAGATGGTGATTGTAAAGGATATTGATTTTTTCTCAATATGTGAGCACCACATGTTGCCTTTTTTTGGTAAAGCACATGTTGCATATATTCCTGATGGTTATGTCACAGGGCTTAGTAAAATTGCGCGCGTTGTTGATGTGTTTGCACGCAGACTGCAAATTCAGGAGAGACTCACAACTCAGATAAAGGATTGTATTCAGAATACACTTAATCCTATGGGAGTTATGGTAGTTATTGAAGCTCAGCACATGTGTATGCAGATGCGTGGTGTAGAGAAACAGAATTCAATCACCACAACATCTGACTTCACTGGTATATTCCGTGAACAAAAAACCAGAGAAGAGTTTGTAAATCTAATCAAGAAGTAACCGGCATAAAAATATGTGCCGGTTCTAAGATTTCTTTGTTGACCTTTTTCGTTCTGTTTCGTCCAGGATCACCTTTCTTATCCTCGTATGTTTAGGTGTAACCTCAACATATTCATCACCCTTAATATATTCAAGAGCTTCTTCAAGACTGAAAATAATTGGCGGTGCTAACTGAGCTTTGTCATCTGTTCCTGATGCACGCACATTGGTAAGCTTTTTGGCCTTAGTGACATTTACAACCAGATCGCCTTCTTTATTGCTTTCACCTACCACCTGTCCTGCATAAACATCTGTTTGAGGATATATAAAGAAATGTCCTCTATCCTGTAGTTTATCTAAAGCATAAGCAAAAGCATTTCCTGATTCACCTGCAATAATTGATCCATTCTGTCTTTTCTCAATATTGCCTTTCCATGGTTGAAACTCAAGAAAACGGTGAGCCATAATTGCTTCACCTGCCGAAAGGGTAAGTACAATATTATTGAGACCAATAATTCCTCTTGAAGGAATAATGAACTCCATGTGCATTCGATCGCCTTTACTTTCCATGGTGAGTAGTTCACCTTTTCTGCGTGTTATAACATCAATTATTTTGCTGGATGACTCCTCAGGTAGATTTACTGTCAGCTGCTCTACCGGTTCATATTTTTCTCCATCCACCTCTTTAATGATTACCTGAGGCTGACCTACCTGTAGTTCGTAACCTTCACGACGCATAGTTTCGATAAGTACTGATAAGTGCAAAACACCGCGACCATAAACTATCCATGAGTCTGAACTATCTGTCTCTTCTACTCTCAGAGCAAGGTTTTTGTCGAGTTCACGCATTAGGCGTTCGTAGATGTGTCTGGAGGTAACAAATTTCCCATCCTGCCCGAAAAATGGTGAGTTGTTGATGGTGAACAACATCGACATAGTAGGCTCATCAATTGCTATTGGGGCAAGCGGGTCAGGATTGTCTATATCTGTTATAGTGTCTCCAATATCGAAACCTTCAATTCCTACCAAAGCACAGATATCACCTGAGCCAACCTGTTCTACTTTAGCACGTCCTAAGCCTTCAAAAACATCAAGCTCTTTAATGCGGATCTTTTTTATACTGCCATCACGTTTGCAAAGTGCATAATCCTTGTTGTTCTGAATTATGCCCCTGTGTACACGACCAACGGCAATTCGACCAACATAATTAGAGTAATCAAGTGAGGTTATCAGCATCTGTGGTGCTCCCTCAAGAATTTTTGGAGCAGGTATATATTTTACAATAGCATCCAGCAGTGGAATAATATTGTCGGAAGGCTTTTTCCAGTCGTCAGACATCCAACCTTGTTTTGCAGAACCGTAAATGGTTGGAAAATCAAGTTGGTCTTCAGTAGCTTCGAGGCTGAACATAAGATCGAAAACCTCTTCCTGAACCTCTTCCGGACGGCAGTTAGGCTTGTCAACCTTATTGATAACCAGTATAGGTTTTAGTCCGATTTCCAGCGCTTTCTGAAGAACAAACCTTGTTTGGGGCATCGGTCCTTCAAAAGCATCTACAACAAGCAGACAACCGTCCGCCATATTTAATACACGCTCAACTTCACCGCCAAAATCGGCGTGTCCCGGAGTATCAATTATATTAATTTTAGTATCACCATATTTTATAGAAACATTCTTTGAAAGAATAGTAATACCACGCTCACGCTCGAGCTCATTATTGTCGAGAATAAGTTCGTCTGTTTGCTGGTTATCCCTGAAAAGGTGTCCGGCAAGCAACATTTTATCAACCAGGGTAGTTTTACCATGATCTACGTGTGCGATGATGGCAATATTACGGATGTCATACATAAAAACAATCTTTTTAGGGTGCAAAGATACGCTTTTCCAATGAGAATTTCTTTATTCTTTATATAATATGAAAATAAAGTTGCAAGAATTTACATAGAAAATATTGATACATTATAGCTGTGCAATAGGTCGAAACTATATTATCTTTGCATCGTTTACAAATATTAAAAAGTTTATTTATATGGAACCTATTATCAATTCAAGAATTCCCGAGTTTAAGGTACAAGCTTTCCACAATGGAGAGTTTATAACTGTAACAGACAAAGATACTTTGGGTAAATGGTCGGTGTTTTTCTTTTATCCGGCTGACTTTACTTTCGTGTGCCCTACCGAGCTGGTAGACATAGCGGAAAAATATGAATATTTGCAATCTATTGGTGTTGAAGTATATTCTGTAAGTACCGACTCTCATTTTACACACAAAGCCTGGCACGACACTTCGGAGAGTATAAGTAAAATTACTTATCCTATGCTTGCTGACCATACAGGTGAGCTTAGTCGCGCATTCGGCGTTCTAAACGAAGAAGATTATACAGCGTACAGGGGAACATTTGTTGCCAATCCCGAAGGTGTAGTAAAGGTATTGGAAGTGAATGACGGTCCGATTGGACGAAATGCTACTGAGCTCGTTCGCAAGATTGAAGCAGCTCAGTTTGTAGCAGAACACGAAGATGAGGTGTGTCCCGCAAATTGGGAAAAAGGAAAAGAAACCCTTAAACCAAGCATTGATCTTGTAGGGAAAATTTAAGTATAACTCAACATTAAAGCCCTCTGACCAATTTTCTTTGGCTACGCCATGATAATTTACAGAGGGCTTTTTATATAAAATAAATCAAGTTATTATGCTCGACAATTCATTAAAAGAACAAGTAAAAGCAATATTTGCAAACTTAGAGTCAGAATATCAATTTGATATTTATGCATCTGAGAAACATGAGAGTTACAGTGAGTTGGTGGAACTTTTGGATGATGTTGTATCCTGTTCACCAAAACTATCACTCAATATAAACGATGGGGATGCAATTTCTTTCAAACTTATGAAAAATGGTAAAAAAACAGGCATAGTTTTTAGAGGAATACCTAACGGTCACGAATTTACATCTCTTCTGCTGGCTGTACTAAACAGTGATGGTAAGGGTAAAAATCAACCGGATGAGTTTATCAGGAAAAGGGTAAAATCACTTAAAGGGAAAATTAAACTTTCAACTTATGTTTCGCTGACATGTACCAATTGTCCCGATGTAGTTCAGGCTTTAAATCTTATGACGATTATAAATCCAAATATAACTCATGAGATGGTTGACGGTTCAATTTACAAAGAAGAGGCAGAGTCACTTAGAATTCAGGCTGTGCCAGCCGTATATGCTGACGGTGAGCTTTTGCACGTGGGTAGGGGTGAATTTGGTGCACTTCTTACAAAACTTGAAGCGAAGTATGGTACGGAAGAAACTGAAACACCGGATGAAGAAGCAAAGAAGTTTGATGTAGTGGTAGTTGGAGGAGGTCCTGCAGGTGCTTCAGCAGCAATATATTCTGCACGTAAAGGGCTTAATGTTGCAGTTTTGGCAGAAACTGTAGGAGGTCAGGTTAAGGAGACGATGGGTATCGAGAATCTTATTTCTGTACCTAAGACAACTGGTATAGAGCTAACAGGTCAACTAAGAAAACATATGGAAGAATATCCTATATCAATTCTTGAACACAGGTTAGTTGAGAAAGTTGAACTTGATGACAAGCATAAGATTATTCATGTAAAAGGTGGAGAAAAATTTATTACAGGATCTCTTATAATCGCAACAGGTGCAAACTGGAAAAAGCTGAATGTTCCGGGTGAATCAGACCACATTGGTAAAGGTGTTGCCTTTTGTGTCCACTGCGATGGTCCGTTTTACAAAGATAAGCATGTAGCAGTTATTGGTGGTGGAAATTCAGGAATTGAAGCAGCAATTGATCTGGCAGCTATATGTTCAAAAGTGACTGTTTTTGAATTTCTTGATGAACTTAAAGCCGACAGGGTCTTGCAAGAGAAAGTTGCTTCGTTAACTAATGTTGAGGTATTTTTAAGTTCTCAAACTACTGAGATTATCGGCGATAATGAGAAAGTTAAAGGCTTGAGAGTAAAAGACCGCAAAACAGATAATGAGCGGATAGTTGATATAGATGGTGTATTTGTTCAGGTTGGCTTGGCTCCAAATAGTTCGGTATTCAAAGATATTGTGAATATAAGCAAATATGGTGAAATAGAAGTTGATGAACATTGTCGCACTAATGTTCCAGGAATATATGCTGCAGGCGACGTGACTACAGTTCCATTCAAGCAGATTATAATTTCTATGGGAGAAGGGGCTAAAGCAGCACTTACTGCTTTTGATGACAGAATTAGAGGTGTAGTATCTTAAAAGTGTTTTTCATTAACCGTAGAATCAGAAATTTTATGTAAGTTTGTAAGATTAATACAATTAATTTAGTTCAGAGAAAATTGTTACATGAAACTACGTAAATTTCACACAATTACAGCAACATTTCTTTTTGTTTGCTTTATCACGTTATCTACAATTGATGTTAGTGCTCAGAATCCTCCGGAATCAGCAAGTGACAGGATAATTGAAAATCCAGATATAGTGCCTATGTTTACCGGTGGAACACCTGAAATGCACCGCTTTATTTCGAATACTTTGAGCTACCCTGCTGATGCCGTTGAGCGCAACGCACAGGGACTTGTAGTTTACACATTCGTTGTGGAGAAAGATGGTACACTATCAAACTTTAATATAATTCACCGTGCTGATCCACTTCTAAATGAAGAAGCTTTGCGTATACTTAAGAACATGCCACCATGGCGACCTGCACGTCATAATGGTGAAATTGTCAGATCTGAAAGTTATGTGCCGATGTATTTTAAACTGAACAAGAATGCTCAGTACACTACAAGGCCTTCAAGTTCTGCTACAGCCAGGGCCTATGCTAAAACAGATCCTTCAATTATCGAGAATAGTGAGATTTATACGATAGTAGATAAAATGCCTGAGTATCAGTACGGAGAAAAGGAGCTGGCTAATTTTATTTCACACAACATGCGCTATCCAAAAGAAGCGTTGCAACAAGGAATTGAAGGAAGGATTCTGTGCTCTTTTATTGTAGGTCATGATGGATCTATCTCGAATATTGAAGTAGTAAACGGATCAAATGAAGCTCTTAATAATGAGGCAATACGCGTACTTGGTTTGATGCCCAAATGGATTCCGGGCGAAAATAATGGTGAAAAAGTAAATGTAAAATGTCTGATGCCTATTGATTTTACAATTGATGAAGATCCAATTCCACCTTTAACGAGTATTGATTAGCGTAAAGTTAAATTGCCGCATTCCGTTATATGAATTTATGAAAAGTCTGAAAGGTACATCTGTCTCATTTTGCCCTTGAAGACTACTTAGAAGAAATGAAGCATACATAACCTGTGGATACCCGGGTGGATCGTTATTAATTGAATGACCTAGATATAGATCTGTTTCGGGAGTCGATATGTCTCTGAAAAGTGATAATATATGCGGTTTACTATGATATTCGATTTCGAGAATTAGGTTCAGATAATCACCTTCGACCCAGATGCTTATTATCTTTAAAGGGTCTTTGTTGTATCTCTCGGGGTATCCTTCGTTATCAATATAACCTTTGAAAATAGGAGTTATTCGCATTATATCTGCTAGATCACCACTAACTGGTGTCCAGTAGATTATTACTCTGTCACCATCCTTACCTGAAAAATTCTTAACATCCACGGGTGTTATAATACTTCCATTATCAAGTTCAAATTGGTACGAATCGCCCTGTTTAAGTACAGTAGCAAACTCTGCAATAAAATCATCCAATCTCTCCTGCTCTTTATCACAACTCTGAAAATGAGCGGTAAAAAGAATAATCAAAATAATGAATGACAAATTTTTCATTGAGAAAATTATTTACTGTTCAGATGATTTTTAACTGTATTACCATACATCTCAATCATTTTTTGACGAAGAAAATCTTCGTCTTTATGAATGATTTTTATTTTATCAATCTGTGTATCTATGTAATTGTTGAAATTTACTTTATCTTCACTGCTATACTCAGAGGAAAACTCTTGAGAGCCTGTCATTAAGTCGTAAGCTATATAATTTATTGGGAAAAAAGAGTAGTTCTTGAAAATCTCCTTGTCTATAACATCAGCTACTTTTTCAAGCATATCGTTTCTACCTGTTTCAACAGATATGTTGCTGATAACCGGATTAATACATTCTCCCAACCGGAAATGTACCCTGCCTTTTAAGCCAACCATTCCTGTATACATGTTTTCAATATCGTCGGCTTGACTTTTCTTGTGTTCAGGGTTGTCACGCTTAAGCTGAAACTCCTTTGCCTTAAGATAATCACACGGATCGTATTCATAAGATATTGAAAGAGGAATAATATTGAGTTGCTTTAAAGCCAACAGAGGTTCTCTGCTATCATGAAGTGTCAGCATCTTCAGCAAGCTTGTCTGTGTTCTGTCATTTGAATCTTTAGCTCTGCCTTCCCGCTGCGCAAGCCATATTGATTGATTACGATCCCTTATAGTATCGTGAATATAGTCGGAGAGGTGTTTAGAAACTGTCAGCATCTGTCTGACAGAAACACCTCGTTTAACTATGAAGCTTTTATTAATGCGAACCAGTTTTTCTATCCATGGATAAATCAGCAGATTGTCACCAATAGCTATTTCAGTAGTATTGCTGCCCGTACCGAAAAGCAACATATTAAAAAAGGCAGCATCAAGAACTATATCGCGGTGATTAGAAATGAAAAGATGAGCTTCGTCTTCGCTAATATTTTCCCATCCAAAACCCTTCATTTCGGTTGTTGTTTTCTCAATCAGCCGATTCATTATCCTGGATACTATTTTTGTCTGAAAGTCCTCTTTAGACTTGCATGTAGATAACATATAAGTGAACTGTTCCCATGTATAAGGCTTTGCAATCGGTTCGGCTGCCCGTTTGAATCTTTCATCAGCAATGAGCTGAGCAATAGCTTCAGGTACTTCATTGTCATTTAGAGGCCGTATGTCATCGAATTGATTATCTGAGTTGTTCATCATACTTTTTTTTAATCTATGATTTAACGTTTTTAATTTTGTTGAATTCAGTTTCAATGATTTCGGTAATCACTTGTTGCATGGTAAGTCCTGCAGCTGCAACTTGCTGAGGAATAAAGCTTGTAGCTGTCATCCCGGGAGTAGTGTTCACCTCCAGCAAAACAGGATTGTTACCTGAAATTATATAATCCGCTCTTATAATTCCTTTAGCACCTATCAGCTTGTAAATTTTTTCTGTTTCCCTTTGAATTTGTAGAGTGAGATCTTTCGAAATACGTGCAGGAGTAATCTCTTCTACCTCTCCAAGATATTTTGCACCATAGTCGAAAAACTCATTTTCAGTGACTACTTCTGTTAAGGGCAATACGGTTAACCCCTTATCTGTCTCAAAACAACCACAAGTGACTTCAATTCCTTTCACGAAACTCTCAATTATTACTTCAGGCGCCTCTTTGAATGCATCGTTAACAGCTTCCATCATTTTGCCGGATTCCTTTACTTTAGTTGTTGCAAAACTTGAACCACCTACATTTGGTTTAACAAAAACAGGCAGATCTAGTTTACTGATAATTGCATCAGTATTAATTTTTTCTCCTTTTCTTAATAATATTGAGTCGGCAACCCTTACACCAAAACTCTTCAGAAAATTATTGCTTGTAAATTTGTTGAAAGTTAGTGCAGAAGCAAGTACGCCACAATTGGAGTAGGGGATACCAAGCATATCAAAATAGCCTTGCAGAAGCCCATCTTCGCCAGGTGTACCATGAATCGTGTTATATGCGAAATCAAAAACTATCTTTACTCCATCTGCCTCGAAACTGAAATCATTTCTGTTTATAGGAAAATTGCGGTTCTTATTATTTACCACCCATGAGTCGCGATCAATTTTCACGTTAAATGTGTTATATAAGTCCGTATCAATAAAAGAGATGATTCCTTCAGCACTCTTCTCTGAGACGATTTTCTCACTTGAATAACCTCCATTAACAACAGCAATATTTTTCTTCATATACATTTATAAAATTAGAGCTTGAAAGATGCTAGTAAATATTTGATAAAGTACTAAGTTTAATCTATAAATTCCCTTGAAGATGTGTAAATTCTCCATTTCTCGATTACAGCCTGAATGTCATCTGGTATATCACTCTCAAAATATAGTTCCTCACCTGTTGAGGGGTGTACAAATCCCAGCGACTTGGCATGCAGACATTGTCTGGGGCAAATTTCGAAGCAATTATAAATAAATTGTTTGTATTTGGCAAAACGAGTTCCACGAAGAATCTCATGACCGCCATACCGTTCGTCATTAAACAAAGTGTGTCCCAGATATTTCATGTGAACACGAATCTGATGTGTTCGCCCTGTATCAAGTTTACATTCTACAAGTGTGACATAACCAAAGCGTTCGAGAACACGGTAATGTGTTACTGCTGTCTTACCCTGGTCACCATCAGGAAATACTTTCATAAGCATGCGGTCTCTGGGATCGCGACCAATATTTCCTTCTATTGTTCCGCTGTCTTCATCAACATTTCCCCAAACAAGAGCGGTGTAAAGTCGTTTTGTTTCTTTTCGAAAAAACTGTCCTGACAGGTTTGATTTAGCATAAGGAGTCTTAGCGATCAACAATAAGCCTGAGGTGTCTTTATCTATTCTGTGCACCAACCCTAACCTTGGATCATCGATATCCTTTATGTTTTTATAATTAAGATGGTATGCTATGGCATTAACAAGTGTACCGGTATAATTTCCATGACCCGGGTGGACAACCATTCCAGGCGGTTTATTGACCACCATAAGATCATCATCTTCATAAACAATATTTAGAGGGATATTTTCCGGGATAATCTCCAGCTCACGCTTTGGCCAGTCAAGAACTAGAGTAATTACATCCTGAGGTTTTACTTTATAATTTGATTTTACAGGATTGCCGTTAACAAGAATTGAGTTGGCATCAGCTGCCTGTTGAATGCGGTTTCTCGAAATACCTTCAATACGCACAGATAAAAATTTATCGACTCGCAGCAGACCCTGACCTTTGTCGGCTACAAATCGATAATGCTCATATTTTTGATTTTGATCCTGGGACTCTTCTGTTACTTCATCTTCATCCTCAGGCAAAAAATCGATATTATCAAAATCGTTTTTTGTCACAAGACACCTATTTAAAAAAATGATTCATCGAAGCTACCTTCATCAGCAGACTGATTATTGGTGCCATTGTTCAGCATGCCGGGTGCAATAATAATTTCATCATTTACACCTAGGGAATCTGCAAGTACGCTACTGCTGACTACCAGATTTAAAGTCGATCCGGCAGGAACTTTCTCATCGGGACTCAATGCTCTTCCGCGATATTCAACAGCCAAAACCAACCCAGAGTATTCTGATGGCACCTCCTCAATAGAAAGTTGTGTAAAACCCAGAGAGTTAAGAAGTGCAACTGCCTGTCGTGTGGAGTAATCTACCAGGCCGGGTACTGCCACTTGCTGTGGACTTTTTGAATAAACTGTAACATATATAGATCTACCCTCTTTTACTTTGTTGTCAGCCTTGGGTGTTTGATCCAGAATGGCTCCGGGAACTGCATCACGATGATAAACAGAGTCAACTATTTCTACATGAAGCCCCTTTGCATTTAAAATAGTGTTTGCTTCTTCAATCTGCAGACCTTCCAGACGTGGCACCACAACGTTATGTCCGTGTCTGGTGTAGAAATTCAGAAAAATCAATGATAGTATTACAAGAATTACTCCTATAATAATCATCACCAATATATTTTTAAATATACTGTTCCCGAAAAGGGACTTAGCGACCTTTTTATTGCTCATAACGATAGGGTTAGTAATTGCGTGAACTAATTATACTACAAAAGTACTAAAAAAATGATAGTAGATGAAGGTCAAATAAAAAAACAGAAATGCGGATATACCGAATTCCTGTTTTTTCCGCGTATAAAAACTTTCATTTCGCGGTTGATATGCTTTCTCCGACTACTTCTGTTGAATTAACGGAATTATTTAGTATTCGTCGGATACAGTTAATCTTGCTCTGCCTTTTGCACGACGTGAGGCAAGTACTTTTCTACCGTTCTTTGTAGCCATTCTGGTACGGAAACCATGCTTGTTTTTTCTCTTTCTGTTTGACGGTTGGAATGTTCTTTTCATTTCGCTATATTATTATTTACTTTTCAAATTCAATTGATCTGCTTGATTCTAATCTCTTACGGGGTGCAAAAATAGATAATATATTTTTAAGAACCAATTTTATTATTAATAAAAATGAATAGGTGAGATCTATACAAACTCTTAATTTAAACTTGTTATGTGTATAAACATACATTAGGACGTGACTATTCATCTAAGATGCTTTTTTTCTTTTGGAATATTATATGTATTTTTGCATTCTGATTTTTAAGTGTTTTGAAAAAAAAAGTGGGAAAAGTTTGGAGAAAGTTTTGCAGTTAAAAAAAAACGTTCTATATTTGCACCCGCAATTTGAGCCTCGGCTTCCAAATTAATCAGGTTAACGCCTAAATTGGCCCATTCGTCTATCGGTTAGGACGCAAGATTTTCATTCTTGAAAGAGGAGTTCGATTCTCCTATGGGCTACTAATAAAAAAAGAAATAAAGTCAACGAAATGGCAAATCACAAATCATCAGTAAAAAGAATCAGACAGACAAAAACTCTGCGTCTTACAAATAGATACGCTTCACGCACAACTAGAAATAAAGTTCGTAAATTTCGTGCTATTGATTCTAAAGAGGAGGCAAAAAAGATGTATCCCGAGGTTTGTTCAATGTTAGACAAACTTGCAAAGAAAAATGTAATTCATCAAAATAAAGCCAATAACTTGAAATCCAAATTGGCTAGTCATATGAATCAGCTCAGCTGATTAAAACAGTTGGTAAAATATACAAAAAAGCCGGACATTTGTGTTCGGCTTTTTTGTTGGTAATACATACGATGAATATAAATATTCCATTTATCATATTTCAGAGATGAAATAAAACGATATCCGTTAGCGGATAGTTTGTCCGCTCCTTTTTTTGTGGAATGACCATGTAAGCCGCCGTAAAAAAGTAAAAAAGGATTGGTAAAGAGCCGTTTTTTTTGTAAATTTGCTCGGTTTAAATAGATAATATTACATGATTGTAATACTCTAGTTTTTAGAAAGATTTAATTAATCATTTAGCATGTCAGAAGAAGAAAAAAAATCAGCAAGTGTAGACTATTCCGCGCAAAATATTCAGGTTTTGGAAGGCCTTGAAGCGGTAAGAAAACGTCCCGCAATGTATATTGGTGATGTGAGTGAAAAGGGTTTACATCATTTGGTGAACGAGGTTGTCGATAATTCGATTGACGAAGCACTTGCCGGATATTGTGACGAGATTGATGTAATAATCAACGAAGATAATTCAATTACAGTAAAGGATAATGGACGCGGTATCCCTGTTGACTATCACGAGAAAGAAAAAAAATCAGCACTGGAAGTGGTTTTGACAGTACTTCACGCCGGAGGTAAGTTTGATAAGGGAACTTATAAAGTGTCGGGCGGACTTCATGGTGTTGGTGTATCTTGTGTGAATGCACTTTCGATCTATCTTAAAGCTGAAATTCACCGTAAAGGAAAAATATATGTACAAGAGTACTCTAAAGGTAAACCTTATGCTGATGTGAAAATTGTTGGCGAGACAGACAAAAATGGTACAGTAATCACGTTTAAACCTGATGATTCGATTTTTACAGTTCTTGAATACAGATATGACATCCTTGCGACGAGATTGCGCGAACTTGCATACCTTAACTCGGGCATAACTCTGACGCTTACGGATAAAAGACAGCAGGTTGAGGATGGTAAATACAAATCTGAACGCTTCTATTCAGAAACCGGACTCGAAGAATTTGTTCGTCATATTGATAAAAATAGAGTGTCTCTGATTCAGGATCCTATTCATATTGTTACTGAGAAAAATGGGGTTCCTATTGAGATAGCAATGTCTTATAATGATACATATAATGAAAATATTTTTTCTTATGTGAATAATATCAATACAATAGAAGGTGGCACTCACCTTACCGGTTTCAGGCGTGCGTTATCTCGTACCTTGAAGAAATATGCCGAAGATTCTAAGATGCTAGAGAAGCTTAAGGTGGAAATTAGTGGCGATGACTTCAGGGAGGGAATTACTGCAGTGTTATCTGTGAAGGTAGCTGAACCACAGTTTGAGGGTCAGACAAAAACCAAATTAGGAAATACAGAGGTTATTGGTGCTGTGGATCAGGCTACAGGAGAAGCATTGAAATATTATCTGGAAGAGAATCCAAAAGAAGCGAAGATTATTGTTGAAAAGGTGATTCTTGCTGCCACAGCTCGCCAAGCTGCACGAAAAGCTCGTGAGATGGTGCAACGTAAATCTCCTTTGTCAGGTGCAGGTTTACCTGGTAAACTTGCAGACTGCACCAGTAAAGATCCTACTAAAAGTGAGATTTTCCTTGTCGAGGGAGACTCTGCAGGTGGTACTGCAAAACAGGGACGCGACCGTATGTTTCAGGCTATTCTTCCTCTTCGTGGTAAGATCCTTAATGTTGAGAAAGCAATGCCTCATAAAGTATTGGATAGTGAGGAGATAAAAAATATATATACTGCGCTGGGTGTTTCTATTGGTACAGAAGAGGACTCAAAAGAGTTGAATATTGAAAAACTAAGATATCACAAAATAATATTGATGACCGACGCTGATGTTGACGGTAGTCATATTGACACGCTACTCCTTACATTTTTCTTCCGTTATATGCGTCCCCTGATTGAAAACGGGTATATATATATTGCAACACCACCTCTTTACCTCTGTAAAAAGGGTAAAATTGAGGAATATTGTTATAGTGAACGCCAAAGACAGGAGTTTATCAACAAATATGGTGACGGTAACGAAAGTGCAATTACAACACAGCGGTATAAAGGTCTTGGTGAAATGAATGCCGAACAGTTGTGGACTACAACATTGGATCCGGAAAATCGTACCCTTAAGCAAGTGACTATAGAGAATTCTGCTGATGCAGATATAATATTTACAATGTTGATGGGTGAGGAAGTACCACCGAGACGAGAGTTTATTGAAGAAAATGCACAATATGCAAAAATAGATGCATAGTCATTAATTGAGTTATAATGATCCTACCGGCTCCATTAAAGTACAATGACAAGGCAGTTATCATTTCTCCTTCGGGAAAAATAGATGATTATCTAGTGCATGATGCAGCAGCAATATTGGAGAGCTGGGGACTTACAACTGAAATCGGTCGGTTCGCACTTGGTGTGGCCGGCAGATTTAGTGGATCAGTTTATGAACGTTTGTATGATATTCAAAGTGCTTTTGATGATCCTTCTGTTAAGTTAATACTTTGTTCCAGAGGTGGATATGGAGTAGTTCATTTAATTGATATACTGGATTTTTCATCGCTAAGAAAACATCCTAAGTGGGTAATTGGTTATAGTGATATAACCGCCCTTCATGCCACCCTTCAGAAAAATGGAATAGCTTCTGTACATGGTCCTATGGTTAAACATTTTTCGGAAGAGGGAGCTGAAGATGTTTCTGTCAGATATACCAAAAGTATACTGGCGGGACAACCTCCTCAGTATGAAATTCCTACTCAAGGATATAGATCCTTAAACCTTACAGGAAGAGCTGTAGGAAGGCTATTTGGAGGTAATTTATCAGTCTTTTGCGGAATGATTGGCTCGAAATATGCAAGAATTCCAGATAAAGGTATTCTTTTTATAGAAGATATTGGTGAGGAACCATACAAAGTGGATAGAATGATTCATCAGTTGAAGCTTTCCGGAGTGTTAAAAAAAATAAGTGGATTGATAGTTGGTCAGTTTACTGATTTCGAAGAAGATGATCAGATGTATGCTTCTTTGTATGAGTCTATCAGGACTGTTGTTGAAAATTATAATTTCCCAGTATGCTTTAATTTTCCTGTTGGACACTCAAGACTCAATTTTCCTTTGATTATGGGAGTAAGAGCAGAATTGATAGTTGATGATGATCATATTTTGTTTAAACAAAGTAATTGATAATTAAACCGACTGCCACTAACATGAGTTTTATAAAAATTATCTTAAATAACTAATGATAAAATGCAGATAAGTACAGAATTAATGCTGCTCGTTGGATCCGTCCTGTTTTTTATAAGTATGCTGGTGGGTAAAGCGGGCTCTAAATTTGGTGTACCTGTACTTTTACTATTTCTCTTAGTAGGTATGGTCTTTGGTACAGACGGTTTCGGACTTCAATTTGAAAATGTCCAGGTAGCACAAACAATAAGTTCGATATGTCTTTGTATAATTCTTTTTTCTGGTGGATTAGATACCAAATTTAAGGAGATTCAGCCGATTATTGCTCCCGGAGTAGTACTTGCTACCATAGGTGTTCTTCTAACCGCACTTTTAACAGGTTTTTTTATATACTGGCTTTCAGGTATGATGTTGCCGGCACTTGGGATAAGTTTAGTTACTTCATTACTGTTGGCTTCTACTTTTTCATCTACTGATTCGGCATCTGTATTTGGTATACTTCGTTCAAAGGGATTGATTTTAAAAAACAATCTAAGACCCTTGCTGGAGCTGGAAAGTGGTAGTAACGACCCCATGGCATATTTGCTTACGCTAATGTTTATGCAGATCATCCGTTCAGGTGATAGTCCTAATTACGGAATGGTTATACTCATGGTTTTAGTTCAACTGATTGTGGGTGGTTTACTCGGTTTTGTATTCGGAAAAGGAGCTGTGAGAATCATTAATCGCATTCGTATGGAGAATACAGCTTTGTATCCCATACTTTTACTGACCTTAGGCATATTTGTTTATGCAGCTACATATTATCTGCAAGGAAATGGTTATCTGGCAGTTTATATAGCAGGATTAGTTATCGGTAACTCAAAATTTACTCACAAACGCACATCGATGAAATTTATGGACGGCTTTGCCTGGATGAGTCAGATACTATTGTTCCTTACACTGGGATTACTTGTTAACCCAAGTGAACTAATTGATGTGGCTCTTCCTGCATTAATTGTTTCAGCTTTCTTGATTTTATTCGGTCGTCCTATTGTTGTGTTTCTTACCTTGATGCCATTCAGAAAAATAGGAGTCAAAGATAAAATGTATATCTCTTGGGTGGGGCTAAGAGGCGCTGTTCCTATTATTTTTGCTATTCTACCTTTGGCTTCAGGTGATATTCCTCATGCCAGATGGATATTCAACATGGTTTTTGTGATTACAATTGTTTCTCTGCTTGTTCAGGGAACTTCTTTACCTTTGGTTGCCAGATGGCTTGGATTGGCTGAGAAACCTACTAAATATAAGGAGTTTGAGGACTTTGATGTGGAGTTTGCCGAAGAGATAAAATCTGCTATGACAGAGATTCACATTTCAGAAGAAACTCTTGGTTATGGTAAGAATCTGATAGAAATGCCGTTTCCTGACAAAACTCTTGTTGTCATGGTGAAACGTGGAGAGCAGTATTTTGTACCAACAGGTCAGACTGAACTGCATGCTGGTGATAAACTGCTTGTTATTTCCGACGATGAGGACGCACTTAAGGAAACATACAATAATATTGGTATATCAAATTATTCCTATCAGAAGAATAAATAATTTAAAATGAAGCATTTGAGGATATTTTCGTTAGTGTTAGTATTGACAACAGGACTTCTGTTTTCTCTTTCATGTAATTCTTGTCAATCAAGTAAAAAGACAGTCATGACAGAGACTTACAATATGGTTTCTCCAGAATTCAATGCTGATAGTGCATATTATTTTATTGAGAGACAAGTAGCCTTTGGACCCCGTGTACCAGGTACTCAGGCACATGAATTATGCGGCGATTATCTGAAAGATAAACTTGAGGGGTTTGGAGCAGATGTTGTTGAGCAACATGCAGACGTTACTCATTATGACGGTCGAAATATAAGTTTGCGAAATATAATAGGTAGTTATAATCTGGAAGCAGACAAAAGGATCCTTTTATTTGCGCATTGGGATTCACGGCCTTTTTCAGACGAAGAAATTGATCCAGACAAACATAATCAGGCCATTTTGGGAGCTGATGACGGAGCAAGTGGTGTAGGTGTTCTTCTTGAAGTAGCACGCCAACTGCAACAAAATCCGCTAGACATTGGTATCGATATAATCTTTTTTGATCTGGAAGATTGGGGCCAACCTTCATTCAGTAGTGATTGGGTAAAGGGAGAATGGTGGTGTATTGGGTCAAGCTACTGGTCAGAACAGCCACATATTGAGGCTTATAAGGCTAGCTTTGGTATTCTTCTGGATATGGTTGGAGGTGTAAATGCTACTTTTTTAAGGGAGGGTTATTCAGTACAGTATGCATCTAATGTGGTGGATAAAATTTGGAGTACAGCTGCTAAACTGGGTTATACAAATTATTTCCTTCCTCAAAGAGGAGGTTACATCACAGATGATCATCTGCCTGTAAACCAACACCACAGAGCACCAAGCGCAAATATTATCAACCTGAAACAGGATACAAGAACCGGATTTGCCCCATATTGGCATACACAGAGTGATGATATGAGAAATATAGATAAAAAAACACTTAAGGCGGTTGGACAGACCGTAATGGAAGTTATATATACAGAAAATAAATAATGCAGACTATAAACGAAATACAACAGGAAATTATTGATGAGTTCAGTATCTACGATGACTGGATGGATAAATACGCATTCATTATAGAACAGGGCAACGCCTTACAACCAATTGATGAAAAATACAAAACGCCTGATAATATTATAAAAGGTTGCCAGAGTAGAGTCTGGCTGCAAACTGATTATCGAGATGGCAAATTGTATTTTGAAGCCGAAAGCGATGCTATTATCGTTAAAGGATTGCTAGCCTTGGTGTTGCGCGTTTTTAACAGTCGCACTCCTGATGAAATTATAGGTACTGACCTCCGGTTCATGAAAGAGATAGGGCTGACAGAACATCTCTCGCCTACCAGATCAAATGGTTTGTTATCCGTTATTAAGCAGATACGTTATTATGCAATAGCATACAAATCAAAAGAAGAGAAGAATTGATATAAAATCAATTCTTCTTACTTTCTTTATGACTCATTCGCGATTCTTTTATTAAATCACTCACAGTTCTATACTCAATAATTCACAATTCAACCTTAAACCATTCCGACTCATTCACAATTCTACCTATTGCCACTCAATATTTTAATAGCAACTATATCATGATTGATTCATAAAACACTAAATAATAATACTTAACTCAATCTCCATTTTGACTTAATTCTTCTGAACGGTTTCGTGCAGCATCCAGTACACCCTCGAAATGCTTCCCAATATTGTGAGAGTTAAAATATTCAAGACCTGCCTGTGTAGTGCCACCTTTGCTGGTAATATTTTTTATCAGTTCTTCGATACTGAATTTTTTCTGATTTTGCATAAAATAGAGTGTGGTACCTCTGGTTAATTCAAGTAATAATTCATCCAGCACCGAACCCGGCAAATCGAACTCTTGAATTTTATCTTTAAAAGTTTTTATAAAAGCAAGAATAAAAGCAGGTCCGCTGCCAAATACAGAAGTGAAGAGGTCGAAACCTTCTTCTTCCAACTTTACAGCCTTACCCAGTTTACCAAGTAAATTAAATATTTTCTCTGCACTGTCCCTTTCAGGATGATTAGTATAAAATGCTGTTACAGAAGCATTGTAGGCCATAGCCAGATTTGGCATTATGCGCACAATAGTGGTATCTTTACCAAGGTACTTCTCTATGTAGCTTATGCTTTTTCCGGCAACCGGAGAAACAATAGTTTTCCCTGAAATATCAATATTTTTCAATTGATCAAGAATTCCTGCAAGATCCTGAGGTTTAACTGCTAACCATAATACATCAGCATAATAAACCAGTGACTCTAACTGTTCGAAATAATGTAGGTCAACGTCCTTTTTGTTTCTTGCGAAATAGGTAAACTCAAAGCCTCTTTCCTCTTTTAATCCCCTGTAAACCGCTTTTGCAAGATTCCCGAATCCAATAAATCCCTGTTTCATTATTTATTTTTTCTTTTTGATTCAAATCTTGTAAAAGGGATTTCATTATTAAGTGCTTTAATAATATAATTTACCCGCTGACCATTAACAATCCACATATCTACTCCACTATTCATACAAATTTCTGCTGCATGAACTTTTGAAGACATGCCTCCCGTTCCAAGAGTAGATTTTTTCTCTTCTATATAATCCTTAATAGTCCTTAAGTCTGTTACTTCAGGTATTAATTTTGCGTCAGGATGTAGATGAGGGTTTTGATTGAAAATACCATCAATATCGGATACAAGTATAAGTAGATTTGCCTCCATAATGGAAGCAACCAAAGCCGATAGCTTGTCGTTGTCACCAAGTACAATCTCTTCTATAGAAACAGTATCATTCTCATTTACAATTGGAATATAATCCACTTGCCAAAGCCTGTTGATAGTATTTCTTGTATTCTCATTAGCAACAGGGTTTTCAAAATCACGATAGGTGAGTAATATTTGTGCAATATTTAATCCAAATGTACTGAATATGTTGTCGTAAAGCTCCATAAGTTTTGTCTGTCCGATTGCGGCCATTGCCTGTTTAGAATCCACCCTTTTGTGAGAACCGTTGATCTCCACAAACTGGCGTGCTGTGGCGATAGCACCTGAAGAAACAATTACTATCTCATAATCTTTTTTTAGTTCTACAATCTGCCTTGCCAGACTCTCTATAACAGCAAACGAAATTCTGTTTGTACCTGCTGTTAATGTGGAGGTCCCAATTTTAATTATAAGTTTTTTTTTCATTAATCTATTCTCTGATTTGGCCTTCGCCATACACGAACCATTTATTTGTTACCAGCTCTTGTGCACCAAGAGGACCACGAAAGTGAAGCTTCTGTGTACTAATTGCTATCTCAGCACCAACACCAAGCTGACCTCCGTCAGTAAAACGTGATGAGGCATTATGATAAACCGCTGCACAATCCACTTGTTGCATAAATTTATCAGCTTTAGACTGATTATTTGTTACAATTACAGATGTATGTCCACCTGAATACTGGTTATTCATCTCAATTGCATCCTCTAATTCATCCACAATTGAAAGATATATTTTCGGAGCAAGATACTCCTCACACAGCGTTGCAGCATCATTCTCCACTTTTATCTCATTACATATTTTTGATATATCACTGTTTCCCCAAACATCTATACCCTTTTCCTTAAGACTTGAAACCAGGATTCCAACTCTTTCATCAAGAGATCTCAGGTTCCTATTTATCAAAACCTTATCAATAGCATTGCATACACTTATACGTTGTTTGCCATTAACTACAAGTCGGACTGCCATATCAAAATCCACCTCTTCATCAATATACAGGAAGTTGTTGCCACGACCACTTATTATAACAGGAACCGATGCATTTTCCTGCACAAATTGAATTAATCTTTCCCCACCACGCGGAATAATCAAATCCACTTTCATTGTGTTCTCTTTAATCAGCTGCTGTGTTTCTGAATGTGATAGGTTTAGATACTCCACATAACCTTGATCAACACCATTTTCAGAAAGAGCCTTTTGCCATAACTTTGTAAGAAGCATATTAGTGTTATATGACTCTTTTCCTCCCTTCAGCAGAATTTTGTTCCCGGCTTTAAAGGCGGTTGCTGCAGCTTCAATAGTAACATCAGGCCTCGATTCGTATATAATTAATATAGTGCCAAAAGGTACTGTACGATTCATAATACGCAAACCATCCTCGCGAGTGAAACTATATAATTCCTTACCCTCAGGATCATACTGTGCGGCAACCTCTTTAAGAGATTTAATCATCCCGTCAATCTTATTTAAGTCCACTTTAAGACGATCTTTCATTGAGTCGTCCATTTCCGGAAAAGAATCCATGTCATTTGTATTTGCAGCAATAATCTCACTTTTGTTTTGTTGCAACAATTCTGACAGAGATTTTAAAACACTATTTTTTAAACTTAAATTCATATTATTCTGAAAATCGAATTACAAAAACACTATTTATTAAAGAATACGCTTCTAGTGTAAAAATGAAACAATAATAGGTTCAAAGTTAGCAAATTATTTTTTTATTTCTTGTTTAATCTTACATTTAATAGATTAAACCTAAGCCGAAGCAATCATTCAAGTAATAATCTTATGCCTGTGTAATAGTGTCTTGGCATACCCGGATAGTAGTATCTGGGCTCAGCATTCCCGAAAGCAACTGCGTTAACTGTAAGCATTGGTGAATAGTGGGTATCCGTTAAATTATTAATACCTGCAAAAAGTTCAACGTTCCTATTCTTAAAAATAGGAAATCGGTATGATGCTCTTAAATTAGCCAGAAAATATCTGTCATTGACCTTGCTGTTAGCATCATCAATATATTGTTTACCAACATATTGAAGTCTAGTATCTATACTTAGTAGTGTGATTGGCTGCCACTGAAAATGAGACTGTGCAATATGAGAAGGAATTCCGGGAAGTTTATTACCATCAAAAATCTGCCCATTATCAGTAAAGTCGATAAACTTGTTATGCGACCACGTATAGTTAGCATTTATATTAAGATCACCCGGGAAAGTTGAAAACATGAATATCCTCTGTTTAATCATAAATTCAAAACCTGTATGTCCTGTTTTTCCCGCATTTATTCCTGTAAAAATGTCTTCCGTAAGTCTTTTTGTTACCAAAAGATTGGTAAGGTCGATCCTGTAAACAGAAGCCTCAAGTATTGTTGCCCTGTCAAATAGATTAAGTCTCACACCCAGTTCGTACTGAACCCCTTGCTCAGGTTTCAGATCTTTGTTTATATCACCTTCAGGAAGCAGAGTCTCTTCAGGTGACGGCATTGAGAAGCCGTGTCCAGCAGATGCATACAAGGCTAAAAGCTGCGAAGGTGCATAATTAACTCCAAGTCTTGGTGAGAATATAACAGGGAAATTGCGTTCGCCGGATTGATCTCCGTTTTCTGAAAATTGATCAGTTAGTTTGTAGTTAACTTTGTTTACAGCCCCTCCAAATGAAATATTCCACTCAAGCGAAGGACGCCAGTAAACCATACCAAAGATATTGTAATTATCTCTCGTCTCTCTGTTTTTATTTATCAATTTATCATCCAGATCCATCTGCCATCGGTAAATATCTTTAGTCCATTCAAGTCCCAGAAGTGCATCCCAGTGAGCACTATGATATGTTAATCTGTTACGCAATCCACCCCCTGAAGTGCCATCATCAAGATTATTGAAAGGGCGTCGTTCATAACTGTCAGCCCATCTCCCAAAAACACTCAGTTTATTGTTCCAATTTTCAGAAAACCTGTTAGTTAGTGTTATTCCGGCAATTGCACGCTGATACTCTTTATACCCCTCAACAGCTTTCCAGTTGGCTGCAGCAGCAATGGGGTCCGTGTCATAAAGAGTCTTCCCTATTGAGCTGGGTATTTGTGCATTCAGATCCATAAGCATAATAGTATATTCCAACGAGTAGTCAGGCTGTACCCATTCACCGGAAGATAATAAAGAGCTGCGTCTGTGACGATTGTTTTCACGGAATCCCTCACTATTTAGATGAGATATATTGCCCCATAGATTCAAATTCTCACTATTGTAATTACCTACCGCAAATGCTTTTATAGTTTTAAAGCTACCATATTGAAGAAGTGCTTCAGCTCTATTATTTGTTGATTTTGGTGTGTAAAGATTGATATTTCCTCCAAGTCCCGAGCCATAAATTGCAGAAGCAGGACCCTTAATCACCTCCATTCTGCCGATACCTGTCAGGTCAATATCTTCAGGTGTAGAAATACCATCTGATGATGTTATTGGAATATCATTCAGGTATGATTTTATTCGGTTGGTATTATAAGGAGTGCGACTTCCCACACCTCTTATAACTACACGACTGGTGGCATAAGTGCCGCTATGCATAAAAATGCCCGGCATTGAATGGAGAGTATGAGCAAAGTTATTTCCGTCTGTAGTTTGGATCTCTTCACCCGCGAGAACTGAAATAGCACCGGGTACATGGTGTTGTCGTGTGTTGATTTGGAAAGCATTTACAATCACCTCATTGAGATAGATAGTTAAGTCTTTTTTATCGATGGGGTCATTCTGTGCAAAAGAGTTAAACGCAACAAAAAAAGTGAAAATTAGCAGGATTATTTTTGGTCTGTTCATTTAAAAATAGAGTCTTCATTATAACGATGAGTACGTTTTCCTTAACACAGAAAGAAAAGTATTCTCAGTAAGTTTTATTAATATAAGTTTATTTATAACAGTCATAAATCTTTTTGGTTCTGTACATACATTCTTTTAGTTAATTTCTCTTTTTTCACGCGTTTCATTGTTGTATTTTTGCACTCTTTTAAAATTTTCTTTCAATAGTATATACTTATGGATTTTCTTTCCATTATTATAATTGCCATTGGACTCTCAATGGATTCCTTAGCAATATGTATAGCAAAAGGAATTTGCAGAGAGCGTTTTTATTTCTGGAGGGCTATTAAGATTGCACTGGTATTCGGCCTTTTCCAAGGTCTAATGCCACTTGTCGGATATGCATTGAGTATTGGTTTTTCAGGATGGATTCAACAGTATGATCACTGGATGGCTTTTATTGTACTATCTATTCTTGGATTTAAAATGATCTATGAAGGTTGTTTTCCAAAAAAAGCGGATGATTGCAGAGAATTTGATTTAAAAGAAAACGACAACAGGGAGCTTAGTTTAATCAATTGGAAAAATGTGGTAACACTATCTTTTGCCACAAGTATTGATGCTGCTGCCACCGGTTTGATATTTGCTTCCTATCCCGGCACAATTTTAAAAGCAGTAGTGGTTATAGGTGTGGTTTGCCTGCTTTTTTCATTAATAGGTATGTTTCTGGGCACATATATAGGAAAGAGAATCCATTTACGAGTAGAGATCGCAGGTGGGGTAGTACTAATAGCTATAGGATTAAAAATCTTACTTGAGCATCTATTAAATGGAGCTTAAGAGTTGCAATAATACAACTGCCTGATTCCTTTCCCTGTCCTTTGCAGAATAAAGTAACGTTAATTTATTATTATCTTTTTCAAGTTTCAATAACTGATCAAGAAGATCTTTATTATTTGAGAGTTCTTCCTTGTAAAGTTCTTGAAACTCTTCCCACTTATCAGGATCGTGGTGGAACCACTTCCTTAATTCTGTGGAAGGTGCAATGTCTTTCATCCACAAATCAATTTTGGCATTCCCCTTAGACAACCCCCTCGGCCACAAACGGTCGATAAGTACTCTGTAGCCATCGTCCTCATTTGCGGAGTCATATATGCGTTTTAACTGTATCATAATTAATCTATTCAGAAAGATATTTATTATCATGCCCCGATTCTTTTTTCCGGATCATGTATTTTTCCAAGGGAATCAGCAACTAAAACCGAAACCATTGAATCGCCTGTAATATTAACAACTGTCCTACACATATCAAGCGGACGATCCACGGCAAATATTAATGCCAGGCCTATCGCCATTTTATCAGCAGGAATTCCAATAGATTCAAGTACAATCACCAGCATTATCATACCTGCACCCGGTACTGCAGCTGAACCGATAGAGGCCAACAGAGCTGTAAGAACTATTGTCAACTGGTCCATAAAATCTAGTGGAATGTGAAGTGCCTGAGCAATAAACACTGCAGCGATTGCCTGATACAGGCTTGTTCCGTCCATATTAATTGTTGCACCCACAGGTAACACAAAGCTTGAAACTTCATGGTCAACACCCAGTTTGTTAGTCACTCTATCTATTGTAACTGGAAGGGTAGCAGCACTTGAACTTGTGGAAAATCCCAGAAGTTGCGCCGGAGCAATACCTTTAATAAACCAGCGAGGTTTTCTCCCGGTAAACAGATAAAGTATGATAAGATAAATGCCGATCATGATTATTAGTCCCACAAGTACTGTTATCACATAATTGAGCAGCTTTAGCAGAATCTCTGAATCGTTTGAACTTACAATAATCTGTGCCAACAGAGCAAACACAGCATAAGGTGCTATCATCATGATGATATTAACCATTTTCAGGATCACATGATTCAGGGAGTCAAAAAGCTTTGACAGAGGCTTAGATTTCTCGTGATCAATCATAAGCATACTAATCCCGAATAATATTGCAAAGAATATTACCTGTAGCATAAGCTGATTATTACTCATGGCACTAAATATATTATCAGGAACGATATCCACTAAAAAGTCAAGAGGTTTACCCGCTTCCTGATTCTCTGCCTGCTCTATGTTAGATGTGATTGTGCTGTCTCCTGAATAGGTTATTGTCAATTCCTGAATTGTTTCCTCCGAAAGCCCTTTCCCCGGTTTTAAAATATTTACCAATAGAAGACCTATAGTGATTGCCAAACAGGTGGTTATAATATATATCACTATGGTACGCAGTCCGATATTTTTAAATGCAGAAATATCCTTCAGGTCAGAAACACCTTTAATTAGAGAAACCAAAATTAAAGGAATTGCAATTAACCTTAACAGTCGTATAAATATTTCTCCAAATGGAGCAATCCAGTTTAAAACAAACTCGTAACCCCTACTGAAAGAGCTCATTAGAAAACCGAATAATATTCCGGCACCCATTCCTATTAAGATCTTCCAGTGTAGTTCCAGTTTATTCATATTTATTTATCAATTCCAACCCTGTTAAGGATAAATGCAAATTCAAAAGCGGTATCTTTTATACCTTCATAGCGTCCAGTAGCGCCACCATGACCTGAATCCATATTCATCTTAAGCAACAGGATATTATTATCTGTTTTCATAGATCTAAGCTTGGCAGTGTACTTTGCAGGCTCGTGAAAAAGAACCTGGGAATCGTTGATACCACCGGTTACCAGCATATTGGGGTAATCCTGGGGTTTGATATTATCATACGGAGAGTAGGAGAGAATATAGTTATAATACTCTTCAACATTTGGATTTCCCCACTCTTCATATTCACCAGTAGTTAGAGGTAAAGTGTCGTCAAGCATTGTATTGATGACATCTATAAACGGAACTTGAGCTACAATAGTCTGATAAAGATCCGGTCTCAAATTGGTGACAGCACCCATAAGCAGCCCTCCGGCACTTCCACCCATTGCTGCAAGTTTATCTGACGATGTGTAGCCGTCATCGATAAGCTTTTCACTACATGCAATAAAGTCGGTAAAAGTATTCTTCTTTTTCAGTAATTTGCCATCTTCATACCATTGTTCACCCAGATCACTGCCGCCGCGTATTTGTGCAAGTGCATAAACAAAGCCCCGATCAATAAGACTATATAAGCTGGCACTAAAATATACATCAGAACTGGATCCATAACTACCGTAAGAGTAAATCAGCGCAGGAGCACTGCCATCTTTTTTCAATCCCTTCTTATATACAACTGCCATTGGAACTTGAATGCCATCAGGGGCGGTTGCCCAAAGCCTTTCCACAGTGTAATCATCAGGGTTAAAGCCTGAAGGGATCTCCTGTTCCTTTAGCTTTTCAGAATCTCCTGTTTCGATACTATATTCGTAAAGAGTAGTAGGGCGATTAAGTGATGTGTATGTGTATCTTATAGTTGTAGCGTCATATTCAGGATTACCGCTTAGTGAAGCTGAATATACCGGTTCAGGAAAAGCAATAGTTTGTACTGCACTTCCGTTAAGAGGCATAATGTGAATTTCTGATAGTCCGTTTTTTCGCAACTCCACTGAAACATAATCTTTAAGGATATCTATACCTTCTATCCGAACATCATTATTATGAGGTAAAAATACTTTCCATGCTGACCTGTCTTCATAACCTGTGAGTGGTACTTCATAAATCATGGAATTAAGATTTTCCCTATCTTTATAACGTACAAAAAACTTCTCTTTATGTGGATGTATTGAATATTCCACATCCTGAACACGCGGAAGGAAAATTTTAAACTGATCTAAAGGTTTATCGGCTGAGATATAGCGCTCTTCTGATGTGGTAGAGCTGGAACTGCCTATAAAAATATGCTCCTTTGTTTTGGTGCCTGAAACATAAGTTCTGAATTTATTATCTTTCTCTTCGTAGATTAATGTACTTTGAGGTTCATTAAGTGCCCTGCGGTGAATTTGATAAGGACGCAAAGTCTCATCGATAATACCGTAAAACAGAGTCTGATTATCATTAGCCCATGCCACGGAAGTAGCACCAATTACCGTATAACCTATCTCTTCGTCTGTATTAAGATCTTTAATTTTCATAACAAACTCGGCGTAAGATCCTGTCTCATTAAACAGATATGCCACTTTGTTGTTATCCGGACTGATAGAATAACCTCCAAAAATGAATGCAGGCGTGCCTTCAGCCATCTTATTCAAATCAAATATTATTTCTTCTGCGGCATCTGTCGAACCTTTGCGACGACAATAAGTTCGGTACTGTTTACCTTTTTCGGTGCGGCTATAATACCAATAGCCGTTTATATAAGTAGGATAGCTCTCATCATCCTCTTTCATTCTGCCTAAAATCTCCTCATAAATCGTCTGCTGCAGATCTTTTGTCGATGCCATCACATTATCAGTGTACGCATTTTCAGCATTCAGATAATCAATTACCTTCGGATTATTTTTGTCTTTGAGCCAATAATAATTGTCGATTCGCTGTTGTCCGAAGTTTATAAACGTATCGGGGTTTACTTCTGCAACCGGTGCTGCAGGAAAATCAGATTGTTTTAATATAGTCACTTCTTCTTTTTTTGTATTACAGGCTGTGATCAATATCACGCCGGATATAATTATTAAATATAAATGTTTCATGACTTTTATTTTAGGCTTTTGTAATTTTATGATTCGTTTAATACCTGATTAATGTCAAATATCGAAACAGGGTCTTATTGAAATAATAATATTCATAGCAAATATACATAATTAGGAGTAATATAGTAACATTGAACATTCTTTTTATACCAATGTTATTATTTATATAATTCACTTTTATGAACGTACACAATCATAGTCATGGTAATAATGATGTGAAGAATATCAGGGCTGCATTTTTTCTAAATTTATTTTTCACCATAATCGAATTCATCGGGGGAATACTAACCAACAGTATGGCAATACTCTCTGATGCTGTACACGATTTGGGCGATTGCATCACTTTGGGTCTAAGCTGGTATTTTCAGAAAGTCTCAAAAAAACCTCGCAATCAGGATTATACTTACGGTTATAAACGCTTTTCCCTGTTAGGTGCTGTGATAAATTCAGTAGTTCTTTTAGTGGGAAGCGTTGTTATTCTAATTCATGCCTTTCCCCGTCTTTTTAATCCGCAACAGCCAAATGTGGAAGGGATGCTTTTACTGGCTGTTTTAGGTGTTATAATTAACGGCATAGCTTTATTTAGATTGCGTAAAGGCAGTTCAATAAACGAGAAAGTAGTGTCTCTGCACATGCTGGAAGATGTGTTGGGATGGGTGGCAGTACTGATTGGTGCAGGAGTGATGTATTTTTTCGATGCACCAATAATCGACCCAATACTGTCTATTGCAATTGCCCTGTTTATTCTGGTTAACGTTTTCCGTAATATGCGCATAAGCTTGCGCATTATTTTGCAGGGTAGTCCCACCAGACTTGACCTTGATGAGGTGAAAAACGTACTACTGAATATTGATGAAGTAAATAGTGTGCACGATCTGCATGCATGGTCTGTGGATGGTGAGTATAACGTACTTACCATACATGTGGTGCTCAAAAATGAATTGAGCATGGAAGACCAACAATTATTAAAGACCAGGATAAGAGAATCTCTGGATAATTTAGGTGCACACCACAGCACTATAGAATTCGAACTAGAAGATGAGGATTGTATATTGGATGACTGCAAGTAAGATTACTCCAGATACGTGTACCCATATAATCCTGAGCGATAGTTCGACAAAAACTCCTTGCCTTCTTCTACAGATATTTTACCCTGTTTCACAGAACTCATTACCCATGTCTCAACAGTGCGCACCAATTTCTTAGGATTATATTGTACATACTCAAGCACTTCTGCTACAGACTCGCCATCAATAACCTGATCAATATGATAACCATTTTCACCCGTAGATACATGTACTACGTTGGTATCACCAAAAAGATTGTGGAGGTCTCCTAATATTTCTTGATATGCACCCACAAGAAATACACCTAAATAATAGGGTTCGGTTTTCTTTAGTGAATGAACGGGAAGAAGTGAAGAACGAAAACCATCCTGTGAGGCAAAATTCGAAATATTTCCGTCTGAATCACAGGTTATATCCTGCAAAGTAGCAGTCCTGTCGGGCTTTTCATCAAGGCGATGTATTGGAATTATAGGGAATACCTGATCAATACCCCATGAGTCGGGAAGCGACTGAAAGAGAGAGAAGTTACAGAAATACTTATCTCCAAGAAGTTTAGAAAGCTGACGCAGTTCCTGTGGCGCATGTTTTGCCCTGTTGCTTGTGATATTAATTTCACGTGCAATAGAGTAGTATAGCTGCTCCACCTGTGCCCTGGTTTTTAAGTCTAGCATACCCAGGCTGAAAAGGTCCATCGACTCGTCTCTGATCTGCTGCGCATCATGCCATGCTTCCAGCATTCGTGGCTGAGTGAGAGTGTCCCAAATCTTATAAAGTTCTTTAACCAGTTCATGATCATCTTCGTGTATATCTTTCTCTTCAGGCCATTCAGGAAGTGTTGTAGTCTCCAGAACCTCAAAAATAAGTACAGAATGATGTGCTGTAAGTGCACGACCTGATTCGGTAATTATATTGGGATGAGGGAGTTCATTCTTATTTGCAGCATCAACAAAAGTTGAAACAGAGTCATTTACATACTCCTGAATAGAGTAGTTGATGCTGTTCTCTGTAAATGAAGAGCGGGTACCGTCGTAGTCAACGCCAAGACCGCCGCCTATATCAACAAACTCAATATTAAAGCCTAATGCGTGCAGCTGAACATAAAACTGTGCAGCCTCACGAAGTGCAGTTTTAATTTTCCTTATCTTAGTGATCTGGCTGCCAATGTGGAAATGTATCAATCGAAAGCAATCACCCATATTATTCTTATTCAAAACCTCAAGTGACTCCAATAGTTCACTTGAATTCAATCCGAATTTACTGGCATCACCACCTGAATCTTCCCATTTTCCGCTTCCGGAGCTCGAGAGTTTCACTCTAACACCAATATTTGGCTTTACTTTTAGTCGTTTTGCTATCTTGATTATTAGCTCCAGCTCATTTTGTTTCTCAATCACAAGAAAAACCTGCTTACCCATCTTTTGTGCAAGCAAAGCCAGTTCTATATAACTTTCATCTTTATAGCCATTGCAGATAATAAGCGAGTTATTGTCGGTGTTAATTGCAAGAACAGCATGAAGTTCAGGCTTTGAACCTGCTTCCAGACCAATATTAAATCTCTTGCCACTTGACACGATCTCCTCAACCACCTGACGCATCTGATTTACCTTGATGGGGTAAATGATATGGTTCTTGGCCTTGTATTCATACTCTTTAGAGGCCTTCGCAAAGCTCTGTGATATTTTCTCGATACGATTGTCAAGAATCTCGGGAAAGCGAATTAATACAGGTGCAACTACATCTCTTAAATACAGCTCACGCATAAGATCATTAAGGTCAACACTCAATTCTTCCTGTTTTGTTGGAGTTACCTGAACATTACCCTTATCATTAATGGAGAAATAACCGTTTCCCCAACCATTTATGTTGTAAAGCTCTTCTGAATCTTCAATGCGCCATTTTCTCATTACAGCAAAATTTTAAAAAAGTGAATCTACGTGTTGATTTTAAGTGCAAAATTAAGCAATTATTTTGTCAAAACACTATGTTAACATAAAACATAGTCCTGATTGTATTTACATTGTATTTAATATGATTTCTTGACAAAATATACCTGAAAAATGGTCAATCAAACCTTACTTACTACTAACAAAGTCCTAACAAAGTCCTAACCAACTCCTAATAACCCTTATATAAATTAAGAGTTTGTTAGAATTTGCTTAGGACTAAATTAGATTTTAATTTACATTTAATTGCAGCCTGTAATTGTTAAATATCATGTCCGATGCAACATATTGCCTTTTAAAACATCTTTCTTATATTGACATCTGAATATTCAAAATAAAACAGAAAACTTTAATAAAATGAAGTCGAAATTTAGTACTCTTTTTTTTCTTGCTTTTACAACTATTTTATTAGTTGCATCGTGTGAAAAAAGTAACAGTGAAATCAATAAAGATCTGCCGGACCCTATAAAAATTGATTTGCGTTCCTCTGAAGCAAAAATGGTGAAGTCGGATCAGCAATTTGCTTTTGAGTTTTTTGCTAATGTTTTTAATGAAGAAGCAGCTGATAAGGATGATAATTTTATGGTGTCTCCTTTGAGCCTGAGTATGGCTCTGGCAATGACATGGAATGGTGCGGATGGTGAAACAAAACAGGCTATGCAGAAGGTTTTGAGGCTTGACGGATATTCTGATGAGGAAGTAAACGAGTATTACAAGAAATTGAGAGAGGCATTGCTGAAAACAGATCCATCCACTAAACTGGCTATTGCCAACTCAATATGGACTAATAAGAATGTGGTAATTGATAGTGATTTTATCAAGGTAAACCAGGATTACTTTAACTCTGTCGTTAAATCTGTAGATTTTGCAGACAGTAAAACTGTTAATGAGTTGAATCAATGGGCAGCAGAAAATACTAATAATCTGATAGATCATGTTATTGACGAGACTGATCCAATGGCACTGATGTATCTTATGAATGCAATATATTTTAAAGGCGTCTGGACTTCTGAATTTGATGCGAAGAATACAACAAAAAAGCCTTTTTTCTATATGAACGGTAAATCAAAGAATGTTGATATGATGCATCAGAAAACAGATTTTAATTATACTGAAAACCAATTGTTGCAGATGGTTGAACTTCCTTATGGAAACCAGGCGTTTAGCATGCTTGTGTTGTTGCCTAAAGAGGGTAAAATGCTGGCAGATATTATATCTGATTTGCAGAAAGGGGATTCATGGACCGCACTTGCATCAGGTTTGAGGAAAAGCGACGTGGATCTGTATCTGCCAAAATTCAAAACTGAATACAGTAAGCGACTCAACGATGCGCTGATTAATATGGGTATGGGGATTGCATTCGACCCTTCAAGAGCAGATTTCTCACGTATGTCTGATCATGATGCATTTATTTCCTTTGTTGATCAGTTTACATATATAAGTACTGACGAAGTGGGCACAGAAGCTGCGGCTGTCACAGTAGTTGGGATTGAACTTACATCTTATCAGCCACCCAGAACTGTTACTTTTAATGCAAACAGACCTTTTATTTACATAATTCAGGAAAATTCTACAGGTTCGATATTATTTATGGGTGCAGTGAAGGATTTAGACTAAATAGGGACAATCTTTTATAAATATTATACCTAAAAAGTAAATCACTCAGCGAGTTAGTCTCAATGAGTGATTTTTTTTCTTCACTTTTATAGATTTTTTTCTTTAATTAGCTTGTTTATTTTATCTATCTACAAATCAGTGTAGTTTACCATAATGGACAACATTTTATGTCTGTTTGGTTTTTAATGTGCACAAAATCAATGCTGTATGATTTATTTTAGAAAAGTTTGCAAAAATGTTGATAAATATATTTGCAAATGTTTTGCGTTCTTGCAATCTTTCTGTAAACTTGTATAACCAAATAAGTCTGACTTTGAAAAGTTGTAGATTTCGGATTATCTAAATTTGTAGTTTGTTCTTATTTACAGTCAATTATTTATTTTTTTTAGTAAAATCATTAGCTTATGAAAAAGAAAACGTACACTTTCGACGAAGCTTATAAAGCATCATTGGAGTATTTTATGGGAGACGAGCTCGCGGCCAAAGTGTGGGTAAGTAAGTATGCACTGAAAGACAGTCAGGGTGTAATTTATGAAAAAAACCCTGAGGAAATGCATTGGAGATTGGCAAAAGAGGTTGCCAGAATTGAGAAAAA
>DHCC01000089.1:9137-23211 GCA_002398875.1 Bacteroidales bacterium UBA4912 | reverse complement strand
ATGACCGGTATCGGAAACGATTATCAGGTTGCGTCCTTGTCTAACTGTTTTGTGATCGGGATGGATGGTAATGCTGATTCTTATGGCGCTATCATCCGTATTGATGAAGAACAGGTGCAACTGATGAAACGTCGCGGTGGTGTGGGACACGACTTATCTCATATTCGCCCTAAAGGATCTCCTGTTAAAAACTCTGCGCTTACATCAACCGGACTTGTTCCATTTATGGAGAGATATTCAAACTCAACACGCGAAGTTGCACAAGATGGTCGTCGCGGCGCTTTAATGCTTAGTGTTTCTATAAAACATCCAGATTCGGAAGATTTTATTGATGCTAAAATGGAGCAGGGTAAAGTCACCGGTGCCAATATTTCAGTAAAAATCGATGATGATTTTATGAAAGCGGCTTCCAAGGGAGAGAATTATGTGCAGAAGTTTCCAATAGACTCAGATAACCCAAAGTATGAGAAAACAATTGATGCTCAGAAGTTATGGAAAAAGATAGTACATAATGCATGGAAATCAGCTGAACCGGGGGTTTTATTCTGGGATACTATAATAAATGAATCAGTACCTGATTGTTATGCCGATCTGGGATTCAAAACAGTGTCTACCAATCCCTGCGGTGAGATTCCATTGTGTACTTATGACAGTTGCCGCTTGCTGGCAATCAACCTTTACTCTTATGTGGTGAATCCTTTTAAAGAGGATGCTTACTTCGACTTCGAGCTGTTTTCTAAGCACGTACAGCTTGCACAAAGGATCATGGACGATATCGTTGATCTGGAGGCTGAAAAGATTGATAAGATTCTTGAGAAAATAGAGGCTGACCCTGAAACGGAAGAGGTGAAATTCACAGAGAGAAATCTTTGGAAAAAGATTCAGCGTAAAACATTACAGGGTCGTCGAACAGGTGTTGGAATTACTGCAGAAGGTGATATGCTTGCAGCAATGGGGATAAGATACGGAACAGACGAAGGGAATGACTTCTCTGAGAAAGTTCATCGTGAAGTGGCTATAAATGCCTATACCTCTTCTGTGCAAATGGCTAAAGAAAGAGGTGCCTTTGAGATATTTGATGCTGAGCGTGAGAAAAACAATCCTTTTATAAATAGGCTGAAAGAAGCTAGTCCTCAGATGTATGAGGATATGGTGAGATATGGAAGAAGGAATATTGCATGTCTCACGATAGCACCAACAGGTACCACCAGTTTGATGTCGCAGACAACATCAGGAATTGAGCCGGTATTTCTTCCGGTATATACTCGCAGACGCAAAGTGAATCCTAATGACAGGGATGTGAAAATTGATTTTGTTGATGAGAATGGAGATTCGTGGGAAGAATATACCGTGTTTCATCACAAATTTGTGACCTGGATGGAAGCAAACGGTTATCCTACTGCAAAGAAATATACAAACGCTGAAATTGATGAGTTGGTTGCAAAATCACCATATTATAAAGCTACTTCCAATGATGTCGACTGGCTCCAAAAGGTGCGTATGCAAGGTCGTGTACAGAAGTGGGTTGACCACTCAATAAGTGTAACTATTAATCTGCCTAATGATGTATCGGAAGATCTGGTAGGTGAGCTTTATATGGAGGCTTGGAAAAGTGGATGTAAAGGGTGTACCGTATATCGAGACGGATCCAGAGCGGGTGTTTTAATATCAAATGGTGATGCAGAAGAAAAAGATAAGAAAGATGATAAAGATTGCTTTGAAATGCCATCCATTGTAACCTCACGCCCTATAGAGCTTGATGCGGATGTGATTAAGTTTCAGAATAATAAAGAGAAATGGATCGCATTTATCGGATTACTCAACGGCAGACCTTACGAGATATTTACCGGTATAAATGATGAGGATGATGGTATCATGATACCTAAAAGCGTTACCTCGGGTAAAATCATAAAAGCTTATGATAATGATGGCAGGAAACATTACGATTTTCAGTTTCAGAATCGAAGAGGTTACAAAGTAACTATTGAAGGTCTGGACGGAAAATTCAACCCTGAGTTCTGGAATTACGCAAAACTCATTTCGGGTGTTCTTCGTTACGGTATGCCTATCGATCAGGTTATTAAGCTGGTGTCGGGACTTGAACTGGATAGCGAGACCATTAATACCTGGAAGAATGGTGTGGAGCGTGCGCTAAAGAAATATCTGCCAAACGAGACTGAGGCTAAAGGACAAAAATGCCCTGTTTGCGGACATGAAACTCTTGTTTATGAAGAGGGCTGTCTCAAATGCCGTAACTGCGGTGCTTCAAAGTGTTGATAATTATGTTAAAGGTTTGAACATACATTAAATTAATTCATATAGATAATTTTCGTGGATTAAAACAGCGATGTCTTTCGGGGTATCGCTGTTTTTGTTACATTTCATAATTATACTACTTTTGTCAATATTACATAGCTAGAGTAATAAAAACTATGGATGACAGCTACAAAACAGTTTCCGGTCCTGCCGAGGGTTATATCAACGAGAAAAAGAGTAAGTTCTTATCTTTTATATTTCCTGTAAATAGTGTTCCCGAAGCAATGGAAATACTGGATGAGTATCGTAAAAAATATTATAATGCCCGCCATGTTTGCTGGGCATATATGATAGGTTGGGAGCGTGAGGAGTTTAGGTTTAATGATGATGGTGAGCCTTCTGGTACAGCAGGTAAGCCTATATTAGGACAGATTAACTCGTTTGAGCTGACAGATGTACTTATACTGGTAGTGCGTTATTTTGGCGGTACATTGCTTGGTACAGGAGGTTTAATTAAAGCATATAAAGAGGCAGCTGCGGATGCAATTAATAATGCTGAGATAATTACAAAGACTGTTGATGATATCATTGAAATTGATTTCGAATATATTCAGCTTAATGATGTTATGAGAGTGCTCAAACAGTTTGAAGAGGTTCAATGGACTCAGGATTTTAAGGAATCGTGTAGTATGAAGCTCAGAGTACGCCGCTCACTTTCATCACAACTTACAGAGATGTTAATATCCATATATGGTGTGAAAATAAATGAAAAATAATTGCGTGTTTATCTCATAAAAATAGCTTAATAATCAAGGAATTTCTGAAAAAATTGTAGTTACTTACACAAAATTACTACTTTTGCACCCAAAAAGGAGCGGTAATTTACTGTTTTGAAAGCTAAGTGCTTACAAAAAGATATAGAATAAAGAACAATTGATGGAAAAGAACCTGGTTATTGTTGAGTCCCCTGCGAAAGCAAAAACAATTGAGAAATTTCTTGGAAATGATTTTCGTGTCATGTCAAGTTATGGGCATATACGTGATCTGAAGAAGAAAGAATTTGGAATAGATATTGAAAATGGTTTCGAACCTATTTATGAGGTTCCGGCAGATAAAAAGAAAGTTGTTTCAGAACTGAAAGCGGCTGCTAAAAAGGCCGATACAGTATGGCTGGCATCTGATGAGGACCGTGAAGGTGAGGCAATTTCCTGGCATCTTTTTGAAACTCTTGATCTCAATGAAGAAGATACCAAAAGAATTGTATTTCACGAGATCACAAAGAATGCAATTCAGGAAGCTGTTAAGAATCCAAGGAAAATAGACAAGAATCTGGTTGACGCTCAACAGGCACGTCGTGTTTTGGACAGAATCGTTGGATTTGAACTATCTCCTGTATTATGGAAAAAGATTAAACCGGCTCTATCAGCAGGTCGCGTACAGTCGGTTGCTGTAAGATTAATTGTTGAGCGTGAACGCGAGATACAAAATTTTAATTCAGAAGCATCTTACAGGATTATCGGAATTTTCTCTAAAGAGGAGAATGGACAGAAGTATGAGATAAAAGCTGAATATAATAAACGTCTAAAAACAAAAGAGGAGGCGCTTGCTCTTCTCGAAAAATTAAAGACTTCGGTTTTCTCCATCGAGGATGTTGTTACCAAACCTGCTAAAAAATCTCCTGCCGCACCATTTACAACATCAACACTTCAGCAGGAGGCATCCCGTAAACTGGGTTTCTCGGTAGGGCAGACAATGATGATTGCTCAAAAGCTATACGAGTCAGGGAAGATAACATATATGAGAACTGACTCGGTGAATTTGTCAGGTTTGGCAATTGGTACAGCAAAAACCGAAGTGATTGAGCAATATGGTGAAAAGTATCATAAAACCCGTCAGTATACCACTAAATCTAAAGGGGCTCAGGAGGCTCATGAGGCTATTCGCCCAACTTTTATAAATGAGCACGAAGTTAGTGGTACAGCCCAGGAACAAAAGCTTTACAATCTTATATGGAAGCGAACAATTGCTTCACAAATGGCTGATGCTGAACTTGAACGGACAACAACTAATATTTCTGTCTCAAATACTGATGGCAGGTTTGTAGCAAACGGTGAAGTTATCAAATTTGATGGGTTTCTTAGGGTTTACCTGGAAGGTACTGATGATGAGAATGGCGAGAGTGAAGAGGGATTACTGCCTCCGGTAAAAAAGGGAGAGAAACTGGATATGCTGGAAGTTAATGCTACTGAACGATTCACACAACGACCTGCACGTTATTCAGAAGCAGCACTGGTTCGTAAAATGGAAGAACTGGGAATTGGCCGTCCTTCTACTTATGCTCCAACAATTTCTACAATTATTAACAGGGAGTACGTTGAGAAAAAAAGCACTGATGGTGATTTGAGAGAATATAATGTGTTAATGCTTAAAAAAGGCGTTATTAAAGACTCTCAGAAAACAGAAACTACAGGTGCTGATAAAAATAAATTGTTTCCAACTGATATTGGTATAGTTGTTAACGACTTCCTGGTTGAACATTTTCCTTCTGTTATCAACTATAACTTTACTGCTAAAGTGGAGGAGGGTTTTGATAAAATTGCTGAAGGGAAAGCTAAATGGCGCAAATCAATAGCAGATTTCTATGATGTTTTTCATCCTATTGTGGAAGAAACAACAAACATGCGCATGGAGCATAAAGCCGGTGAAAGAGTTTTGGGAGTTGATCCAAAATCGGGTCGTCAGATTTCTGTGAAAATTGGCAGATATGGCGCTATGGCACAGATTGGTACTCCTGATGAGGAGGAGAAGCCTCTTTTCGCTTCACTCCAGAAATCTCAGTCAATAGAAACTATTACTCTTGAAGAAGCTTTAAAACTCTTTGAGCTACCAAGAGAACTTGGAGAATTCAGAGAAAAAGAGGTTGTAGTCGGTGTAGGGCGCTTCGGTCCTTATATCAGGCACAACAATAAATTTGTTTCTCTGCCAAAGGATGTAGATCCTCTTGAAATTCAGCTTGATGAGGCGGTTGAGCTTATCAAAGAGAAGGAGAAGAAAGACAAGGAAAAGATCATAAAGGTATTTGAGGAAGAGCCTGACATGCAAGTGCTTAATGGTAGGTACGGTCCTTATATCAAACATCAAAAATCCAATTATAAGATACCTAAGAATACAGATCCAAAAGAGTTGACTCTTGAAGATTGTAAAAAGATAATCGAAGATAGCACCGCAGACAGCAAAACTAAAGGTAGCAAAACTAAGAAAGCTGCTGCCGGCAGTAGTTCTACAACAAAAACTAAAGCTGTCAAATCAACAGCAAAGGAAAAAAAGAAAACCGGGAAGGTTTCAACATCTAAAGCAAAGACCGGAAAAAGTGCTACTAAAAAATAATCCTGTGAATGTGCTATGATTACTACTATCAGGTCTGCCACAAATAATGACTTGCAGGTGATAATGCCTATATATGACTTAGCGCGTGATTTTATGCGTAAAGCAGGTAACGCCGGTCAATGGGTAAACGGCTATCCAACTCAGCAATTTATTACTGAAGAGATAAAGGCAGGCCATAGCTTTGTATGTGAAAATCATAACGGAGAAATTACAGGGACTTTCTGTTTTATTATTGGTGAAGATCCGACATATCAGAAAATATACAATGGTCAGTGGTTGAATAATGAGTTATATGGCACCGTACACCGTATTGCATCGTCTGGTAAAGATAGAGGTGTAGCAAGGGCGTGTTTCGAGTGGTGTTTTAATCAATGTCCGAATATAAGGGTTGATACTCACAGAGATAATCATGTTATGCAACATATTCTGAGTGATCTGGAGTTTCATTATTGTGGATTAATTTATTTGTCTGACGGGTCGGAGCGACTTGCGTATCAACGAACATTGTGATATGAATATATTTTCTTTAAAACGTAAAACACCTTTTTTAATTATTGTAGGAATTTTATCCTCGGTTAATAGTCTTTTTTCAGCTGAAAAAGCAGATCCTGTAATTTTGGATATCAATATTGATTACAGTAATGATCCTTTTTATTCAGAGATATGGTTTTGGACAATTATTGCTTCTATTTTACTTTTCTTATTGATATTACTTATAAGAGGTGACAGAAAGAAAAGTAAGCAGGTGCCTGAAGAGATAGTTGAGTTGAATAAAGATTCCATTAATAAATGAAAATAAAAGAAAGTATTAAGTTATTTAATAATGAAAAACATCACGGACAAACAGGTTCAATCTTATTTAAATAATAAAGAGTACTTAATATAAAATTAGTCCTGCAACTCCCGATAAAACTATCAGAAGTATCGGGTCAATTTTCTTTATTGACGCAATCATTACTGCACCGAAAATTATCCAGCTTTTATAATCAACAAAATTATGTTCATTCATAAGCATTAAGGCTGCAGAAGCAATTAAACCGATTATAGCAGGTTTTAATACTGACAACGAAGCTTGTAACCATGGATTGTCTTTAAGTCTAAAAAAGAACGCACACACAAGAGTCATTATTACCAGTGATGGAATACTTACAGCAATCGTACATATTGCTGATCCCAATATTCCCTGTCCTGTAGTGAAACCTGCATTTGTTACAGCAGTATAGCCTATATATGTGGCCGAATTAAAGGCGATTGGACCGGGGGTAGTCTGAGATATGGCAACAATATCCGTAAAATCGCTTACCGAGATCCATCCGTGTAAGTCTACTACCTCCCTCTGAATCAAAGGCAACATAGCATAACCGCCACCAAAGCCAAACAGTCCTATTTTAAGGAATGAAACAAACAATGCCAGATACATATCTATCAATTCCATTTATCTTTTAGTTTTTAGTTTAAGAAAAAGATAATATAAAATCCCGAGCAGAATTGAGATCAAAATAATATATATCGGAGAAATATTTAATAACCAAATAGAAAGTGCAACTACTATAGGTATCCATAAGTTGTTTAATTTTACTCCGGCAGATTTGCCCAAACCCAAAAGAGGAGCAGCAATGAGTGCCACGACAGCTGGACGTATCCCTTTAAAAATACGCTCAACTACAAGGTTGTCTTTAAACTGAGTGAATAGTATCGCGATAAGAAGAATAACTATAAAAGAAGGCAGAATGATTCCCGCACCTGTAAACAAGCTGCCTTTAAATCCTAGTCTTTTATTGCCCACGAATATCGCAGTATTTAAAGAAATAGGTCCGGGAACAGATTGCGCAATAGCCAGCATATCCATAAACTCGTCGTCGCCAAGCCATTTCTTTTTATCCACCACCTCTTTTCTTATCAGCGGAATCATTGCATAGCCACCTCCAAAAGTAAATGCTCCTATTTTAAAGAACACCAGAAAAAGTTCCCAATATTGTTTTACAAGGCTCATAAGAGAGGAATAAAATTGAAAAGCAGATTGCAATTCGACTAAATCTATTGCTAATCTGCTTTCTATAAGAAGCCGCACCGGTGGAATAAGACGAAACTCCGTTTGACAGGATTTGAGTGTCTCAGTTTCTTTGTAATCCGCTGTTCCGATAAATCGGAATCCCGAAGGCTGCGGCCCGCCATTGAAACCAAAAACGTGTCTCGGTTTTAAAAATGTAATTGATGAGTTCCCCAATCGACCAATGCGGCAGTAACTTCATCTATTTTGTATTCCAAAGATAAGTGGTCTATATTAAATATCCAAATATTTTATGTTATTTTTTAGGTGAAAACAGTCCGTACTCTTTGTTTTTTATTCATTTTCATCAATATTAAGCCTCTGCTAAGAACTTGCTGATTTCTTCGTCTGTAACCTCATGATTTGAAAGATCACCTGCAAGATACTGGTCATACGCGCTCATATCAACCAACCCGTGTCCTGAAAGATTGAAAAGGATGACCTTTTTCTTACCTTCTTCCTTAGCTTGCAGCGCTTCTTTAATAGCAGCGGCAATTGCATGGTTGGATTCGGGAGCCGGAACAATACCTTCTGTTCGTGCAAACAAAACGCCAGCTTCAAAAGAGTCAAGCTGCTTAATATCAATTGCTTCAATATAGCCGTCTTTAAGAAGCTGACTAACAATACTTCCTGCTCCATGATAGCGAAGTCCACCTGCATGTATATTTGCGGGCGCAAACTTATGACCAAGTGTAAACATCGGAATTAGTGGAGTGTATCCTGTTTCATCTCCGAAATCATATTTAAATTTACCGCGAGTGAGCTTTGGACATGAAGCAGGTTCAGCAGCTACAAAACGGGTATTTCTATCACCTTTTAAATTGTGACGCATGAAAGGAAATGATATACCTGAAAAATTAGAACCACCACCAAAACAACCGATCACAACATCAGGATATTCTTCTGTCATCTCCATCTGTTTTTCAGCCTCTAACCCGATGATAGTCTGATGTAAGGAAACTTGATTTAATACACTTCCTAAAGCGTATTTACAATTTGGGGTTTGCATTGCAAGTTCAATAGCTTCAGAAATTGCAGTGCCCAGACTTCCCTGATAGTTAGGGTGGTCAGTAATAATTTTACGTCCTGCTTTTGTTGACATACTTGGTGAAGCTATAACCTGTGCGCCCCATGTTTGCATTAGCGAACGTCTGTAAGGTTTTTGTTCGTAACTTATTTTCACCATATAAACTGCAAGCTCAAGTCCGAAGGTTTTAGCAGCAAAAGCAAGTGCTGTGCCCCACTGTCCTGCGCCTGTTTCAGTTGTAATATTTGTCATGCCGTCAAGCTTATTATAGTAAGCCTGTGGCAATGCAGAGTTCAGCTTATGAGAACCTACCGGACTAACGCTTTCATTTTTAAAGTATATATGCGCAGGAGTATCCAGTGCCTTTTCGAGTTCAGTAGCACGTACCAGTGGAGTAGGGCGATAAATTTTATATTTATCCCTTACCTCTTCAGGTATTTCAATCCAAGGATCAGTCTGATTCACTTCCTGACGCGAAAGTTCCTCAGCAAACAATGGAAACAAATCCTCTGCCTTGATAGGTTCTTTGGTCTGTGGATTAATCATTGGCTGAGGTTTATTTTTCATCTCGGCAGCAATGTTATACCACTTTGTAGGTATTTCCGATTCTGAGAGCAGAAATTTTTTTCTTTTTGACATAATATATTTATTGTTTATTGGATGTTTTTTTCAATTTAATGATAAAAACTAAATTATTCTGGATAGATTATTCGTTCTGATGTTCTCTTCAACAATTGCGTCAATAACTGCTACTGCAACCATATTAGTAATATCACGGACGGAAGTTTCAACGTCAAGAATATGTACAGGTTTATTTAATCCCATTTGAATCGGCCCAATGATATCATTCATTCCTGTTTCTTTTAGCAGTTTATATGATGAGTTAGCAGAACTCAGGTTTGGGAATACAAGAGTATTTACCTCTTTATCACGCAAGCGAGTGAATGGGTATTTCTTATCTCTCAGTTCTTTATTCAATGCATAATTAACCTGCATTTCGCCGTCTACAACCATATCAGGGTATCTTTTGTGAAGTGTTTCAACTACCTGGTGTACACTTGCAGGGCTACCTACTGAATCAGCTCCGAAATTGGAGTATGATACCATTGCAATTACCGGGTCATGATTAAAAAACTTTACTGTTGCATCTGCAAGTCTAGCAATATCAATCAATGTATCTGTATCGGGATGTCGGTTGAATAGAGTGTCAGCAAGGAATAACATTCCTTTCTTAGTATTCACGATATGCATTGCACCTATATGGTTGAGCCCATCGCGTATTCCGATAACCTCTTTTGCAATTTCAGTAGTATCAGCATATTTACTGAAAACCCCTGTAATCATTGCATCAGCCTCCCCGGTTTCCACCATCATCATACCAAAATAGTTCCTCTCGAACATCTTTTCTGCAGCTTCTTCAAAGGTCATTCCCTGACGCTCTCTTTTTTCAGTAAGAATTTTTGCATAACGCAGTCTGCGTTCTTCTTCACGGTCATGACGAAGATTTACAATCTCCATTCCTTCCAGATTAATCTGGTTTTCTTTTGCAACATTAGCAATCTTCTCTTCGTTTCCAAGTAACACTGGTCGGCATATTCCTTCAGCATAAGCTGTCTCAGCTGCTTTGAGCATATTAAGGTGGTTGGTTTCTGAAAATACCACACGCTTAGGATTCTGACGAGCCATTTCATACAACCGGCGTACCATTTTATTATCAAGTCCCATCAGGTCACGCAGTTTATGATCATAAGCTTCCCAATCCTCAATTGGTTTACGTGCTACACCCGATTTCATAGCAGCCTTTGCCACAGCAGGTGCCACTGAAGTCAGCAGTCTTGGATCCAGTGGTTTTGGTATTATATAGTCTCTTCCAAAACGTAGTTTCTTAATACTGTAAGCAGTATTAACTACATCAGGTACAGCTTTTTTAGTTAGATCTGCAAGAGCATAAACAGTAGCAATTTTCATCTCCTCATTTATACTTGTAGCCTGAACATCCAGAGCTCCTCTGAATATATATGGAAATCCAAGGACATTATTAATCTGATTAGGATGATCAGAGCGTCCGGTTGCGAAAATAATATCTTCTCTCGCACTCATCGCTTTCTCATAAGAAATCTCAGGATTTGGATTAGCCAGAGCAAATACTATCGGATCATTACTCATCGATTGCACCATTTCTGTAGTCAGCACATCTGCAACAGAAAGTCCCAGAAACATATCTGCACCACTCACAGCTTCTTCAAGAGTAGTAATGTCTCTGTCTGTTGCAAAAGGTTTCTTCCTTTCATTAAGGTCAGTTCTTGATTTATTGATAACACCTTTTGAATCAACCATTACAATATTTTCAAGCCTGGCACCCAACGCAATATAAAGTCTTGTACAGGAGTTAGCTGCAGCGCCGGCCCCATTTACTACAATTTTTATATCCTCTATCTTTTTACCGTTTATCTCCAGAGCGTTAAGTAGTCCGCATGCCGATATAATTGCCGTTCCATGCTGATCATCATGCATTATCGGAATATCAAGTTCCTCTTTCAGACGCTCCTCAATTTCAAAACATTCCGGTGCTTTTATGTCTTCCAAATTAATTCCCCCGAAAGTTGGAGAGATTGCTTTAACTATCTGAACAAACTTTTCAGGATCCTTCTCATTCACCTCAATATCAAAAACATCAATACCTGCGAATATTTTAAACAGCAGACCCTTACCCTCCATAACAGGTTTTCCCGCAACAGCACCTATATCACCTAAGCCAAGTACAGCTGTACCGTTGGATATAACCGCAACCAAGTTACCCTTAGCCGTATATTTGTATGCAGTTCCGGGGTCTTTCTCTATTTCCAGACACGGCTCAGCAACACCCGGCGAGTATGCAAGAGATAAATCATGTTGAGAATTATAGGGTTTGGTAGGTAACACCTCAATTTTTCCCGGACGTCCCTGAGAATGATAATCAAGGGCATCTTCACGCAACTTGTTATTTGTCATTTTGATTGTTTTTGTGCAGTAAAAATTATAATATGCACAAAATTATAAAAATAATGCGATAGTTTATAATTTTTCCTGATAGATTATCTGATACTGTTCTGCAGCGATATGGAATTGAAATGCAGATGCTTCCCCTTCGCAAACTTCACTGTTATGAGAGTGTGTACTGTCGGTCACCTGCTCATCCTTCACAATTGTACCTCTCACCCTAACATACTTATCCACACAATCAGGATCAAATTTTCCAAGAGTAGCACTTGACTCAGCCCGGATAGTTTGTTCACTTTCAACATCCTTCAGAAAAAGTTTCATACCGCTTTTTTCACATACATGTGTACACAGACCTTCAATAATTACACTCTCACCAGCTAGCGATTCAGCATTCAAAATAATTTCATCGATTTCCGTAACGCCAGTCTTTTTACCTGTGCAGCCTGCTATAAAAATGATGGAAATTGTCAGAATTGGAAATAAAAGAGAAAACTTGTTTTTCATACTATACAGTAGTTTTAAAATTTATGATTCAAAGATAACTATTTTCTATTTCTGAGAAAAATTAGGAGTTGTTTGCAGTAAATATTTCTTTATTCGTCGGGAAAAATGATGTTGTTCGTCGATTTATTATTGCATAACGATCTTGTCTCACCTTATCTTTGCACAACTTCAATCAACATTGTAGCCTGTTAAAGATAAAGCAAAATAAGCTTTAGAAGTAAAAAGGCTTTAATATGATTGAATAATTTTAAACAAATTAATACATTTACGTATGGAAACAGAATTAAAACCCAAACAATCGCCAAAAGCGCAAGGTATAATTTTCGGTATTTTACTAATTCTTGCCGGCTTACTATTTCTATCCTTTAATTTTGGATGGATTGATTCAGCACTTAAATCGGTCATTTTCTCCTGGCCAATGCTATTTATTGTGTTTTCTATAATGAGTTTTTCTAAAAAAGATTATGCTTTCGGGTCTGTGTGGTTGATTGCAGGATTATTTTTTCTGCTACCCCGATTATCCGCAGCCTATCCCGGTTATTTTACAGGAATCGACAGTGATTTTACCAGAGTGTACTGGCCTTTGTTGCTTATCATTGTGGGAATTGTAATAGTTTTTAGTGTTTTATCCGGTAAAAACAGAAAAGGAGGATTTTGCGGTCATCACCCAATGCAAACTCAATCCACTGAAAACAGCGATGGGGTAATTAACAAGAGTGTAACATTCGGAGGATCCGAAAGCATATTCCTGGACCCTGTTTTTAATGGCGGAAACATAAGTGCAGTGTTCGGAGGTGTTGTTCTCGACCTACGGAAAACCTCACTCCCTGAAGGCGAAACATATCTTGATATTTATGCTGTCTTTGGAGGAGTAGAACTATATATTCCCGATAACTGGCTTGTTGAAACCAAAATACAGACAGTTTTGGGCGGTGTTGAAGACAAAAGGTTTATTTCTCAAACTGATCATTCCAGAAAATTGATATTACTAGGAAATCTCACTTTCGGAGGCTGTTCAATACATTAGGCTGAATGTAAAGAATGAAATTATTAATCACACATACACAGACACACTGGCTTAAACTTTTGTTACTAAGTATAATATTTGCTGTATTACATACACTGGCATATCAACCACTTGTAACATTCACGTTCAGTTTGTTTTTCCTCAAAAGTCTGGCAGATGGTTTAGTCCTTCTAGGATTAGGTGTATTGTTGTCACAAATAATTCCATCAACCAACTATGTAAAGCTCGATCCCTTACAGCAGTTTATCAATTATTTTGCGTTAGGTATTTTAGTAGTCATATTGTGGGTTTTCAGCAGTTTTGTTGCTTCATACTTAATATTAGGAAGTGACAACATAGATGAAATTATCGATATAATACCCATGACATCATTTATCGGGATATTGCTTTATATCATAGATATTCAGCTCATTCATCATCGCATGGTTGAAAAGGAAATCTCAAATGATCCTGATTTAGAAGCAGACGTTTCATTGAATAAAAGTGATGAGTCGCACGATACCGAAGTTTTAGAGCGAATTGCAGTTAAAGTAGGACAAAAAATTCATGTGATTCTGATTCCTGATATTATTTATATTGAAGCTGACGGCGATTACGTAAGAATAATTACTGATCACGGCAAATTTATGAAAGAGGATACTATGAAATATTATGAGGCAGGATTACCGCAATCAAAATTCGTAAGAGTCCACAGGTCACACATTGTAAATGTTGAAAAGATTCTCCGTATCGAACTATATGAGAAACAGAATCAGATGCTCACACTAAAGAACGGAGATCAAATAAGGGCAAGTGTTTCAGGTTATAAAGCGTTGAGGGAAGCACTCAACTTGTAAAGCGT
>DHCC01000089.1:0-8901 GCA_002398875.1 Bacteroidales bacterium UBA4912 | reverse complement strand
TACTACCTTTGTGCGTTTTTCAACACAAAGTAAATGGAAATTAGAGATCGAATAATAAACAAAGCAGGAGATTTATTCTTCATGTATGGCATCAAAAGTGTGTCAATGGATGAGCTGGCCTCTTCTCTTGGCATATCTAAAAGGACGATATACGAAAATTTCAAAGATAAGGAGGATATACTCAATTCTCTCCTAATCAAGATAAGGGATGAGCGTAATAATGTTTTCAAACAATTTCTTGCCGATGAATATAATGTGATAGAGGTTTTTATCAAAGTTATTGAGATTCATACGCAACTGCCCGTAAGTAACGAAAAGCTTTTCCATGATATTTACAAGTATTACCCCAGAATTGCTAAAATGATGCAAAAGAATATGGAAAAGAACAACGTGCTTTTGCAGGAATTTCTGTTAAAAGGTATAAGTCAGGGTTATATTCGTGAAGATCTTAATGTAAAGATAGCGGCATTCCTGGTAGAAGAGAGTACATACACATATATGCGTGCTTCTTACATGGATAAACCCCCCTTCTCTTTTAATGAGCTTTTCTATACGATGATGATTAATTTCGTTCGTGGAATATCTACTGAAAAAGGTATAAAAATTATTGACTCTTATCTGAAAGAAAAGAAAAGTCATTCTATGTAATTGATCAAATGAAAGAATATCTTGAACAGATCAATTATTATGCAATTAAAAAATATAAAAGAATTAAAATAGAAAGATGAAAAGACCAATTATGAATCCAAAAATGTTTACTGTGCTTTTTGTAATGTTGCTCAGTTTCAAGGGGCTTACCATCGCAAAAGCTCAGCAGACAGATAGTTTGTATATCGACTTAAACAGTGCATTGGATATAGCGTTGAGTGAAAATCCCACTGTTAAGGTGGCCGATATGGAAATCACCAAGAAGGAGTATGCTAAAAAAACTGCTTATGGTGCATTGTTACCGCAAATGGATATCATCGGATCATATCAGCGAGCAATTAAGAGACAAACTGTATATTTTGATGAAGGATTTGGCTTTGGAGGAGATATAGACCCAACTAAATATACTCCGGAAGAGCTTAAGATTATGGAAGTAGTGGGTAAAATGTTCGCACCCGATCCCGAAACATCAGGTGATGGTATCCAAATGGGACGTTTCAATGTTTGGTCTGCCGGACTCAATGTGAACATGCCTTTAGTTGTTCCCTCATTATGGAAAAATATCCAGATGAGTGAAGTGGACATAAGCCTCGCTATGGAGCAAGCCAGAGCATCACGAATCAACCTGATTAACCAGGTTAAAAAGGCCTATTTTAGTCTCTTGCTGGCACAGGATAGTTACGATGTACTTAAACTGACTTACGAAACCGACTCTATTAATCTGCAAAATATTCGCAACAGATTCAATCAGGGTGTTGTAGCTGAATATGATGTTATTACAGCAGAAGTAAGGCTAAAGAGTCTGATACCCAGCATCCTTCAGGCAGAAAACATGCGTAAAATTGCAGAAATGCAACTTAATATGCTTATGGGGATTGATGGTGAAATACCTCTTAAAGTAACCGGTTCTCTTGATGAGTACGAAGCTACAATGTCTGATGTGATAATCCCAGCCGATACCTCTTTAATGCAAAATAGCGATATAAAGCAGTTTGATCTTCAGGCAAAACAGGCAAAAAATGCTTATGAATTACAAAAGCTGCAATATGCGCCATCACTCGTAACTTCTTTCAACTGGACATATATGAGCCAAAACAACGACTTCAGGTTCAGTAATTATCGCTGGGATCCATACTCAATGCTGGGAGTAACCCTTCAAATCCCGTTGTTCAACGGTGGTCAGCGTTACCATAATGTTAAGCAGTCCGAAATACAACTCTATCAGCTTAGTGAACAGCGTAAGGAGTTGGAAAGAGGATTAAGGATGTCTATAAAAAACAACTTCGATCTGATTAACAAAAATATCGAACAAGTTATTGCAACACAGTCATCTGTAGAGCTTGCCCGAAAAGGTCACGACATAACCTTAAAAAGGTATGAAACCGGGATGGGTACAATTGTTGATGTAAATGCAGCTGCACTTGCAGTTCTCAATGCAGAGCTTCAAAACAGAAACGCAATTTATGATTACCTCGCTGCAAAAGCTGATTTGGAAAAGGTGTTAGGATATGATATCGCACCTGTTGAAGATATAAACAGGTGATAAAAATTCTTAGATTTAAAATTAAACAAATAGAAAACAATAATAATAACAATATAACTTTATGAAAATGTATAACTTATTGAAGTTTACTCCTTTTGTTGCAGCTATTTTTCTCATTTCATGCGGAGGCTCCGGACAGTCTGCATCAGAGAGTGAAACTTCACAAAAGACAAAAGTACGTGTTGAAGAGGTGAGTCTGGTACCGGTGGATCAGATCTCAACATTCACAGCTACAGTTGAAGCAGACAAGGTAAATAATATTGCGCCCGCCATGGGTGGACGCATACGTCAAATATACGTTGATGTGGGCTCTTATGTGAAAAAGGGACAAGTGTTGGTAGCTATGGATGCTGCTACATTTTCTCAGCAAGAGACACAAGTTGCTACATTAAGAAGAGATTATGAGCGATACAGAGAGTTGTATGAAGTTGGCGGAATTTCTAAACAACAGCTTGATCAGGCTAAAACTCAGCTTGATGTTGCCGAAACAGCAATGGAAAACCTGAGTGAAAATACAAGACTGATAAGTCCGCTGAGTGGAGTAGTAACCGCACGCAACTATGATCCGGGTGATGTTGCTATGCAACTGCCAATTCTTACAATAGAGAGTATGAACCCGGTAAAGGTAACTCTAAACGTATCGGAAAGATATTACAGTCAGGTAAGCATTGGCATGCCCGTTGAAGTTCAGGCAGATGCACTTGGTGATGAAGTGTTTGAAGGTAAGATATCTTTAATTTATCCTACCATAGACCCCATGTCACATACTTTTACAGTGGAGGTAACAGTGCCAAACAGTAATCAAAAACTGCGTCCCGGCATGTTTTCACGTGTAAAAATGAACTTTGGGTCAAACGACCGTCCCCTGTTAAGCGACAGGGCAGTATTGAAGCAAGTAGGTTCAAACGACCGCTACGTATTTGTGGAAGAAAACGGCAAAGCTGTATATACCCTTGTGCAACTTGGCGTAAGAATTGATGATAAGTATGAAATCCTTTCGGGATTAAATGCAGGTGACAAAGTAATTATCCATGGAAATACCAACCTGATAGACGGTTCGGAAGTTGAAGTGGTTGATTAACAGGTATTATCTAATTAAATATAAGGATAAAATAAGATAGATATATGAAGATATATGAAACCGCGGTTAAAAATCCCGTCGGCACATCACTGATATTTATTGGAGTAGTATTGATAGGACTTCTGTTTTACAGACAGTTGCCCATCGACCTCTATCCAAATATCGACCTAAATATAGTGTCGGTAATGACCTCTTATTCGGGTGCGGGAGCACAGGATGTGGAAGCAAACGTAACACGGCCTCTTGAGGATGTACTTAACACTACCGAGAAGCTAAAAGAGATTACATCACAGTCCAGAGACGGACTGTCTATGATTATGCTTGAGTTTGATTTCGGTACCGATATGGATGCCGTGATGAATGATGTGAGAGATAAAGTGTCGCTGATATCCGGGTTCCTCCCCGATGGCACAGAAGATCCCATGATTCTGAAATTCAGCTCAGACATGATTCCGGTAGTTGTTCTCTCTGCCACCGCCGAGGAGAGCGCCGGCGCATTATATAAAATCCTGGATGAGCAGGTTGCCAACCCCCTGAATCGTATCTCAGGTGTTGGAACAGTATCAGTAGGTGGTGCCCCACAACGCGAGATACAGGTGAATGTGGTGCCTGCGAAGCTCGAAGCATACAATATGTCACTCGAACAGATTGCACAGGTTATTGCAGCTGAAAACCTGAACGTGCCTGCAGGTAATTTTGATATAGGTTCACAAACCTATATGTTGCGTCTGGAAGGTGAGTTCAAAAATAGTAGAGACCTTAATAATATTGTTGTTGGCAACAGTATGGGACGCCCTGTTTATCTCAGGGATGTTGCCACTGTCAGCGATACTCTTGAGTCGCGTGTACAGGAAAACTACACCAATGGCAGACGAAGTGCAAGTATCATTGTGCAAAAACAATCAGGTGCCAACACGGTTGCTATTGCAGATGCAGTAAAGGCAGAGTTGCCCGGATTGCAGGAAACATTGCCGCCTGATATCCATATAGAAACAGTAATGGATACTTCAGACTATATTAAAACATCCATTAACAGCTTGCTGGAAACAATCCTGATAGCGTTATTTATAGTTGGTATTATTGTTCTGTTTTTCCTTGGAAGATGGCGTGCAACCATAATTGTTATGGTTACAATACCTATTTCGCTTATCGGATCATTTATATACCTGTACTTGACGGGTAATACAATTAATATTATTTCACTGTCCGCTCTCTCCATAACCATAGGTATGGTGGTTGACGATGCCATTGTTGTGCTTGAGAATATTACCTCGCATATCGAACGCGGCAGCCGTCCCAAGCAGGCAGCTGTATATGGTACCGAGGAGGTTTCCCTTTCGGTTATAGCATCAACACTTACAATTATTGCAGTGTTCCTGCCTATGACAATGGTAGGCGGTTTTGCAGGTGTGATGTTTAAACAGCTCGGGTGGATGGTAACAATTATTATCACGCTGTCGTTGATTATTTCTCTTACGCTAACTCCAATGATGAGTGCCCACATGATGCGCTCAACCAAAGAGACCAATAAAAACAAATTCGACAGATGGTATAGCAAGAACATCTTGCCAATGCTTGATAAACTCGACGGAGGTTACGGAAGACTGGTAAACTGGGTTGCAAGGAGAAGAAGAACAACATTGTTAGGTGTGATTCTAATTTTTATCATAAGTGTAATTATCAGTGCAGTTACTTTGAAAACAGCATTTATGCCCGAGTCTGATAATAACAGCATTGCCCTGACTGTTGAGATGCCCACCGGCACACGTATGGAAGTTGCACGCGAAGTAGGGCATACCATTGCACAAGGCATGAAGGATAAATATCCTGAAATAGAAATTATCTCCTTCTCTGTCGGTATGGCCGGCGAAGACGACACTTGGGCAGCTATGCAGGATAATGCTTCTAATATTATGACCTATACAATGCGTCTTACAGAGGCTAAGAACAGGAAGAAAACCATCTATGATATTTCTGATGAGATTCGTCAGGATCTTGCCAAAATGCCGGAGCTGCATCGATTTCAGGTTATGCCCGGTGGTGGCGATATGGGAATGGCAGGAGGTAATAATGTTGCTGTTGAAATTTATGGATATGATCTTGCCGAAACAGATGCAATAGCTGCAGATATGAGCAGTAAGTTGGCTGATGTAAAAGGATTGAGAGATATTGTAGTATCGCGTAAAGATTATAGGATGGAGTACCAGATTCAGTTCGATCGTGAGAAGCTGGCTCTTAACGGACTAAACATGGCTACTGCAGCTAACGCTGTTCGTAACAGAATCAACGGTCTGGTAATGTCACGTTATCGTGAGGATGGTGAAGAGTACAATATTCGTGTACGTTTTGAAGAGCAATATCGTCAATCAATTGAGGATATAGAAGATATTCTTATCTATAATCCAATGGGTACAGGCGTTAGAGTACGCGATCTGGGTACAGTAATTGAGACATCCTCACTCCCACAGATTGACAGACAAGACCGTGAGCGTATTGTTACAGTTACAGGAACTATCTACGGCAGAGCACTAAGTGAAGTTGTGGAAGATGTTAATATTATTCTGGCAGAAACAGAGATCCCAACCGGAGTTCAGATCGAAATGGCGGGTACATTGGAAGATCAGCAAGAAGCTTTTTCCGAGTTGGCACTACTACTTCTGATAGTATCAATACTTGTTTATATTGTACTTGCATCTCAGTTTGAGTCGCTAACCTATCCATTTATGATTATCCTCACAATTCCGTTTGCCTTTACAGGAGGGCTTCTATTGCTTGCAATAACGGGAGAACCGCTGGGTATAATGGGATATGTAGGATTGATTATGCTTGTGGGTATGGTTGTGAAGAATGCAATTGTGCTTATCGACTATATCAACCTTAACCGTGAGAGAGGCATGTCAATTATCACAGCCGTAGTTCATGGCGGACGCTCCAGGCTGAGGCCGGTTTTGATGACCACACTAACCACCATTTTGGGTATGATACCTCTTGCAATAGGCACCGGTCAGGGATCTGAAATGTGGCGGGCATTAGGTATAGCAATTATTGGAGGTATGACATTCTCCACTATCATTACACTAATACTTATACCTGCACTCTATTCAATGATGGCCGGATATGGTGTACGTCGCAGAAGGAAAAAACACCGCGAAGTTATAGTGGAAAAAAGAGAATTATCGGTTAGTTAAATTGGAAAACGAGATTTATGAAAGCAGTAATGATTTTATTAGACCAGGCTCATTATGATGAGATTGTAGACAACCTGAGCTCACTTAACATACGTGGTTTTACTTCATGGAAAGAGGTGTTTGGAAAAGGAAGCAAAGATGGTTATCCGCACTATGGTTCTCATGCGTGGCCATCAGTGAATAATGCAATCCTCACAATAGTTGAAGATGACAGAGTGCCGGTTTTATTGAAGTATCTGAAAGAACTTGACAATGAGTCGCCCAACCTTGGCTTGCGCGCATTCGTCTGGAATATTGAAGATATGATATGATTCAATTTTGATGTGATTATATTGTTTTTTGTCAGGACATTAGTCATCCTTGACACTGATTAAATTTATATTTTACACTTACCAAATCCTTACAAAGGCCTCTTTTAAAAGAGCAAGATAAGGACGAGGTAAGTGCAAGATAAGAACAAGGTAAGACAAAAGTAATACCCAAAACCGACCATGTAATTACTTTTTATTCATTACAACAGTCCAATATCTTCCATCATCCGTAATCGTGCAATCAGACTCCATATTCCTGGCAATCTGATACCACATATTTTGGGTAAAGCTTACCATATCATTACGGGTGACTTTCCAAGCTTTGCTTACAGATGGAGGCAGAATTTTAACTACTAATGTTGTATCATTCTTCTCCACTAATTCTACATAAGTGGTGATACCAATTACGTAATTAGAAAAATCTATCAAAAGATTATCATAGGTTCGCGATCTTTCCCAGTTTTTTGAATAATTTTCGCCAACTATATTACCAAGCTCTTCAGGAGATAATCCGTTTCTCTTATTATAATCTACCATACTACACATAAAATCATACATAATATTTGTGGATAATGAAAATCTCCTGGACGCTGGAGCATTATTCATCAGAAATTTTTCTCCGATGTTTTTACCGTTCAATATCGGAAAGTTCTGGTTGTTGATCATCATTTATTTTTCCATACACCATCAGTCTGTTCAAGAAGAAATGTAGAGATGTTTTCAGTTATTCGGGTTAAATTTTCGCCACTTATAGAGTCAATAACTTTTGCAGTTACCAAAGCCAACAACCTGACTGTCGTCAGTGTACATTTCGAGGACGGAATCCCACTGTTTATCATCAAACAGTTGAAAGTATTCTTGCATGAAGTCTTCTGCCGACTTGATCTGATCATTCTGAGCAAATACAAGTGCAGGAAATAGTAGAAATAGGGATAATACTTTTTTCATCGTTTCTGTAATTTTTAATTTTCTTTGAAAACATCTGAGGCATAAAATGTTTGTTCAATTAATATTACAAAAACTTTCCATCTTATTGGAAATATGATGAATTCCTACACCTAATTTCTGTTTTTAGTCAGCTCTTTTTTTGAATATTTATTATGATATTACCTGTTTTTTGTCCGGTTTCCACATACTTGTAAGCATCAACAATATCATCCAGATTATAATGCCTTTCTATTACAGGTCTGAATTCGCCCGATTCAACCAGGAATTTGAGGTATTTAACGTCATCCTGACTGATACCCGGCAACGGGAACAACACCTTTTTTCCTCCCGAGAGCGGGGTGGTGAGGGCAAGCCAAATATTCTCACCGTTTTTGCCAAGTTCAGTAGAAATATAAATACCTTTTTCCGTTAGCAGAGGTTTGCACTCTTTAAAAGAACTTTTCCCGACAGCATCAAAGATAAAAGAGAACTTTATGTCGGTTTTAGTAAAATCTTCAGTTTGATAATCAATTACTATATCGGGACCTAAGGATTTAATCAGACCTACATTTTTAGTGTTGCAAACAGCCGTAACATGAGCACCTAAGTGTTTCAGGAGCTGAATGGCAGCAGAACCAATAGCACCAGTCGCTCCATAAACCATAACAGTATCGCCAGCTTTAACTTTTGCAGCCCTGATACTCTCAAGAGCATAATGCGATCCTTCGGTTATAGGAGCAGCATCTTCATAAGATATACTGTCGGGTATAGTTGCCAGTGCCTTGTTTTCACTAATAACCATATATTCCGCATGACCACCGAAAGTTTCATCATTAAAACCAAAAACCCTGTCACCCTTTTTGAATTTAGTGACCTCCGTTCCGGTTTCCTCCACGATACCTGCAAATTCACATCCCAACACCGGAAACTTTGGTTTAAAAAGTCCGCTAAAGAACCTCGAAACAAAATACTCAGCACTCCGAAAACCGCAGTCAGTCCTGTTTACCGTTGAAGCATAAACTTTAATCAGAAGCTCATTTCCTTTAGGCTGAGGTATAGCTATCTCTTTCACACGCACAACTTCAGGCGGTCCGTACTTCTCATACACAGCTGCTTTCATCATAATGTTAAATTAGTGTTTTGCATTTTTTAATTTTGTTGGGATGAATGTATAACAGTTTGGGTGGGGGATTTGTTGGGGAG
>DHCC01000032.1:70084-111793 GCA_002398875.1 Bacteroidales bacterium UBA4912 | reverse complement strand
TAAAGACATATACAATGAATTTCTTTAACTACACACAACATACATAATACATACTATCTCAACTTTAGATAGAAATCACAAAATCTAGACATAACCCATACCCCGATCTATTGTAAAAGGACTTTATAAGGACGAGGTAAGAACCAGATAAGAGCAAATAGAGAGGAAAGTCATAGCGAAGCTATAGGATTTTCTTAATAAATTATTGAAAATATCACTCGCTATGAAAGTGTTTAAAGTAAAAAACTATATTATAAAAAAATATTCGTAATCTTGTTGTTCAAAATTATTAGGATCACACACTAATTTAAAACATTATGAATATGAAATATTTGGTTTTACTAATATCAATAATGATTTCAAGCCTTGCGTCTGGTCAGACAACCGACAAGTTGCAAAATGATTCAATAGTTACTAATCCTAATTTCGATAAGCAGCTTGCTGATAGATTGGGTGGTGATGATTTTGGCATGAAAATGTTTTATCTTGTAATTCTTAAAACGGGTACCAACAAAACTACAGACCAGACTATTATCACCGAAAGTTTTAGAGGGCATATGTCAAATATTAAAAGGCTGGTGGATGAAGGAAAAATGATTGTTGCCGGTCCCTTGGGAAAGAATGAAAACAGCTACAGGGGCATTTTTATTCTTGATAACATCAATTCTTTGGAAGAGGCAAATGAGATTTTGAATACAGACCGTGCGATTGAGATCGGACTTCTGGATTATGATATTTACGAATGGTACGGGTCGGCTGCTCTGCCTGAATATTTGCCTTTTTCTGATAAGATCTGGAAACTAAATCCTTAAGAAATTATGAAACAACAAGAAGAGACGATGCTACTGCGTGATGCTGACGTGGAGCCGACTGACAGAGTATTGGAAGACATACTGGGTAAAGATATTTATAAGGTTTACAAGGCTTTAATTGATATAATTACTGCTAAATATAAACTTGCTTATGAATGGAGGTTTTACAAGGATGGTAATGCATGGCTATGTAAGGTTTCTAATAAAAAAAAGACTGTTTTTTGGCTTTCTATTTGGGAAAAATTCATTAAGACGGGTTTCTATTTTACAGAAAAGACCAGGGTTGGAATTAATGAAATTCCTATAGATAATGATATTAAAAATAAGTTTGATGATGCAATTGCTATTGGCAAACTTTTCCCTTTAAGTTTGGATATTAAAAAGACAGATGAGGTGAAAGATTTTGAGGAGATTGTAAAATATAAGTTGAAAGTACTTTGATAATAATTTATTAATGCTGGTTGAGTTTTGTAAAAAAGTAGTATTTAACTGGCAATATCTCCTGAAGTCAACTAGTTATAACATAGTCAAAAACATACAGCTTTATAATTTGTTATAAAATAAAAAATTATAACCTATGGAAACAATTAAGCAGGTAAAATTGGGCAGTCAGGGACTCGTTATACCAACTATTGGCCTTGGATGCATGGGAATGTCGAAACTAAAAGGATCAAGTATTTATGGTGAAGCGGATGAAAAAGAATCTATTGCAACAATACACAGATCATTTGAACTGGGTGGTAACTTTCTGGATACCGCCGATATGTATGGCGAAGGCGAGAATGAGAGACTGATTGCGAAGGCTGTAGCAGGTAATCGTGATAAATATATTATTGCAACCAAATTTGGTGTAGAAATGGATGATGAAGGCAACCGTACAGGAAATGTAAACGGAAGCAAAAGCTATTTGAGAAAAGCTGTGGAGCGGTCGCTACGAAACCTGAACACAGATTATATTGATCTTTACTATCTGCATCGTTTAGATACAAACACACCTATCGAAGAGACAGTAGGTGCTATGGCCGACTTAGTAAAAGAGGGCAAGGTGAGATATATAGGCTTGTCTGAAGTGGGTTCGGGGACTATCCGTAAAGCTCATAACACATTCCCACTGACTGCCATTCAGTCGGAGTACTCCCTGTTTGAGAGACAGATTGAGGAGCTCGGCATCCTGCATACTATGAAAGAGTTGGGAATCGGACTTATATCATACTCTCCACTTGGACGTGGATTTCTGTCTGGCACCATTAAACATCCCGAAGATTTGGTAGAGGGCGATTGGAGACGTTATATGCCTCGTTTTCAGAACGAACAGTTTTACAAAAACATTGAACTACTTGAAAAGATCAAACAGGTGGCTGAAGAGAAAAATATTACACCTTCGCAACTTGCATTGGCATGGATCATCTCAAAAGGGCATGTGCCTATTCCAGGAACTAAAAGAGTTAAGTATGTAGAAGAAAATATTGCAGCTACAAGAATTGAACTTAGTCAGGAAGAACTGGACCGACTAGAATCGATTATTCCCCTTGGTACTCATACGGGTGACAGGTATGCTAATATGAGCGGAGTAAATTTGTAATTTTATGAATAGTTCAGAACTTCTTAACCTACGTCTATATAATCAACTTCTTTCAACTCATAATCTGAAAGATCCTATTGAAGTGGTTAGCTATATGTGTGCAATGCAGTCACAAGCATTGGATTTGGCGAAATGGGCAATTGGATCACGTTTAAAGGTAAGTTGCAATAAAAGTGTAACTGATGCACTTAACAGTGGTGAGATTATTCGCACTCATATACTTAGACCAACATGGCATTTTGTTACTGCTGAGGATATTTATTGGATGTATGAGCTATCTTACCCTCGTTTGAAACCTGTTTATCAATCTTATGCTAAGATGCTTAATACAGACGAGTCTTTCTTATACAGCTACTTACCTCGTATCGAAAGACTTTTGAGGGATGGCAGACATCTTACAAAACAGGAGATTGGAAATAAGCTAAAGGATGCCGGATTTGAGCTTGACGATAATAACTTATCGGTATTACTTAGTTTTGCAGAGCTCGAAGGGATTATTGTGAACGGCAGATTGGATGGTAATAAACAAACATTTACCCTTTTAGAAGAGTGGGCTCCTAAAAGAAAAAGTATTACGAGAGATGAAGCTTTGAAGCGCTTGGCAGATAAATTTTTCAGGAGCCATGGTCCTGCAACATTACAGGATTTTGTATGGTGGTCGGGACTTACACTTACTGAGAGCAGAAAAGCTTTGGAGATGAATAATTCGCTTTTTGTGAGTGAGATGGTAAATGGCAGGGAATGCTGGATGGCTAATGATATAAAAACTCCACCTTCGTATAATGACTCTGCTCTGTTACTGGCTCCTTTTGATGAGTTTTTGGTTAGTTATAAAGATCGTTCTGAGATTTTTGATTCTGAACATTTAAGGAAGGTGGTAACTAAAAACGGTATATTTTCTCCAACAATAATGCTAAATGGAAAGGTTATTGGTACTTGGAAGAAGATAATGAAAAGGAATAATCCTGAGATAGTTTTATCATTCTTCGAAAAAATAAATATGAGTGTAATAAGTCTTTTTGAACCGGAAAGAAAAAGATTGGACGAGTTCTACAAAGTGATTTGATGAAATGAATTTATACATTCAACTGATGTTATTTAATTAGGCTATAATTCATTTTAGAAATTAAAAAAAATAATCAAGTAACGAAAATTATAACCTATGATTTTGAGAATAGATGAAAATATAGTTTTAAAACAATTGGAGCTCTCAGATGCTAAGGATATCTTTATTACTATCGACTCTCAGAGAGAATACCTGGGCAAATGGCTGCCTTTCGTCGAAACAACAAGAGGCATTACTGATTCGGAAATGTATGTAAGCTCTGTTGTTAATACTGATAAAGATTATTTTGAGTATGTTTTTGCAATAAAATATCAAGATGAGTTTGCAGGTATTGTTGGATTTAAAGATACGGATAAAGCAAACAGAAAAACCGAAATAGGGTACTGGCTTTCCGAAGGTTTTCAGAAGAAGGGTATTATGACTAAATCGGTAGACATGATTTGTGACTTTGCTTTCAAAACACTTAATATTAACCGAATACAGATTAAATGTGCAGTTGGCAACACACCAAGCAGCAATATTCCAAAGAGACTGAACTTTAAATTTGAAGGAATAGAGAGGGATGGCGAATTACTTTCAGAAAACCATTTTGTAGATTTGGAAATATATAGTAAATTGAAATCTGATTACTGATAAAATTATTTATGTAAGGATAACACTATACTCTCAATTGCAAGTTAGTATAATATGGATGATCAAATATATTCAGAGAAACGCTACCGTGAGCTTTTATCTTTCTCACTTGGAGTGATGAATGGAGATGATGTTAAAACATTAATCGACACATATAAAGAGACCATTGACAGCGTTACACCTTATGATATTGTAAGGGTTGAGGACATGCAGCTGCAAATGGGCATAAAACCGGATCTGATTAAGGAGTATCTGGAGAAGATTGTTAACGTTATAACCAAAAGTCTGAATAGTTACGAATGGAAAAAGCCAGCTAAAGGATCTTTCTTATATTATATGATTCTTGAAAATGATGCTTTTGCTTTTAAACTCAATCAGATAAAAAAAATTATTAAGAGCTACAACGGTAGGGAACATGATGATTTTGAAAGTATGAGAGTTGAACTGCTTCCTCTATTCAGAGAATTCAGGGATTTTGAGCATCATTACGTAAAAAAGGAAAACATACTCTTCCCTTATCTGGAAAAAATATGGGAGTATTATCGACCGCTGAAGGTTATGTGGTCGCTGGATGATGATATTCGCGAATCACTTAAGAAAATAATCGGCTTACTTGAGGATAGAGACACGGTATGGGATGACTTTAAGGTGATTTTGGGACAGTATTTCTTCAAGGTATTCAGGATGATACATAAGGAGAATGCTGTGGTTTACCCTATTGCATCAGAAACAGTCAGCAAAGAGTTGTGGGAGGAAATGCATCTTCAGAGTTTTGAATATCCCTTTCCTTTTATTGAAGCTCCGGAGAAACCTATGAGTAAGGATCATAAAAAGTTAAATGCTGAAAGTAATATTATTGAAACAGACAATTTAATACAGAATAGCAGGATTCTTTTTGAAACAGGAATCCTAAGTGCCGAACAGGTGTTAATGATATTCAATCATCTGCCGGTGGATATAACCGTTGTTGATGAAAATGATAAGGTAGCATTTTTCAACAAGGCAGAGGATCGATTTTTCCCTCGTTCACCTGCTGTAGTTGGCAGAGCTGTACAGAATTGTCATCCACCTGAAAGTGTTCATGTTGTGGAAGACATAATTGAAGCTTTCAAAACAGGCAAAAGAAAAAAAGCTGACTTTTGGATTCAGTCGAGAGGAAAATTTATCCTTATTCAGTATTTTGCTCTTAGAGACGAGTCGGGTGCTTACAAAGGAGTGATTGAAGTTAGTCAGGATGCTACGAATATCAGAGAGCTGAAGGGGGAAAGGCGATTACTTGAGTGGAGTTAGTTTCACTTAAATAATTATCAGTTACCTTTGTATATATATTTAACGGTGCATTAATAACAGATGGAAAATAATAATTTGATTCGTATAAATAAATATTTTAGTGAAGTAGGATATTGTTCACGAAGAGAAGCAGATAAACTAATTGAGCAAAGACGTGTTACTATAAATGGTGCTGTTGCTGAGATGGGTAGTAAGGTTTCATATAATGATGAGATAAGATTAAATGGCAAGCTTATCACTCCGAGAGGCGATATTGAAGGTAAGAAAAAAAAACATGTTTACTTGGTATTGAATAAACCAAGAGGAATTGTTTGTACAACAGATACTCGAAGAGAAAAGAACAATATTATTGATTTTATAAAATATCCTGAACGAATATTCCCTATCGGAAGGCTTGACAAAGATAGTCAAGGTTTGATTTTGCTGACTAGTGACGGGGATATTGTGAACAAGATACTTCGGGCTGGTAATAACCATGAGAAGGAGTATATGGTGAAAGTTAAGTATCCCATTACAAAAACTTTTATCCAAAAGATGGGCAATGGTGTTCCTATTCTTGGCACTGTTACCAAGAAATGTTTTGTAGAACAGATTGACAAGTTTACATTCAGAATTACTCTTACTCAGGGACTTAACAGACAGATTAGGCGTATGTGCGAGTATCTTGGAAATGAAGTAGTTGAACTGGAAAGATATCGTATAATGAATATTGACCTGGATATACCTCTTGGCAAATGGAGACATTTGACCGAAAAAGAACTTAATGGCATTTTTAAAATGGTAAGACATTCCTCAAAAACAACCGTTATGTAGTTTTATTTTATTATTTTATGAGATGGCTTACATAGATTATTATAAAATATTGGGAGTAAGCAGAAATGCATCGGCTGAGGATATTAAAAAGGCTTATCGCAAGCTCGCAAGGAAATTACATCCCGATCTAAATCCTAAGGATAAAGAAGCTCATAAAAAATTTCAGGAGCTGAATGAGGCAAATGAAGTGCTGAGCGATCCGGAGAAACGTGCAAAGTATGATAAATACGGTGAGAACTGGAAGCACGGCGAGGAGTTTGAAAAGGCTCAAAAACAGTATCAGCAACAGTGGGGAAGCCAACAGAGTTGGGGCGATCAAGGTGGTCAGACTTTTTATACAGAAGGTGATTTTTCGGATGATGACTTTTCAGAATTTTTTCATTCAATGTTTGGCAGTGGTTTTAGTCATCGTGCAGGAAGTTCTGGAAGACGTTATCGGCATAAAGCATCTGATTATCATGCTGAATTGCGACTTTCACTTCGACAGGCAATGCAAACGCATCAGCAAACATTAACCATTAATGGTAAAAATGTTCGCATCACAATCCCTGCAGGTGTTGCCGATGGACAGAAAATCAAGCTGACAGGATACGGTCAGCAAAGTACAGGTGATGGTTTAAACGGAGATCTTTATATCACATTTGTAATTGAGGAAGATCCAGACTTCAAACGTCTAGGTGACGATCTTTATACTGATGCTTCGATAGATCTGTACACCGCTGTTTTGGGCGGTGAAGTGATGATAAATACACTCAGTGGACAGGTTAAAATGACAATAAAACCTGGTACTCAGCCGGGTTCTAAGCTCAGGCTGAAAGGTAAGGGCTTCCCGGTTTATAAAAAAGAAAACAAATTCGGAGATCTGTATGTATCACTAAAAGTACAGTTACCCGAAAATCTTTCGGATGAACAGAAAGAGCTATTTACCAGATTATCAAAAATTAGTAAACCATGAATAGGAAACGATTATTATACAGCGAATGCCTTAGAATTTATGAAGTGGAAGAATCTTTCATCGATTCGTTACATGAGGTGGGACTTATTCATGTGGTGGATAAAGAAGAAGAAAGTTATATAGAATATGATGAGCTATCCAACCTTGAGCAGTTTATTCGCTGGTATTACGATATGAATATCAATGTGGAAGGAATTGATGCACTGCATAATATGCTTGGGAAAGTGAAGTCACTTCAGTCTGAGATTGATCAGCTTAGAAGTGAATTACAGTTTTATAAGTCTATTAAATAATGAAATAAATAATTATTTGGTTTTAAATATTAAGTTCGAACAATTTATTTATTGAAATTAAGTCTTAAGCCGAGTCTTAGATTGAAATTAGCAGGTCTGTCTTTGTAAATGGTTTCTAACTCACTGCTATTATTAAAATAATAAACTACTCCTGGTTCTGCATATACTCCAATTAAATCAGAAACACGGTATTCTATTCCTATTGCACTGTTAACTGACCATTGTAACTGTCTAGAGGTAACACTTTTACTAGTAGCCATTTCTAATTCATTATCAATATAGTAATTTGAAGTCAATTTGCCGGCTATATTTTTTTCTACAAGTCCACCTGCAGAAATATAGGTTAATACTTTATTGTTTTGCCAGAAGGTGTATGCCACGTTCAACGGAATACCCAAATAGTGAAGTTTCTGAGTGTCATCATAAAAATAATTGCTACTTTCTGATCGAAGGCGAGATGAAAGAAATGAATACGTCAAACCACTTGTCAGACTCCATCGATCATTTAAGTTATATCTCAATGTGAGTCCAAATGTTATTGGTTGATCATGCTTAACATCCGTATAAGCCCTTTCCCGTGTATATTGAGAGGTAAAGGCATACTGTCGATCAACAGTTTCTTCAAGTGCAAAGGTGCCATATCCTGAGTATGTTTCTGAAAATCCTGAGGAAGTATTTGACATTGAAATATTTGTTTGCCATCTTGATTTTTTTTGGTTATTTAATCCTGTTGATGAAGCTAAGAGCTGATCATTTTTTCTGTAGATATTTTGCTTATCGGTAAGATCTTCTTTTATCATGTTCTCTTTTTGATTACTATCTTTGGGAACAACCTCCTTATATTCTTCATCAGAGGATTCTATTGAAGATTTTTTAGTAATAATTTCTTTGGAAACACTCTCTTTATTTTTTGATATTGAAGTTTTTGAATCTGAAATAATAGTATTATTCTTCGCTATTTTAATTCCTGAAACAGTTGTTTGTGTTGTCACTTCAAGAGGTAATTTAACAGTTTCGTCGATTTCTGATACACTGTTATCAATCAACTCAGAAGTTGTTTGATTATCGTTTATTAAAAACTCATTTATTTGATTGTTATTTGGAATATTAAGAACAAAAAACAGTAGAATTACAGCTGCTGCAGCAGCAACAATGCCAATTCCCCAAAGTCGGTGTTTTTTGATTACAGGTTTGGTTGTTTTTGAATTTGTAATTTTTGAAACTTTGTTTTCAAATGTTTTGTAATCGAATAAAGTTTTCTCGGAAACAATTTGTTGCTCCAAACTTTCCCACAATCCTTCAGGAGCAGACTCCTCATGAGACTCCATGCGGCTGCGAAGTTTATCTTGCCATTTATCGTTCATTCTTATTTTTATTTATCCGATACAACTCTATTTCTTTAACCAGCAAGCTTTTGGCTCTGTGCAACTGCGAGGCGGAACTGTTTTCCGCAATATCCAATATCGATGCAATCTCTTTATGACTTTTTCCCTCAAACACAAATAGATTAAACACTGTGCGATAGCCGGTTGGCAATGAACTTATCATTTTCAGTATTTCTGAAGTTGGAATATCTTCTAAATCGGAATCAAGGATTTCATTATGATCAGGTAAATCCCAGTCGGGCAAACTAGTCAACTGCATTTTTTCATTTTCCTTAATATGTTTCAAAGATTCATTCACAACTATACGTGCCGACCATGCTTTTAAAGATCCGATGCCCCGATATTTAAAATTATGTATGGATTTGAATATATTCAGAAAACTCTCCTGTAAAATATCTTTTATATCCTCTTTATTAGAAACGTAACGAGAACACACCCCTGTAAGATACCCTGAATAGATATCATAAAAAGTCTTCATCGCATTCTTGTCGCCACCCACAATTTGCTGAAGTAATTCACGTTCTCTGCTTTCGTCTCTTAGCATCTAAAGTTTTGGTCTGAGCATTAGCTATTAAGCTTTACTATTTACATTTACAATTTTGTGTTGTAAGGTTGCCCTTTTTGCAAAGGTACAACCTTACGCTATTTAAATGAAAAATTGAAAAGAAAACGTTATCATTAAATTATGAGTGTTTATTTATTCTAATGGAATTACACTTCTCTCGGCGGCAATTGCTGATGTGGCTGCCGTTGCAGCACGAGTCTTATAATCGAATTCTATAGATTTGGTTGAGTTAAATGACTTATATATAAGTTTCAACTTCACTGTTTCTCCTTCTGTATCAGGCAGATTATCAAGCTTGAAGGCAACCAGCCCATCTCCTACTCTTCCAGACACGTCTCCTTTAGCATCATGTCTAAACTCAACCTCATACGGATTCTGTGGATTGTTAGTTGGGATAAGATTTACGAAATGTGTAATGCCCATATTACTCCATATAGTTCTGAATCTAAGTGTGAGATAACCATCTTCAGCAATTGTAACCCAATCGGGAACAATTTCTACGGGATCGGTTCCATAAACTTCATCATTTTGATCTCCCAAATTAGGTGCCATCGCTTTTGTTCTGATACTATCTATCCAATTGACATGCACTGCTTTATCGAAAGAACCGCTTGACTCATCAACCTCTTCGTAATTTACTAATGCTCTAACTTCTTTACCACCAAAAGGATGAGAGTTTAGATTTACAGGAAGCAGAGTAGTTTGGTCGTCCAGTTGAAAAAAGAGAGTCTCATCTGCTGATTCTTTAACAGTTACAAGGGCATTGGGATATCTTAAATTCATATCATCATTGTCATCATCAAGACATGAGGGCAAAATTATCAAGCCCATTAAAAAGAATGCAGTAAAAAGAAATTTGGTTGTTTTCATAATTTAGTAGTTTTTAAAAATTGTTTCTGATTAGTATTTATAATCCTAAGTTATTACTTTGAATTTTACTCTAATCATTAAATAGCGATCTGCATTGATTCTTGCATAAAAAACTGTTAAATTATAAAAAAATATTATTGGTCTGAGCTTCTTTATCTGCGATTTTATCTATAATTATAGCTATTGCTCCATCACCGGTGACGTTGCAAGCAGTTCCAAAACTGTCTATTGCCAGATAAGCCGTTATCATCATGGCTATGAGTTCTTCGTTAAATCCCAGCACACTCTGGATAATGCCGACAGCTGCCATAATTGCTCCGCCCGGAACACCAGGTGCTGCTATCATGGCTATTCCTATAAGGAAAATAAATTCGATAAAAGTTCCAAGTTCGACAGGCATCCCTGAGAAATACATAAAAGCAACAGAGAAAGCCACAATCTTAAGAGTACTTCCAGGCAGATGAATTGTAGCACAAAGTGGTATGGTGAATGATGCAATGGGTTCGGTGACTTTGTTTTTAAGTGTACAGTCGAGAGTAACCGGTATTGTTGCTGCTGAAGATGAAGTCCCTAATGCTGTAGCATAAGCCGGAAGCATAGTTTTGAGTAGTTTAAGTGGATTACGTCCGGACATGATTCCTGCTATTGAAAATAGTATTAACAAAACAAGTATTTGTATGATAAATACCGCTACAATAACCTTTAAAAATAGCATAATTACTGAATAGACTTGCCCACTCACTGTCATACTCATGAACATTCCGAATATATAAATTGGTAAAAGGGGAATAATCACTGAAGCAATTATGCGTGTGATGATATCTCTGAAATCGACAAATGCTTTTTGAAGTGTTTGCCCTTTGATAATCGATATCCCTATTCCTACACAGAAAGAAAATATTAGTGCAGACATAACATCTAACAGTGGCGGCATGTTTATGGAAAAATAAGTTTTCAGTACATTATTAGACGAATCGGTGCCCGTTGTAGGAAATGAGACTCCTTCGAGTAGAGTTGGGAAAGACAATTGACATGAAAAATATGTAAAGAATCCTGAGAAAAGCGTAGATGTATACGCAATTAAGGTTGTAATTAGCAATAATCGACCTGCACCTTTACCTAATTCACCAATAGCCGGAGTTACGAGTCCCACGATTATAAGTGGTATAAGAAACGATAGGAAGTTGCCAAACAAATCATTGAAAGTAACAAATATTCGTGCAAACCAAGGAGGCACAAATTGACCAAGTAATACTCCTAGAATTATGGCAAGGATTATACGTCCAAGTAGTGGTATTTTAGAAAGTTTCATCTGATTGGATATAGATAAGTCGCAAAAGTAGGCTTTTTTTAATAAAATAATAAATTAATTTTCACAAAGGCTAACAAGAAACTAATGATTCAAATTTTTACCTTATATAAATTGTTAGTAATTATTATATTTGCATATAAATTCTAATAAAACAGAACAACATGGAAGAACAAAAAGATAAAACACCTAAAGTGACTGGGATAGGAGGCATTTTCTTCTTTTCAGAAAACCCCGAGAAGACTAAAGAATGGTATTCAGAAAATTTGGGACTTGAAGTGACTGAATGGGGATCAAGTTTTGAATTTAGAAATGCTAATAGACCAGATGAAATTAATTATTTACAATGGAGTCCTTTTGAAAAAGGAAGTGAGTATTTTTCTCCTTCCAAAAAGGAGTTTATGATAAATTACAGAGTTCAAAACATAGAGGGACTGGTAAAAAAACTAAAAGATAATGGTGTTAACGTACTCGACAACATTGAATCATTTGATTATGGAAAGTTTGTGCATATAATGGATGCTGAAGGAAATAAAATAGAACTTTGGGAGCCTGTGGATAGTATATTTACTGAAATGGGTGGAAAAACAACCAAATAAGTATCAGTATTTGATATTTTTAAATAAAATCCTGTTTTCACGAGCTTCATTAAGTCGTGTTAGTATTTTTTCTCGAGTGAAATCAGTAAAGTTGGATTTATCAGTTCCCATAATCAAGCTTAAAAGTTCTAGTAACTCGTCATCAGTAAACTGTTGCATAATATTGTCGAAAGGCTCCTTGGAACCTATTTCAAATCGAATAAAAGCAAGTCTTGATTTGGCAGTGGGGAAATCCGGTGATATTTCCAATAGCTTCTCAAGGTAATCAGCAGCCTGTTTATATTTTTCCTGAGCCACACTTATATTAGCAAGTTTATCAAGTATTTCTTCGTTTTCTTCTGAAATCAATGCTGCTTTAATGTATGCAGCTTCTGCTGATACAAAATCTTCATCATAAAATGCCAATTCTCCTTCTAGCATATAGTATTCCAAAGAATCTTTTTCAGCTTCAGGTATCTGAGAGAAAGTTGATTTTGCCATTTCAAAATCACCCTTACTAACGTAGACAAATGCACGTCGAACAATTATTCCTTCACTGCCTACTTGTTTCTCTTTAAGATCAATGAGATTCATCATCTCTTCATATTGTTCCATAGCAGCATAAGCCTCTAACAAAGAATCATACAAAGCTTCATCGTCGGGAGACGCAGCGAGGCATTTTCGAAAGATTAAAATAGCTTCCTCTACATTATCATTAAGGAACATTGATAAGGCCTTCATTTTCAAAACAGAAAGATCATCTTCTCTTATTGTTAATGCAAAGTCAAATGAGTCAATAGCTTTATCATACTGCTCATTCATGGAATATAATTTACCAATATTTACCCAAGCATCAAAAGAGTAAGGATCAATATCAAGAAGCATATTATTGTATTCAATAGCTTTTTCCATATCACCTTTCATTTCATAAGCATATGCAAGATCAACAATAACATCTGGATTATTAGCGTTGATTTTCAAGCCTTCTTCTAAATATGCAATTGCACGATCGAATTTATCAACATCGTTTAGAAGAAACCCTACTTCGTTCATGAAATAATAATAATCCTCTTCGGGAAGATCTCTGGTGAGAACTTTATTAGTAAGCTTTTCAGCTTCATTAAATCGTGAAAGGTGAAGCAGAGCTTCAATTTTTAATAATGGAAGATCGAGATCATCTTCTGATAAGTGTCGCATGAAACCCAATGCTTCTTTATATTTACCGGCAAGCACCAGCTGCTTGGCCTTTAAAGTCATAAGTTCAGTACTGCCAGGATGCATTTTTAAACCCTGCTCAATAAGAAGTTCAGCTTCAAGGACATCACCTTCTGAGTGATAAAAATCAGCAAGCAAAGCAAACTCATCGGCATCGAAATAAATATTCTTGCCGAGAGCTCGCATATTTTCATATTTTTCTAAAAGCGACGTTATATCAATATTGTTCTCGTCCATTATTACATTAACTTACATTTAGCTACCCCTCTTCCAGGAGTCTCTCAAAGCAACTGTGCGATTGAAAACCAGTGCATCGTGGGTAGAATCAATATCCACATTGAAGTAACCAATACGTTGAAACTGAAAACTGTCACCCGTTTCAGCGTCTTTCAGATACTCTTCAACCTTGCAATCTTTTTTAACTATTAGTGAATCTGGATTCAACAACTCTTTAAAATCTTTATCTTTCTCACCTGCTGGATCTTCAACTAAAAAAAGACGATCATATAGTCTCACCTCAGCGTTCAAAGCATGTTGTACTGATATCCAGTGGATAGTGCCTTTAACCTTTCTGTTTGCTTCTGGCATCCCGCTTTTCGTGTCTGGAAAATATTCAGCATACACTTCTGTAACATTTCCATCTTGATCTTTCTTACATCCGGTGCACTTAATAATGTATGCACTCTTTAGTCTGACCTCGTTTCCTGGTGTCAGCCTGAAGTATTTTTTTGGTGCATCTTCCATAAAATCATCCCTTTCTATCCATAGCTCGCGGGAGAATTTTATTCTGCGACTGCCCATACTCTCATCTTCAGGATTGTTTATGGTGTTCATATCTTCAACCTGCCCTTCGGGATAATTGGTAATAATCAGTTTTATAGGATCAATAACACCCGATACACGAATAGCGCGAGCATTGAGATCTTCTCGAACAGCATATTCCAGAAGCGAAACATCGTTTATTCCATCATACTTTGTGTAACCTATCGAATCAATAAAATTACGGATAGATTGGGGTGTGTAACCTCTGCGTCGCATTCCAGTAATAGTAGGCATACGCGGATCATCCCATCCTGTTACAAGATTCTCTTGAACAAGCTTCAACAGTCTGCGTTTGCTCATCATTGTATATGTCAGGTTCAAGCGATTGAACTCAATCTGACGGGGACGATAATCAGTATCGGCAAGCTGATCCAGAAACCAGTCATATAATGGTCGGTGTACCTCAAACTCAAGTGTGCAGAGCGAGTGAGTTACACCTTCAAAGTAATCAGACTGCCCATGTGCAAAGTCGTACATCGGATAGGCCTTCCACTTTGTTCCTGTTCGGTGATGCGGGATATGTATAACACGGTAAATTATCGGATCACGGAAATGCATATTTGATGACGCCATATCAATCTTTGCACGTAAAACCATCTTCCCTTCGGGAATATCTCCACTGTTCATCTGATTGAACAAGTCTAGTGACTCCTCAATAGGGCGATCACGATAAGGGCTGTGTGTTCCTGGAGTAGTGGGAGTGCCCTTCTGACTAGCAATCTCTTCAGCTGACTGTTCATCTACATAAGCTTTGCCCTCTTTAATGAGTTTAACAGCAAAGTCCCACAACTGTTGAAAATAGTCGGAAGCATAATATACATTTTCCCAATGAAAGCCCAGCCACTCTATGTCCTCCATAATTGAATCTACATACTCAACATCCTCTTTCACAGGGTTTGTATCATCAAATCTGAGATTGCAAATTCCTCCATACTCTTCAGCAATACCAAAATCCAGACAAATGGCTTTAGCATGGCCGATATGAAGATAACCATTTGGTTCTGGCGGAAAGCGGGTTTGTATTCTCCCATCATTTTTCCCCTCCTTCAAATCATTCTCTACAATCTGTTCAATAAAATTAAGACTTTTTCTGTTTTCCTCCATCACTGTATTATATTATTCTTCTATATATTCAAAAATTTATAAAATGATATTAAATCGAAACCCTGGCATAAGGTGTAACATCATGGTTTGCAAAATCCCTTGCCAGATATTTATAATATCCAGAAATGGCAACCATGGCTGCATTATCAGTAGTATATGCAAATTTGGGTATATGAATCTTCCATCCATACTTTTGGCTATACTCTTCAAAAGCATTCCTTAAGCCGGAATTGGCCGATACACCTCCAGCTACTGCAACCTCCTTTATTCCAAAATCTTCGGAGGCAAGGTATAGTTTATTCATAAGTATATCTACTATTGTTTTCTGTAGCGAAGCACAAAGGTCGTTTTTATATTCCTCGATAAAATCGCTGTTTAGCTTCAGCTCATCTCTCAGGAAATATAAAAATGATGTCTTTAATCCACTAAAGCTATAATCATAACCATCGATACGAGGTTTACTAAATGTGAATTTTTCAGAATCTCCCATCTTAGCCAGACGGTCAACTACAGGTCCGCCGGGATAACCCAACCCCATCACCTTAGCACACTTATCAAATGCTTCACCTGCTGCGTCATCAATCGTTTTCCCTATTATCTCCATTTCGTTGTATGATTTTACAAGTATAATTTGAGAATTACCACCTGATACCAAAAGACACAGAAATGGAAATGCAGGCTGATTCGTATCATTTTTATCTTCCTTGATAAAATGAGCCAGAACATGAGCTTGTAGGTGATTCACTTCAATCATTGGGATATTCAAAGCTGAAGAGAAGCCCTTGGCAAAAGATGTTCCCACAAGTAGAGAACCCAGCAATCCGGGTCCTCGAGTAAATGCTACAGCCGAAATATCTTCTTTAGAAACCTCAGCCTGCTTTAAGGCATCATGCACAACGGGAATAATATTTTGTTGATGAGCACGAGATGCCAGTTCAGGCACCACACCTCCATATCTTTCATGGACAGCTTGACCTGCAATAACATTGGAAAGTATGACACCATCACGAATTACAGCAGCTGATGTATCATCACATGAAGATTCTATTCCTAATATTGTAATCATGTTTCTTTCAATCACTTTTATCTTATTGTCACACTTAAACTCGACCTAATAATAAATCTTTTACGTATTCTATATCGTTCAGAAAACAGAATATATATTTGATACAAAGATAATATAAAAAAGTGTTCAAATTACATACAGTTAAACCTACTGTACAAACAAACCTTTTATCTTACTCTGAAAAAAACAAAACAACTTCAAACAATTGCGCATCTTATATAATCACTTTCGATTCTATGAGCAGTTGCCGCGAAACATGAGCAATGTTATAAATCAGTGTAGCCCTTTTATTATTTTCGTTCAATTGCAATTTCTCCAAATCCTCTTCCCAACGTGTTGTAGACTGAACAAGAATTTCGATTTGTGACACATCAGCTTGACCTTTCAATATATCAACAACAAACTGCAGCACGTAGCTAACTTTGTTACAAAACTCATGTTCTTCCGGTGTCAATTCTTCAGCATGCTTATGAACACCAAAAGCCGAGATATATGAAAGCAAAGCATGATTAAGATTAGTAAGATTAAATGCACTCTCCTGAAAAACACGAGTTTTACGTGGTTCAAGACGCATACCCTTCCATGCTGCATTTAGAGAGTTGTCAGCATTATAAGCTGTGCGCCTAATATGAAGATAATCCTCCTCTGAAATCGCTCCTTTATAAATACTCTCAAAATAGCGTTTATTCTTATTCAAGGCATTAAACATCAGTTTTGGCAACTGCTTATACTGCCAGTCAGGCCATACAAACCTAACCACAAGGTAGGCAATCACGCCACCAATCAGCGTGTCAACAATCCTTGGTATCATAACTGCTATACCCTGATTATCATGCAGATTAAACGATGCCAGAACATAAACCGTAATAAAAACTGCAGCAACAACATAATTCTTTTTTAACCAGTAAAAGAAAAGATAAATTGACGTAAGCAGAAGTAAGATCTGACCTGATAGTGTTGGCAAAATCTGTGAAAGTGAAACACCCAGAAAAACGCCTAAAAGAGTACCTAAAACACGATTAAAGAGTCTGATCCTTGTTGCACTGTATGTTTGCTGAAAAACGATTAGAGAAGTAAGTAATATCCATGCACCCTTATCAATATGAAACAGTTGAATTATCCAGTAACCTAATAGCCAACTAAGTGTTAGTCGCACTGCAAATTTAAAACGTGGGTGCTCAGGATTCAGTAGAGTTGACAAGCTGTTCTGTTCAGGTTTTCGACTATTAAAAACAGTAACATCTATCTGCGCACTTACTGTTTCCTCCTCTCTTAGGTTTTTTTCCAATCCCATCAAATTCCTGAGTAGTAGCGAAAGAGTCATATAATGTACTTCTCCCTTCACTTCTTCAAGCAGCTTTTTTACAGCACTTAGCGTCCATTGCAAAGAAATCGGGTGTTTATACAATTGATCTGTTAATAGCGAATCGGCATACAAATGCATGGCTCTTGCTATCTCTCTCATCAATTGCCCGTAACCATCCATCAACTCACCACTTTCTACCTCCCTACTTAGCAGATCATACTGTTCATGACTGGAAATTGCCCGCTCCTGCATTTCCTGAAGTAGGAACCACTTCTGGTAATATCTGTTGACAACAGCACGACCCTCCTCACCACTCTCCTGCGAGTAACTATAAAGATGATTTTTGCAACTCTCAATTTGCTGTGCAAGTTCTACATTTTTTTGCGCAAGCTGATTTCTAATTGGTGTCTGTGACTGTAGGTCACTAGGAAAAAGATTAGCTTTCAAGTCGATATACTCTGCAAGATAATGAAACCCACGCGCAAGCTGTTCTTTCAGCAACCTATACGGTCTCTTACGTAATAAAAGTATTGAAACTAAAGAGTAAGCAAATGCTCCAATAGTGTAAAGTACAGGCTGATAAAACCACTTCTCGGTTACATCAGCTCCGAGCATTGTGTAAACAAAAATAAGCAGGGTGCCAAAAGTCACACCCTGCATCCTGGAATTAAGCCCCCCAGCAATAGTAAGTGTAAAAGCAAGGATGAGTATAAGCAGACTAAATAAAGCAGCTGTATTAAAAAAAAGTTCAACCAGGGAGCTGATTACAAAAAATAAGATGAGAGCAATTGAAGCCGATTTTACTCTTCCTAGTGGATGAACATCTGTTTCCCCGAGAGACATAGCCACAACACCCAAGGCAAGCGTGGTAGCTATAAAGGAGTCGTGAAATATTACTTCAGCAGGTATTAGAAGTGCAGCGATAGAAACGGTAACCTTCAAAGCCCACAGATGGTTAGGATTTTTCCAGAACACATTTATCCAAGCATCAGTTATATGGTTTTTTAATTCTTTTAACCAGTTTTTCATTTCTAAGCTAATTATTCACATTAAGAGTGTTATTAATGTTTTGATATAACTGTTTTGATCAAAAATGTTTTTATTTTCATATTAACATTCTGCTAAAGGTTGACCTAAATTTTAAGAAAAATATATCTATTATGAATTATTCCGAAATATTACAAAGTAACGTCAACCCTTATTTTTCCCAGTAACGCATCAGGGTGATGTCGGTAAGTAAACCTGTGAACATACTCCACACGAAGCAGTCCAAGTAAATTCGTAAAACCAATTGTACCTTCAACATAAGGCACAGAATCATACTCAAAAGATATATCAGGAAAATCATATAACTCAGCATTTCCCGGTAGGTTTATATCGCTTAATCTGCCGTATGATGCTCGTAAAGATATTAATTCCCTAATCTGCAATTGATTCATTATCGGAATTTTAGCCAATAGCAGGTCATCCCCCACAAAGGTAAATCTAAAAGTATACTGTTCATCTGCTACAAACTCCAGTGCGCGATTCAGGAAAAATGCATTGTTCTCAATATGATGTCTATGTCTTTGATTGGGATAAACAAGCAGTGGGAAAGGTACTCTGCTCCATACTTTCATAACTTCACCTACTGCATCCAAACGACCGGTATTCCCAAGTAAAAAACGTTTCTGCGCAGAGAGTTCAGAGCGATGATAAGTGTGACTTTTGTCAAACTGCACATAAGCACCAACTGTATGGGAAAGAAAGAAAACCGGACTAGTCAGCTCTATTGGTTTTCTTCTTCTTTTTTGCTGTTCATAAGCCTCACCAAAGGAGTATCTGACGAGAACCCCTGCTTCTGAATTGACTAGCTCTTTATCATTAAAACCCATATTATCCAACTGGTAATCAAATCTTAAACTACCTTGAGGAGTTAACCGTGATCTCCTTACCCAAAAAGTATGTGCTAAACCGTTTTTATACTCCCTCTCATAATTAACTTCTGCAAAATTGCGATATGTTGCCTCATTCTCCGACCTTCTGAAAGTTATTAAAAGTAGATTATTTGGTGACCTCGGATGCATTTCACCCGGTGAGTAGAGATCATTCTCGTAAACCAACGCTAGTTTGTTTTTTGGGAACTCATTCTCATGATACACTTTTTTGTCAAATGAATATGTTAATTCACCTCTGTACTTCCATCTATGATCACCAAATCCGTAAGCTACATAACTACTCATGAAGAAGTTCGTGCTTAATCTTGAATTCGAAGCAACACCTGCTCTTAAACGAAGCCCCTCAATTGGATTGTAGGTGGGAAATGTCTGAATGCGACCAGCATCGAACTTGTTTGTTTGTGGATTGCCAAGTGGAATCCAGTCGTCTTTTATAAAATCAGCCACCTTACTTACCGTAGAAGCAAATTTATTGGAGCCTGCATTTAAACTATCCTGAAACTCCTTCGAACGGATGGCAAAGTTGTCAGGCTCCATGAAAACAATCATTTCAGAAAATAACTGCTCGTCAAGCTTTAGATATTGAATTTCATATTTTTGCCTGGCGACAACAAGCGTTTCGTGTTTCAATGAAAGGGGGGCTTCAAAAGAGAACTCTCCCACATTATCAGTTACAACTCCAATTGGAGTATTATGGATATAAACCGCAGCATAAGGCACTGGCGTCAGATATTCTGCGTCCAGCACCCTTCCTTTAATCAGAATATTCTGACCGTTAAGAGCAAAACTCAAGACTGTTGTCAATACAAACAATATTGTTTTTCTTGTCGCCATTTTACTGTTTACGTTTGATTAGTCTTGATTTCTTACAACTTTCTATATCTAACCCTTTTAGGTTCTGTATTTCCTAACCTCATTTTCTTATTCTCTTCATACTCACTGTATGATCCCTCAAAGTAAAACACTTCTGAATTACCTTCAAAAGCAAGAATATGAGTACATATTCTGTCCAGAAACCATCTATCGTGAGAAATAACAACTGCACAACCTGCAAAGCTTTCAAGGCCCTCTTCCAGAGCACGTAAAGTGTTCACATCTATATCATTGGTGGGTTCGTCTAGCAAAAGTACATTTGCACCTGCTTTAAGTGTAAGTGCCAAGTGCAGCCTGTTTCTCTCACCACCCGAAAGCACACCGCAAAGTTTCTCCTGATCAGCACCAGAGAAATTAAAACGTGCAAGGTAAGCTCTTGAGTTAATATCTCTTCCACCTACTCTAACAAATTCAGAACCACCTGAAACAACTTGATAAACGGTCTTATTTGGATCAATAGCCTCATGTGCCTGATCAACATAAGCAGTAACAACAGTTTCGCCAACCTCAAAAGTCCCCGCATCTGGAGTCTCCATTCCTTCAATTAGTCGGAAAAGAGTAGTTTTACCTGCACCATTAGGACCTATAACACCAACAATCCCATTAGGAGGCAACATGAAGTTCAGATTATCAAATAAAAGTTTATCCCCAAAAGCTTTTGAAACTCCATGAGCTTCAATCACTTTGTTACCTAAACGAGGACCGTTAGGAATAAATATCTCCAGCTTCTCCTCTCGCTCTTTCTGATCCTGATTCAGCATCTGCTCATACGAGTTGATACGCGCCTTACCCTTTGCATGACGTGCTTTAGGGGCTAGGTTAATCCATTCGAGCTCACGCTCCAGAGTCTTCCTGCGCTTACTAGCTTGCTTTTCCTCCTGCTCCATTCTTTTGGTCTTCTGCTCCAGCCATGAAGTATAATTTCCCTTCCATGGAATACCCTCACCCCGGTCAAGCTCTAGAATCCAGCCCGCTACGTGATCAAGGAAATAACGGTCGTGAGTAATACAAATCACTGTACCCTGATATTGTTGCAAATGCTGTTCAAGCCAATCGATTGACTCTGCATCCAAATGGTTAGTTGGCTCATCCAGGAGTAAAACATCCGGCTCCTGAAGTAACAGACGACAAAGAGCCACACGACGGCGCTCACCACCTGACAGCTCACTAATAGGCTGATTTTCAGGCGGACAACGCAATGCATCCATTGCACGATCAAGTCTGTTATCAATATTCCACGCATCACTTGCATCTAACTTGTCCTGTAATTCAGCCTGACGGGTAAACAGAGAATTCATCTTATCCTCATTTTCGTAATACTCTGGTAAGCCAAATTTCAAATTGATCCCTTCATACTCTTCCAACAAATCCATTACCGGCTTTACACCTTCTCGAACAATGTCAATTACCGTCTTCTCTGCGTCCAGTTTAGGATCCTGCTCTAGATAGCCAACCGAAAAACTTTTATCAGATACTACATCACCCTGAAACTCTTTCTCGATACCTGCAATAATCTTCAGTAGAGTCGATTTACCGGAACCGTTCAACCCGATTATACCAATCTTGGCACCATAGTAAAACGAAAGGTAAATATCTTTAAGAACCTGCTTATGCGGGGGAAAAGTTTTGCTCACTCCCACCATTGAAAAAATTATCTTTTTATCGTCAGCCATTTATCTTTTTAATTAAATATTTATTGAAAATTGATATACTAAATTGGAAGCACAAAGATAGCGAATTTTAGTGAATGTGTAAGAGGTTCCAGTAATTCCGTTTAATAGATTTGCTAGGGATATATTTATATTTCAAACGAACACAATAAGTTATATTTTGTTTATATATATTATAGACTTATTTCATAGTAATGATTGGTTTTTTTAAAAATATTATGAAAAAGCAAGGCACCCTGTTCATTTTGTGGGGGTGTTTATTACTTATTATATCTCTCATTAGGTACATTGAGATGAGAGTAGTTTATACATTCTTTGCAGAGGATATTATGAACCTTTTTAAAATAATACTACCTGTAATAGTCATTACCTTTACAGGATACTATCTGATCGAAATAAGAAAAGACAAAAGGGGAAGATCCAAACGAAAAGCATTGTATTTTCTATGGATTTCACTTATTGGTTGTATGGTTCTGATTAATCTAATTCAGTATAATGTACTCCATCAAATAAATTTTAAACTGCAACACCCCCTCTTTATGGCAGTTACAGCTATTACAATCATAATGACAGGAGTGATTCTTAAGTTCTTTTACTTCTCCCTGGGAGGAGTGTTTTTTGGGATACTGGCACTTGTTGCATCTTATTTTGAACTTCCTGAACAATTGCTTGTTGAGTCTTTGGCCTGGTTTATAGCATTTGTCATACCGGGGTTTATCCTAAACAATAAAAGCTATGATGAAATAACTAACACTAAACTTACTAAAATTAAATAAAAATGGAATTTAGAAGAATAGTTGAACTTGAGATTAAAGAGATGGACGAAGTGGCACTAGAGAAATCTTGGGAATGGCTCAACGATCCTGAAATGAAAAGACTTACAGACACTCCGGATTTTGACAAACAATCTCAACGCGAGTGGTATAATAGTCTGAAGACACGTACCGACTACTGGATAATCGTCGGCTGGCACAATGGTAAACCCATAGCAGTTGGTGGACTCAAAAAAATTAACGGAAAAGATGCCGAATTATATGGTTATGTGGGCGACAAGTACTACGAGGGTAAAGGTGTAGCAATAGATATGATGGATAGAATTCATCAGCACGGCAAAGAGATCGGACTCGAATCAATTTACACCATCCAGTTAAAAAGCAATGTACGCTCGATTAAATTAAACACAAGATTCGGATACAAATTTGAAAAAGATCTTGATGATGAGAGGCAGATGATGCGGTTACAGCTATAATTTACAGATTTTTGATTGAAAATATTTCATTCAAAAGAAAAGAAATTGTATTTTTGCCATTCGATTAGATTTTAGGGTTTAATATAGAACACTTTTAACAAATAAAATTCAATAAAGTATGATTAAAGTAGGTATTAACGGATTCGGTCGCATCGGACGCTTAGTTTTCCGTGCAGCTCAGGAAAGAAATGATATCCAGGTAGTGGGTATAAACGATTTACTGGATGTAGATTACATTGCTTATATGTTAAAGTATGACACTATCCATGGCAAGTTCAACGGAACTATTGACGTAAAAGATGGCAAACTGGTTGTAAACGGTAACGAAATCCGTGTAACTTCAGAAAGAAACCCGGCTGATCTTAAATGGGATGCTATAGGTGCTGAGTATGTTGTTGAATCTACTGGACTTTTCTTAACAAAAGAAAAAGCTCAAGCTCATATCGATGCAGGTGCAAAATATGTAGTTATGTCAGGTCCTTCAAAAGACGACACCCGCATGTATGTTGTAGGTGTAAACCACAAGACATACACTAAAGGTGAACAATTTGTATCTAATGCTTCATGTACTACTAACTGTCTTGCTCCTATTGCAAAAGTATTGAACGACAAGTTTGGTATTGTAGAAGCATTAATGACTACAGTTCACTCAACAACTGCAACACAAAAAACAGTTGACGGTCCTTCAGCAAAAGACTGGAGAGGCGGACGTGCTGCATCAGGCAACATCATCCCATCATCTACAGGTGCAGCTAAAGCAGTAGGTAAAGTTATTCCAGAACTTAACGGCAAGTTAACTGGTATGTCACTACGTGTTCCTACGCTTGACGTTTCTGTAGTAGACCTTACAGCTCGTCTTGAAAAAGAAACTACTTATGAAGAAATTTGCGCTGCAATGAAGGAAGCTTCAGAAGGAGAACTGAAAGGTGTTCTTGGTTATACTGACGAAGCAGTTGTTTCAAGCGACTTCATCGGTGACCCTCACACTTCAATCTTTGATGAAAAGGGTGGTATTCAATTAAGTCCTACCTTCGTTAAAGTTCTTTCATGGTATGATAACGAATGGGCGTTCTCTGTAAAACTGCTCGATCTTATCGCTCACATGAATTCTGTAAATGCTTAAGCAAAAGTATTTATAACTAATAAGTTTATAAAAATCAAAATAACGCCTCCAGTTGGGGGCGTTTTTTATATCTTTAATTTAGGACTATGACTAGTCAAACAAAAAGAGGCCGGATATATTATATACCAGGCCTCTTTTTTTCTAGTACAGGAGCTATCTATGCCGGGTGAATTGACTCGGTGGGACAAACATCAGCGCATGCGCCACAATCTGTACAAACTTCTGCGTCGATTACATAAATATCGCCTTCAGAGATTGCATCTACAGGGCATTCATCAATACAAGTTCCACAAGCAATACAAGTGTCGTCTATTACGTAAGCCATAATAAATAAAAAGTTTAGTTATTAAAATAATTTATATTATGCAAAGTTACTGTTTTTATTCAATCAGAAAAATGTTTCTGATTTATTTTAGTAATATTTGTAACAGGTCTCGATAATAATGATTGAATAATATAATTTTTATTTAATTAGAGAGAATTACAGTGACAGTTCCCAATATTTAAAACAATAACTTGTAATTATATACGTTAAATCTATTATGAGTAATAAAATAGTATACATCCTCTTGTTTCTGTCTCTTTCAGCAAATCTAAATGCACAGCACCTAAAACTGCAAAATCAGCCTTATGCAGACAGAAGAATTTTTCATTTGGGTTTCACAATTGGCTTGCATACTCAGGATCTGATACTAACACATTCAGGTTTCATGAATGAAAATGGAGAAGTTTGGTTTTCAGAAATCCCCAAATACTCACCTGGATTTACGGTTGGACTAATTGGTGATATGTATATTAATGATTTTCTGAATATGAGATTAATTCCGACTCTGTACTTAGGTGATAAGTTATTTATTTTCAAAGAGCAAGTATCAGGGGAAGAGTTTAAGACACGAATAAAAAATAATTATGTTTCGTTACCGGTTTTGCTAAAAATATCTGCTCGAAGAACTAATAATTTCAGACCCTATATTCTAATAGGAGGATTTTCAAATATTGAACTGGTACAGAAAAAAAACCTTGCAGTCCTTCTTAAACAGAATGATTTTGGTATTGAAGTAGGAGTAGGAAGTGATTTTTATTTACCATTATTCAAACTTGCACCTGAAATTAAATTCAGTTTTGGATTAAAAGATTTGCTAGAAAAAGATAGAGATGATTTGGAATCTGAGGAACTTCTTAATTATGCTAACTCTCTTTCTAAAGCAACTTCAAGAATGATAACACTTAGTTTTAATTTCGAATGAACACTTCTTATTTTCCAAATAAGGAATTATAAGTTTTCTTTCCAGAATAAAATTGTAGCAGAATACTTCCTTTATACTGTGTCGGGATTCGCTTTTGGGTGGCTTTAATAAGATTATCTCTGCGGATTGACTTATATGACTCCCGCATTTCAAAGAAATCCCTGTATGCATCTATGACTGAATATGCATTTTTAAATTCCCCTTTAAAGATTAGGTGAATATATGCAAGAACATCAAAAACTAGGCGTATTAAGAAAGTAAAAAAAAAGGATCTTCTGGGAACATTCTTATATAGCATTAATAGGTTGTTACGGAAATTGAGATACATTTTTTTAGGATTATCCTTACTCAAAGAAGCACCTCCAACATGGTAAACAACAGACGAAGGTATGCACATAACTTTTCTACCTCTTGCATTTAAGCGCCAGCATAAGTCAATCTCTTCCATGTGTGCAAAGAAACGGCCATCGAGTCCACCCACTTCTGTAAAATCTTTCTTTCTAATACAAAAACAGGCACCGGTAGCCCAAAAAATTGGCGTTTCTTTATCATATTGACCCATATCTTCTTCAACTTTATCAAGAATTCTCCCTCTGCAAAAAGGATAGCCAAATCGATCGATATATCCTCCCGATGCACCTGCGTACTCAAACTTATGTTTTTCTTTATAAGAAAGAATCTTAGGCTGAACTGCCGCAACTTCAGGATTATTATCCATATAAGAAATTAATTCATCCAGCCAACCGGGAGTTGTTTCAACATCAGAATTAAGAAGTACAACATATTCAGAATCTATTTGTAGCAATGCTTTATTGTAACCATCAGCAAATCCATAATTATTATTCAGGGTTATAAGTTGAATTTCCGGAAAATTAATTTGCATAAAATAAACAGAATCGTCTGTAGACCCATTGTCTGCAACAATCACTCTACTCTTTTCACTTTGAGTATGTTCAATTACCTGAGGCAAAAAATGTTCCAGTAAATTCTTCCCATTCCAGTTTAAAATTACAACTGATGTTTTAATATCACTATCTATTGAATTAATACTCATACGTCAGCTTCCAATATTTGCTCTTTATTAATTTCAATTTCTTCTTCCACACTCTCTTTTTTAAACTTCCAACGGTTATGTGACCACAGATAATACGCCGGATCTTTTTTAATTGTATCCTCAAGTTTATTAATATATCTCTCCATAATTTCAAACTCAGGCTCATTTGAAGCATCAGGTGTGATAACGAAAAACTTGCCGACATAATGCCCTCTTTTAACTTTTGTGATATCAAGATAAACTATCGACAAGCCGAGTAGTTTAGCTATTCTTTCCATTCCTGTCTGTACAACAGTATCCTGATTCATGAACATAGTCCAGTAATGCCCTTTGCTTTTTGGTGGTCGCTGATCTGTAAGGAATCCTACAACAACTGTTTCATTATTACGCTTTGATTCTATCAATTTCCTGTATGCACTACGCATCTCGATTGGTGTAGACTGAAAACGACTGCGTATTTTAAGAAAAAGTCTGTCAAATGCATCAGAGTGGAGCTTTTTGTAAACAAGACCCTTCTTAGTATCGGAAGACAGATGAAAACCTATTGTCGTTACCCATTCCCAGTTAGCGTAGTGCCCAAGACTTAGGATACAGGAATTGCCACCTGCAGTAAGTCGGTCTATTATTTCCGGATTCTCAAACTTCATCCTTTTTTGCACCTCTTCATCAGAAATATGAAGGGTTTTTATTGTCTCTACAAAATAGTCACACAGATGGTGATAAAAATCTTTTTCTATTCTGATAATTTTCTTTTCAGATTTTCCCGGAAATGATTTTTTTATATTACGTCTGACCAGTTTTCTACGGTATCTTACCATATAATAAACTACAAAGTAGAGAATATCTGATAAAAAATAGAGAACTGAAAATGGCAATAGGGCATGAAGGTAAGTCACTGCATACAGCAGAGAGTAACCTATACTTTTTTTATTTCGCTCCTCGTCATCCATTAAAAAAGTGCTTTCATTGCCATTTCATTTTCATCATACTCTCCTACTTCAACTTCTATTACCTTGTTTATGTACTTAGGGTCGTAATCTGAATACAGTTTCAGATAATTTTCAGTGAATCCATGCATCCTTTTTCCACGTTTTGTATGCTCGAATAGTACTTTTTTTCTAGTACCTTTGTGTGATTCCATAAACACTCTATGTTTTTCATCAGAGATATCCAGCAAAGCTTTACTGCGAGCGTGTTTAGTTTTTGGATCCACAACATAATCAATATTAAGAGCTTGTGTACCCGGTCGTTCTGAGTAAGTGAAAACATGAAGTTTAGATATATCAAGTGAACGGATAAAATCCTCACTATCTTTAAAATAATCATCAGTTTCTCCACGTACACCAACTATTACATCCACACCAATAAATGCATCCGGTAAAACTGTTTTTATCTTATCAATTTTATGACGAAAGAGGGATGTGTCATACTTTCGCTTCATAAACTTAAGAACATCATCACTTCCGGCCTGCAGAGGCATATGAAAATGTGGCGCAAACCTTTTAGAACCTGCAACAAAATCAATTATTTCATCCGAAAGAAGATTAGGTTCAATAGAAGAAATACGGTAACGTATAACACCCTCGACATCGTCGAGTTCTTTCAGTAAATCCAAAAAGCTCTCATTTGTTGTGTGACCAAAATCACCAATATTGACTCCTGTAAGGACTATTTCCTTACCCCCTTCCTGAACAACTTGTTCAGCCTGTTTTACCAAATCAGCAATTGATCCATTTCTGCTTCTACCCCGGGCAAAGGGAATAGTGCAAAACGAGCAAAAGTAATCACATCCATCCTGAACTTTCAGAAAATAACGTGTACGGTCGTCTGCTGAAACTGAAGGCACAAATGATCTTATCCTGTGAGTCTTTGAAGTTACAACCTCACCTTTATCTTTTTTCTTCAGGTCATCAAGGTACTGAACTACATCTAGCTTTTGTTCAGCACCTAAAACTAAATCCACTCCATCAATTTCAGCAATTTCTTCCGGTTTCAACTGTGCATAGCAACCTGTTACAACTACAAAAGCATTTGGATTTTCCAGAATTGCCTTTCTGATTGCCTGTCTGCCTTTTTTGTCTGCCAATTCAGTTACAGAGCAAGTGTTAATTACACAAATATCAGCTTGTTGCCCTTTACGAACACGAGTAATTCCTGAATTGTACAATTGTCTGCCAATTGCCGATGTCTCAGCAAAATTCAACTTACAACCCAAAGTATAATAAGCGGCAGTTTTATTTTGAAATATTGAATGATCAATCATAATATGCAAAATTACAATTTTTGTCTTAATTTATTATCATCTTTTCTTTGATAATAGACTTTTAGCAATTATTTTTGCACACGGTTTGCAAAAGTGTGCAATCCATTAAAAATAAATTATGATTGAACAAAATTTCATAAAAACATACGAGGACAGTTTTAAAAAGAACTGGAACCTACCGGCATTAACTGATTATAAAGGGGATAAGTCATACACTTATGGTGAACTTGCAGCAGAAATTGCAAAGATTCATATCCTTTTTTCTGAACTTGGAATCGAAAAAGGAGATAGAATATCACTTGTTGGTAAAAATCACTCCTCCTGGTCAATACTTTTCATGGCAACCATTACTTACGGAGCTATAATTGTTCCAATTCTTCACGAATTCAATCCTGAAAGTATAGAGCATATTATAGATCATTCCGAGTCAAAACTGGCATTCATAAATAGCTCATTATGGGAAAATATTAATAAGAATAATATAAACATAACTGTTTTCGAGACACCCTCTTTTGCTCTGCTTAAAAGTAGTAATGAAAAAGCTGAAGAGACCGCTAAATCTATTGACAAAAGGTTCAATAAAGTTTTTCCTGATGGTTTTAAAAAAGAAGATATTAAGTATGCCAAAGTTGATAATAGTGAAGTTGTTTGTATTAATTACACTTCCGGTACAACAGGTTACAGCAAAGGTGTTATGATTACTGCCAATAATTTTGCCGGGAATATAACTTATGCCGGTAAGCTAAATCTGCTTTTTCCCGGTGAACGCATCCTCGCTTTTCTACCAATGGCACATGTTTACGGCAGCGCTTTTGATTTTCTATACTCCCTATCCACAGGGGTACATATTACTCTTCTTGGTGTATCACCGACTCCACAGAATCTCATAAATGCTCTTGACGAAGTAAGACCTAATATCATAATTACTGTACCACTTATTTTCGAGAAGATATATAAAAAGAAAATACTACCCGTTATATCTCAGCCTCTTGTAAAATTCTTACTTAAGATAAAAGGTATAGATAAATTGATTCTTAATAAGATAAAAAACTCACTTATTAAATCTCTTGGCGGAAATTTCAGGGAAGTAATCATAGGTGGTGCCGCTTTGAATGCCGAAGTTGAAGCTTTTTTTTATAGGATGAGGTTCCCTTTTACAGTGGGATATGGCATGACTGAATGCGCCCCGCTGATAGCTTATGATCACCACAATGATTTTATACCAACATCCTGCGGTTCGGTACTCAAAGATATTATGGAAGCGCGTATAGATTCAACAGATCCGGAAAATGATCCAGGTGAAATTCAGGTCAGAGGAGAAAATGTTATGAGTGGGTATTACAGAAATCCTGAAGCTACTAAAGCAGCTTTTACTAATGATGGCTGGCTTAAAACAGGTGATTTAGGAATCATGAGGGGAAGTAGATTATTTATAAAAGGACGCTTAAAAACAATGATTCTTTCTGCAAACGGACAGAACATCTACCCTGAAGAGATCGAATCAAGACTGAACAATCTCCCCTATATAGCTGACAGTGTTGTTGTTTTACGAGACAATAAGCTGATAGCCTTGGTTTATCCTGATAAAGAGGCATTAAAATCAAACAATATTTCTCTTGAGAGACTGACAGAGATCATGGAGGACAATAAAGGTCTGCTTAACAAGGTGGTCGCTAAATATGAAAGATTGAGCGGAATAGAAATTATGGAAAAAGAATTCGAAAAAACCCCTAAGAAAAGTATAAAAAGATATTTGTATCAGTAAATTTTGCTCAAAGTTGTTTTTTTACTATCTTTACTGAATACATTGATAATCAATGACTAATAAGTTTTATTTATGCTATATTTATGTAACTTATCAGTCTAAAAAAAAGTAAATATGAAGAAAACAGTTTTATTTCTATTTTTAGGAACATTTTTCTATTTAGCTGCATGCACTCAACCGACAGTTGAACAGAAACAGCCTGAAGTAATACCATCGTATGTTGCTTCAGAAGTGGAATTCAGAGATTTCGGACCAGAACCTTTTGTGTTTAATATTGAGGATTATACCGTTCAAAACGAAACCTACAGAACCTCAATTTGGACAGGCACTTATATGCAATTAACTGTAATGAGCATTCCTGCAGGTAGTGATATCGGCGAAGAAATGCATCCTGATATTGATCAATTCCTTCGAGTTGAAGCAGGCAGCGGAATAATGTATATGGGTGATGAAGAGGGAGTTTTTAATTTTGAGGAACGTGTAGAGGATGATTTTGCTATATTTATTCCTGCAGGAAAATGGCATAATCTTGTAAATGATTCTGATAAACCACTTAAGGTATATTCAATATATTCTCCTGTAGAACATCCTCACTCTACTGTTCATCAAACCCAACAGGAAAGTATTGCAGCACATGAACACGAACATACACACGAACATTAATAACTGTAATAGAGTGTAAATCAGACCAAAAGAATTTATAACATTATTTAACTACACTTTTTTTAGCAAAACATGCTACATAACATGTTTTTGATGTAATTTTGCATCGTTTTTAGACGAACGTTTTCTAATAGCACACTGACTACCCGTCAGTTAACCATTTTATTAGCACGTAAGAAAGAGAACATTTTAATTTTGTGAACAAAATTATTTATCGTTTAAATTTTTCTAAAAAATGAAGAAAGTATTGTTTTTGGTTGCTACAATTGCAATTTTAGGTTTAGTTTCTTGCAACAATGCACAGGTGAAAGCTGAAAAAGCTAGATTAGACAGCCTTGCAGAAGTGGCTAGAGTTGACAGCATCTTAAAAGTTCAGGCAGACAGCATTCAAGCTGTTATAGAAGCTGAAGCTGCCGCTGCTGCAGACACATTAAATCAAGTTGTTGAAGAAGCTGCATCTAATCTATAAGAAAAGTTGCGTGCTTAGCCGGAACCACCTCAAAAGGGTGGTTTTTTTATTTGTGTTTACTACAAAAATTGTAACTTTGTTAATCACATTTAATGATATCCAGATGAGAAAAGTCACTTATGTAATTTTATCCCTGTCAATAATACTATCCGGATGCAGTCAAAGAGCCAATACTTATTTTGAGAAAGAGCTCACTTTCCCAGACTTTGTCACATCAGATCAAAAAGTAAAACTTGCTGCTTATGTGGTTCCCAACAAACATCAGTACGAATGGCAACAAATGGAACTTACAGCATTTATTCATTTTGGAATAAACACCTTTACCGGGAAAGAATGGGGAGAGGGAAATGAAGACCCCGAACTATTCAACCCTACTGATTTTGATGCTGAACAGTGGGTAACTTCTCTGCAGAATGCAGGATTTAAAATGATTGTTCTTACAGCAAAGCATCACGATGGCTTTTGCTTGTGGCCAACTGAAACCACCAACCATTCTGTAGCTTCATCTTCCTGGAGGAATGGAAATGGTGATGTTGTGAATGAAGTAAGGGATGCTTGTGAGAAGTATAATATGAAATTTGGAATCTACCTCTCACCATGGGACCGCAATGCTGAAAGTTATGGTGACTCCCCTGCATATAATGACTTTTTTGTTCAGCAGTTAACTGAATTACTTACCAACTACGGAGAGATAAATGAGATATGGTTTGATGGTGCCAATGGAGAGGGACCAAATGGTAAGGTTCAGGAATACAACTGGCAGCGTTTTTATCATGTCATTGACAGCCTTCAGCCTTCAGCTGTGAAAGCGATCATGGGAAATGACATAAGATGGGTAGGAAACGAAAATGGTTTGGGCAGAGAGACAGAATGGAGCGTCACACCACTACAGCCAAATATTAGTGATGCAATTATAAATGAGAATATACGTTTGAATATCACCACTACATCTGAGGATCTTGGTAGTAGTATTCTTATTGAAGAATCAAATTCGGTATACTGGTACCCTTCTGAAGTTGATGTTTCTATTCGCCCTGGTTGGTTCTATCACGAAGAAGAAAATCAGCAGGTAAAAACTTTAAACGAACTGGTTGATATTTATTTTCAATCAGTAGGGATGAATTCAGTTTTGCTTCTGAATGTTCCGCCTGATAAAAGAGGTAGGATATATGAATTAGATGTTGAAAGACTCAATCAATTTGGCACATATATAAGCAACACATTTAGTAATGACAAACTCACTGATGGTGACGCATACTGGAAAGCGCGATCAGGAGATTCAAAGGAATACAATGTTATTCCTGGTGAAACAATTAACACTATTATGCTGCAAGAGGATATATTAAAAGGTCAGCGTGTGGAAAAATTCAGTGTTGAGGGTTTTATCAACGATAAGTGGATAGTATTGACAGAAGGAACTACAATAGGTTATAAACGATTACTCAGATTTCCGGATATATCTCCTGCCAAACTACGTCTCACAGTATATGAAACCAGGGACTTAGCTAACATACAGAAGTTTGGTGCGTACTATGCTCCAAAACTATAAACGGATACATAATTTTGAGAGAATTTCTATTATTGATCAATTAAATGAAAATCAAAATAAATGATTAACAAAAACAGAATTTTTCTATTAGTTTGTCTAATTTTTACAGTTACAATTCAAGCACAAAATGCCGTAGATGTGTTCATTTCTATGCCTGCTGAACTATTGCCAGGAATAACAGAAGCCAATAAAACACTACTGTTGGTAGATACAACCGAAACATCTGTCCCCTTTATGTTTGGAGAAATACGAAAAGTTAAACAAGGTGACGATTTCATTAAAATTGAGACCTCAAACATAGGCAACATGCAATTGAAGCTTTTGCCTGTCACAAAGGACTCTTCTATTGTATGTGTTATAAAAACGGTATGCGGAGGAGTAGACACAAAGTTATGCGATAGTGATATATCATTTTACACAACTGAATGGAAAAAATTAGATAGTGATACTTTCCTGGATGAGGTTTCAGCAGAAATTTTCTTTGATTCTTCACAAAAAGGCTCGGAAAATTATAAATATGCCCTATCTTTGCCTGACATTTATCCTATATCAGCAGAGTTCAATGAAAACAACGATGACCTGCTACTTATCTTTAATTATAAAGAACGTATATCGGATATACAAATAGCAGGAATAACACCATTTTTGAAGAGCGATTCCATAACACTAAAATGGGAAGATTCCTCTTTCAGATAAGACAAAATGCACCCGTAGTTCAATGGATAGAATACCGGATTCCGGTTCCGACGATGCGAGTTCGATTCTCGCCGGGTGTACTAATTGCTGAAAGTATCTCCTCTACTAATATCTCCAGTCTCCATACCTAATCGAAACCAGTAAGTGCGCTCTGCTGATGTGCCATGTGTAAATGAATCCGGAACCGTATAACCCATAGCTCTTTTTTGAATTGTATCGTCACCAACAGCTGTTGTTGCACTTATAGCTGACTCCAGATCACCTGGCTCAAGTTTAATAATATTCATACGCTGTGCATAATTCACCCATACACCAGCCAGAAAATCAGCCTGAAGCTCAAGCTTTACATTTAGTTTATTGAATTCTGTTTCACTAATTCTGCCTCTGTACTGATTTACCTGATCAAGAATTCCAAGCAGTTTTTGTACGTGATGTCCCACTTCATGGGCTGTAACATAAGCCATTGCAAGATCCCCCTTTGCACCAAAATCATTCCTCAACTGATGAAAAAAGTTCAGGTCTATATACATCTTATAATCAGCTGGACAATAAAACGGACCAACTGATGAAGTGGCTCCACCGCATTCTGATGTGGTGGCATCTGTGAAAGTCACTAATGTAGGATTCTGATAATTTTGCTGTAACTGAGTCCTAAAAATCTCATTCCAAACCTCATTTGCACTGTTAAACACCCCAAGTGTAAACACTTTCAGTTCCTCATTCTCATTTACTCTTGAGGGATCCACAATTTCAGCAGATTCACCTCCGGGAGAGATACTGTTAACCATATTTACAGCTTCAAAAGGATCTTGCCCAAGCAATAATGCAATAAGGGCAACTATAACCGCTCCTGCTCCTCCGATAACTGCCTTTTTTCCCCTGCCTCTGCCTCTTCTGTCTTCAAAATTGGCTTCACTGTCGTTTCTTCTGACCCACTTCATAAGATTTAAACTTTTAATTTATTTGGTCTTCTTAAGCCACTCATCCACAATGGTAGAATCATAACCCAGCTCCTTTGCTTTTTCAAAATCAGCTTTGGCTGCTGTTTTATCAAATTGTTCAAGCCTAACCCTTCCTCTCAGGAAATAAAAATAAGGATTATTCCTCTGAGAATCACCTAATGAGCGTAAGTCCGCAGAAGCTTTAAACATTTGGTTGGTATTCACATAACACTCGGCCCTGTTTAAATAAAAAATAATATCAGGATCAGGATCATTTTCTATTATATATGTATACACATTCGCTGCTTCCTCCCATTTGTCGTCCAGTTTATAAATCAATGCCTTACTCAATTTTGTATACATATTATCAGGATCAATTTCCTCTGATCTCTTAAAATCAGCTTCAGCCTTAGTCCTGTCATGGTTCTCCAGGTGAAGAAGTCCCCTGCGATAAAAAGCTTCATTGTCATGAGGAAAGTCCGCTATTATAGCATTATAATCCTCCATTGCCTCATCAAATCTGCCTAAAAAAACCAGCAACGACGCCCTGTTATGCAATACAATGTCAGGAATCGGATTACTCGTTAGTGAAGCAGTAAAGGATATATAAGCATCGTCATAATGTCCCAGCTGGCGCTGAAGTATTCCAAGATTTAACAGTAAAACCGGATTATTTTCATTAGCCGGCTCAAGAGACATGGCGTTATACAAAGCAGTGGCAGCACTGTCGAGTTGATTTTTATCAATATACTCTGCTGAGCGGTCCACCCACTCCATATAGCCCGGTGACTGAGCAAAAGAAGACAATGTCGCTGTTAAAAGCATTAAACAAATAAATATATATTTCATTTTTATCATACTAAGGTAATCAGGAACAAAAATAAACGTTTTTTTGTACTTTTGTATTCAATAATTATCAAATCATTTAAAATTAGATGTAAATGTATACAATACTACAGACTAATATTCCTGCCGACAGTCTGGTTGTCAATGCTCAATCAACTTTTGCGGAATTAGCAAAAGAGGGTAATATCAATCAAATTCTTGACAATGCGCTAACCTGGAGCATCGATCTGATAGTAAATATATTAATCGCTCTACTTATATTTTTTATAGGACGCTTTCTAATTTCTAAAGTCGATAAGCTTTTTGAAAGAGTGCTTAGAAGAAGTTCGTGGGATATAGTACTTAAAGGTTTTCTTAGAACTGTAATTCAGGCATTACTGTATGTAGTGCTTTTTATGATATTAATTAATGCAGTAGGTGTAAAAACTGTTTCAATTGCAGCAATTATCGGTTCCGTTGGTCTGGCCGTAGGTCTGGCCATGAAGGACAACCTGGCAAATTTTGCAGGAGGAGTAATATTGCTTTTCAACAAGCCCTTCAAAGGTGGTAATTATATCGAAGCACAAGGTGTGGCGGGTACAGTACAGTCAGTGGGAATACTTTATACCACTCTCACTACCTTTGACAACAAGACGGTACACATTCCGAATGGTCCCCTCTCAACCGGTAACATCATAAACTATAGCACCCAGCCAACACGCCGCTTAGATCTGACTGTTAACGTAGACTACGGGTCAGATGTGGAGCTGGTAAAACAGCTGTTACTCGATTTAGCGGAGAAACACCCGCAGGTGTTGAAAGATCCTGCTCCCTTATCACGAATGGTGAAAATGAATGACAGCTCCATCGACTTTGTACTGAGGGTATGGACACTGTCTGGTGATTATTGGCCGGTCTCCTTCGATCTCAACGAGCAAGCTTACGAAGCATTGGTTAAACACGGACTAAACATTCCATTCCCGCAGATGACCGTACATCTGGCGAAAGATGCCCCGGTAGATGTAAAATAAATCCTCCCCCCAAGCAAACAAAACCCCTTTCATCATGACTGGACGAAAGGGGTTATTTATACAGTAATACCTGATTCAGAACTCCGAGTTGAAGTGGAAGCGAATATTCTTGAAATCCTGCTGTGCCATCATAAGAATGTATCTTGACTCTGCAAGGAACACATCCCTACCCTGCTTATCATAAGCCAGATACTGATACTTACGTTTTTTAAAATCAGCCAGCTGTTCCTTATCATCACTTTCAATCCAGCACGCCTTATAAAGGTGAATAGGTTCCCAGCGGCATTGTGCACCATATTCATGCAGTAAACGATATTCAATCACTTCAAACTGAAGCTGCCCAACTGTACCTATAATCTTTCTACCACTAAACTGATTTGTAAAAAGCTGAGCAACCCCCTCATCCATAAGCTGTTCAACCCCTTTGTGTAGTTGCTTGGATTTAAGAGGATCGGCATTCTCAATGTATTTAAACATCTCAGGTGAAAAACTTGGTAATCCCTTAAAATGCAGATCTTCACCAGATGTAAGCGTATCACCTATCTTGAAATTGCCTGTATCGGGCAATCCAACAATATCACCTGCATAAGCCTCATCAAGAATCTCTTTTTTCTGAGCCATGAAAGCAGTGGGTGATGAAAACTTCATCATCCTATTGAAACGTATATGCTTATAATTCACATTACGCTCAAACTTGCCTGAACAAACCTTTACGAATGCAATACGTGAGCGATGGTTCGGATCCATATTGGCATGTATTTTAAAAACAAACCCGGTAAAATTTTCTTCCAATGGCTCAACTACCCTCTCCTCAGCTTGAACTTTCCTGGGAGATGGAGCGATTTCCACGAAGCAGTCCAACAGCTCTTTCACACCAAAATTATTCAAAGCAGATCCAAAAAATACAGGAGCAAGTTTTCCTGCAAGGTATTGCTCACGATCGAATTTAGGGTAAACTTCAGTAACTATTTCAACTTCACTCCTCAAGGTTTCAGATAAACCGTGACTTAAATGTTTTTCCAGCTCAGGAGACTCAATATCCAGGTGCACTGACTCTGTGACAGTCTGTTTACTCGGTTTATAGAGATCCAGACTGTTACGATATAGGTTATACACACCACGAAACCTGTCACCCATATCTATCGGCCAGCTCAGAGGGCGTACATTAATCTGCAATTCCTCCTCCAGCTCATCAAGAATCTCAAACGGATCTTTACCTTCCCTGTCGAGTTTGTTTACAAAAACCATAACCGGGGTGTTTCGCATACGGCAAACCTCCATAAGCTTGCGGGTCTGTGTTTCAACACCTTTGGCAACATCCACAACAACAATCACACTATCAACGGCTGTTAAAGTACGAAATGTGTCTTCAGCAAAATCCTGGTGACCGGGAGTATCAAGTATATTTATTTTATAATCTTCGTATTCGAAACCCATAACAGACGTAGCAACTGATATACCTCGCTGTTTTTCAATCTCCATCCAGTCGGATGTGGCGGTTTTCTTTATCTTGTTTGATTTAACTGCACCGGCTACATGTATTGCACCTCCAAATAGCAGAAGCTTTTCTGTTAACGTAGTTTTACCTGCGTCAGGGTGACTTATAACAGCGAAAGTCCTTCGCCGACCTATTTCTTCTTTCAAATTCATCTATTTATTCAAATTTTCTTCTTAATTAGTTTTTAACTTGTTTATACAACGTTTGAGAGAATCTTCCCATTCAGGAATTTCTACTTTGAAATCGTTTGAAATTTTCGTTGTATCCAGGGCACTGTATGAGGGTCGTTTTGCAGAAGCTCCATATTTTTCTGAACTTATAGCCAACAGTTCAGATTTTTCTATACCTGCCTGACGTCTTATCTCACTGGCAAGATCAAATCTTGAAACTTCTCCTCTGTTAGCGAAATGATACAGACCTGTTTTCCATTCTTTCTCTTCTGAATATTGAAGGATATACATGATCATTTCGGCCAGATCTGCTGCGTATGTTGGACTTCCTATCTCATCCTCAACAACAGTAATACTTTCTCTTTCAGACATCAAACGTATCATTGTTTTGACAAAATTTGTTCCATAAGTAGAATACAACCAGCTTGTGCGGATTATTATCCATTCTGAAGCTAGCGACTGTAAAACTTTCTCACCCTCAAGTTTTGTTTCTCCATAAACAGATAGCGGGTTTACACTGTCACTTTCTTTATAAGGGATATCAGATTCACCATCAAAAACAAAATCTGTAGAAATGTGAATTACTTTTGCTTGATATTTTTTCGCAACATCAGCAATATTCTCAATACCGGTAACATTCACGGCAAAAGCCATCTCCTTGTCAGTTTCAGCTTTATCCACAGCAGTGTATGCCGCACAATTTATAATATATTCTATCTGATTGATTTTTACAAACTCATCAACCTGTTCGCGCCTGGTAATATCCAGTATGTCTGTATCTGTAAAATGAAACCTGAAGGGTAAATTGATTTGCCTGGATATCTCTTTAAGCTCACTACCTAGTTGACCGTCAGCACCTGTCACCAATACCCCTTTCTCAATCAAACCATAAAAATACTGCTCTTTACGGATCTCTTTTCCAATTGTTCCAAGTATTTTTATTGCCTCTAAAACTATCGCCATATTTAATAAACTTTTTACATCCTAAAATTCACCTTTCATCAAAATACTCTTCCTGATCAATCTCTTTGTATTTCTTCGAAAGCAGCCGCAGCAAAGAAGTAATCTGTGAAACAGCAGCTTGTGTTTCTTTTGAAATATCTTTTTTCTGGATCTTCAGAAGCAGATATCCATACAGGGCAGTAAAACATGTTTCCAGTTCAGCTATTTCATTTTCTGTCGATTTTGACCTCAACTCCACAATATAAGGAAGTGTGTTGTAATATATACCTATATACTCCGACTCTTTCGGATTCTTTAGAAGGCGAAGATGAACATCAGTAAGATCTATAATAATATTTTTATTTATTTGAAGATGTCCTTTCTCCTGAACACCTTCTGATTTCATCATTATGATCAATCCTTCATACCAGTCACGGGCATTTTTTCTGTCCTCCTCAGTCTGATATACAGAATTGATAATAGATTGCTGAATATTATCTATATCCAGATTATAAGCTCTTAAGAGGTCTTCTATCTGCCACATAAAGAGCAGGTATTCTGCAATGTTCTCTTTCTTATCTGGAATTTTCATTATTAATAGTAAATTTGCTACAAAAATACAACATTTATGCTCAAGTATCATATTATTGAATCAGGTTATTTCATGGGTGACGGTGGTGTTATGTTTGGAGCAGTACCTAAAAAATACTGGTCTGCTAAGTATAAAACCGACGAAAACAACATGTGCGTTATGTCGATGCGTTGCATCTTTATAGAAACTGACACCCGACGAATACTTATTGATAACGGCATAGGAGACAAGCACCTTAAACAATTAAAATTCTTTCAGCCACACAACCTGGTAGATATTCGTGATGAAATATGCGAGATAGGATATGAACCAGAAGAGGTGACAGATGTTATTATCTCACATCTACATTTTGATCATAGCGGAGGAAGCACTGTCATAAATGATAAAAATGAACTAGTACCAACCTACCCTAACGCCACATATCACGTGAGCCTTAAACAGTGGAATAACTACCGCAAGCCATCACTTTTTGAGAGGGGGTCTTTTTTTTCAGATAATATTGAGCCTGTTTATGATGCAGGACAGTTGAAGTTTGTTCTGGAAGATATTCAACTTGACGAAAATATTCGCCTTGAACTATATGATGGTCACACACCCGGCCAGATTGTTGTTTTATTTGAAAATAAGGAAGGTAAATACGTATACCCTGGGGATGTGGTACCCACTTCACTTAACCTGCAACTAAGCTGGTTGTGTGCATACGACAACAGTATGGTTGTTGCCATGGAAGAAAAAAAACGTTTTATGGACAAAGCCAAAGCTGATAACCGCACACTGATATTTTATCACGATGCATATACAACTACGGGAAAATATTAATCAACTTAATCCTGTTTTTTCTCTTTTTTAGTTTTAATAATTATCACGGCCTCAGTTTCCTCTTGCTTTTCTTTAACTGCTTGCTCAACAGACTCACTCGACTCATCTTCAGGCAGTAAACAAACGATCATATTATCCCGGGGCTCATCAGCAATATACTCATAAGCTTTATATCCTTCTTTCTTGAAAGTTAGTAAGCCTCCTTTCATAACATCTATAGAAAACTTACCCTCTTTATCAGAAACTGTACTCTCATTAGCTGGCACAGTTTCCACTAAAACTTCAGGAATTCTTTCCCCTTTGCAAGTCACATAACCCGAAACTGTAATTACCTTACCATTTGGTTGTTGTTCACCGGAAGCTGCATTTACTTTTGGACACAATAATAGTGTGACTAACAACACTAACAAAGGGAATCCAATATTTTGCCTGCATTTTTCTGCTAAGAACATTCTGTTTTTCATCATAATCTAAGCTGTTTAATGTTGTTTTCATTTAAGGAGTTAAATACATAACAAATATAATTAAAATTTGTTGACAACATCAATTTTCAACAACATTAACACATATTTCAACTTTAGTCAGATTTACAAAATCAATACCAAATTATTGAATAGTTATTACCAAATACTAACCAACTCCTAATTTAGTCCTTATTTAACCGAAGTT
>DHCC01000032.1:69696-69915 GCA_002398875.1 Bacteroidales bacterium UBA4912 | reverse complement strand
AGTTGGTTAGGAGTTGGTAAGAAGTTGGTATGAACTTTATAAGAACAAAACATTATATAGTTGTGTCTAGTCCTGAAATAGGTTTACAATAAAAGCTAATAAAATATGACAATTATAACTAATTTAAATAAAAATATTAGGGCGATACATTTATTTTATTTGAAATTTATCTTCTATTTTATTTGGTTTTCTCAACATTTGTTTGTTTTTTTACATTAA
>DHCC01000032.1:59433-69422 GCA_002398875.1 Bacteroidales bacterium UBA4912 | reverse complement strand
TGACAAAAAACGACAATAGCCTCTCCCCTAACAACAGTTAGTCTAAATTTTACCAACGCTGTTAAATTGACCAAAATTATTAATTTATAAAGAACGCCTACATATGCATGAAAAAAACAACTTATTAGGTATTGTTTTAAAGAGTAAAACATCCCTTAGTTATTATTCGATGATTATTAAATCAGTTTTTATTCTATTGTTTGTTTCAGCTTTTATTTCCGTATCTGAAGCAAACTCAAAAGAAAGTTTATTAGAAATAGAGGTAGTAACTCAACAAGGAAAAACTATTAGTGGAAGAGTAAATGATTCTTATGGTGAGTCATTGCCCGGTGTCACTGTTTTAATCAAGGGAACCACAAGAGGAACAATCACAGATGCAGATGGAAATTATACAATTACAGATGTTTCCGAAGAAGACATATTGCAATTTTCTTTTGTGGGTATGCAAACAAAGGAAATATCTGTAATGAATCAATCAATAATAGATGTAGCACTTGGCGAGGACTCCATTGGATTGGAAGAAATTGTTGCTGTCGGTTACGGAACAATGAGAAAAAGTGATTTAACAGGAGCTGTTGCCAGAGTATCTATGGAAGATAAATCACTTCAGTCAAATCTGAATGTCCTGCAAGCCTTATCAGGAGCTTCTGCAGGTATAAATGTTCAACAAACCGGCGGTGCCGGAGAAGAGCCGGACTTTTCTATTAGGGGACAAAACACTCTATCTGCATCATCAATGCCATTGATTGTGCTTGATGGAATTATTTATAATGGTGATATTGCTAACATCAATGTAAGTGATGTTGAGTCAATTGACATTTTAAAAGATGCCAGTTCGGCTGCAGTATATGGTTCAAGATCGGCAAACGGCGTAGTTTTGATTACTACAAAAACAGGTACCAGTGAAAAGCCTGTAATTAACTTTAATATGTATTACGGTTTTCAAGCCATTACTAATAATCCGATGAAAGTAATGAACGCCGAACAATATGCTGTAAGACTTACTGATTATTATTATCAGCAAGAGCTATATAATTGGTATAGAACAAACCCAACAAGTCATGCAGGGAAACCCCAAAGACCAGACGTGACTGATAGAAATATTGTTGCGTTAACATTACGCACGCAAGAAGAGAAAGACAACTATCTTGCCGGTAATGAAATTGATTGGGTTGACGAAGTTCTTCGAACAGCTCCAATTCAAAATTACAACCTGAGCTACTCGGGTGGAACAAAATTGACTAATTATTATGTTTCCGGTTCTTATGCAAACGAAAAGGGTGTACTTATAAATGATCAGTTTGAGAGAGTTACTGTGCGCACAAATGTAGAAAGTGCAATTACCGATTGGCTAACAGTGAATGCAAATGTAGCATATACTTATCGCGACTATTCAGGAGAACCTGCCGATTTGTACTATGCAAGAAGAGCAAGTCCACTTGCAAATAATAATATAGGACAACCTGATCAGGTTATGTTCTTAACAGGAGAATCATATATGGAATACCCACTGGTTTATCTTAATGCAGATAACCAGGACCTCCGGCATAATCTGTTTATGGTGGGCAATGCTAAAATAAAGTTTCCTTGGATAACCGGATTGAATCTAGAGATTAATTACTCAAACACTCTTGACATTAGAAATAACTTTTCTTTTTGGGGTACCGATCACCCTGATGGTACATCGAATAATGGCAGGGGACGTAAAGATCATATTTACAACAACAGTTGGATTCAAAATAATATTCTTACTTACTTGCGTGATTTTAACGGTCACAACATTAATGCAACATTCCTTTACAGTCTCGAGCACTCAGCACAAAACACCTCTCGTCTTGAGGCTGAAGGTTTTGAGAATCAAGCACTGGGTTATAATGGTCTGGGCCTGGGAACTAACTATACGGTATCAAACACGGAGAATGGTGGTACTTGGGAAGAGGATGGAATATCTTACATGGGTAGAGTTGCTTATTCCTATATTAACAGATACTTTCTTACCGGTACTATTAGGCGAGATGGTTACTCTGGATTCGGAGCGAATAATAAATTTGCCAACTTCCCTTCACTTTCTGTAGCCTGGGCACTCTCTGAAGAGGATTTTGTCAGTGAAAATTTCCCTTATATAAAACTTCGTGCATCGTATGGTGTGAATGGTAATCAAGGACTTGGACGATATAAGACTTTCCTTACAATGTCGACAATGTCGTATGTTTATGGCTCTGAAACTAATATTGGTGTTTATCCCGGAGATGCTTTAGGTAACGAGGATTTGAAATGGGAAAAAACTGCATCGCTTAATATTGGTGTCGATTTTGCTTTCTTAAATCAGAATATTTCCGGTTCTTTAGAAGTTTATAATGCAAATACCACTGATGTTCTTGTACAAAGAGCTTTACCTGCATCAACCGGATATAACAATGTTTTTATAAATATGGGTAGCATTAATAATAAAGGTATTGAATTAATGTTGAATACCAATAATATTAAACTACCTGACTTCACCTGGACTTCAAACTTTACTTTCAGTTTAAATAGAAATAAAATTACAAAACTTTATGGAGGTAAAGATGACAATGATATTGGTAATGAGTGGTTTGTTGGCGAATCAATAAGCGCACAATACGACTACGAAATGGCAGGAGGTCTATGGACAGAAGAAGAACTATATGCCGGAAAGACACTTAATGGCTGGTATCCCGGTCAGTTCAAATACGTCGATCAGAATGGTGATGGTGTTATTGAACCAACTTACGATAGAAAAGTTATTGGATATGAAGATCCAAACTTTAGATTTAGCTTGAACAATACGCTACAATATAAAAATTTCGCCCTGAGCTTTATGCTTAATTCAATTGTAGGAGGGAATAATTATTATATCATGGACAATACTAGTGTTATAAACACTGCTTTCAGAGCCGACGATGTGTATCGTATTAACATGTCAGCCGTTCGTCCATACTGGACCCCAGATAACGGTGTGAATAATGCTACCGGTATCTACAATTCTCCTGCACAATCGAGTGGAATTTATGAGAGTCGAAGTTTTATCAGACTACAAGATTTATCTTTGTCGTATAGATTCAATAAAAGCCTGACAAACCAGCTAAGTATTAATGACTTGCAATTATTTATCTCTGGCAAAAACCTTTACACCTGGACTAAATGGTCAGGATGGGATCCTGAAACAGGCACAAGTGATATTCCTTTAATGAGAAATTTGACCGTAGGTTTAAGACTATCATTATAATTACGTGCATTAATAATATCAAAAAAAATAATAATATGAAACAAAAAAAATATAGAATAGTCAGAACATTTATTTTGGCAGCTTTGACTTTTCCTTTTATCATATCTTGTGACAGCAATAAGATATTAGAAGAAACGCCGTTAGATTTTTTGGCTCCTAAAAATGCATACAGTAGTGCAGCAGGTGTAAGACAAGGGATAACCGGACTCCATGCCTTTACCCGAGATGAATTTTTTATGGATGGAACTAATACAGAACAGGAAACATTTGCATGGAGATTGGGAGTAAGTACAGATATTTCTTTTCACGGAGAAGATCCTGCAAGTACAAAATTTCCTTGCGATTTTGTATCCTTCTTTACGTCTACCAATTATATAAGCCGAGATGTATGGAAAGTTGACTATAAATTAATACAAATGGCTAATGTGTTAATTGATGCCATTGAAAATTCTGATCCTGAAATTTGGGAAAATGAATTTCAGTCAGATGCATATAAAGCTGAAGCCATGTTTTTCAGAGCTTATGCGTATCGGGAGTTAGTACAGGTATTTGGTGCTGTGCCTATTGTTACTGAAGCTATAAAAGCCCCCAAAGACGACTTTACAAGAGCCTCTGTAGCTGATGTTTATGATGTTATAGTAAACGATCTGAAATTTGCCTCTGCAAAGCTACCTGTTGGTGGTAAAGAAGAAGATCCGGGAAGAATTACGCAAGGCGCAGCGTGGCATTTTTTAGCAGAAGCTTATTTGTCTCAAGGTAAAAATCAAGAGGCGGTAGATGCTGCTAATCATGTAATAAATGACTACGGATATAAACTTATGACAGAACGCTTTGGAAACACTGTTGATGTTTTTGGAAGTGGTGATGTTTATCTTGATTTACATGCTTTTGGTAATCATAATCTTCCAGAAAATAAAGAAGCAATTTGGGTAGTACAATACGAACCACTCGTTGAAGGTGGATCTAGCTTCCCTGGTGAAAGAGCAGTTGGACCTGCCTATTTCAGGATGGGAAATACACCCGATGGGAAGAAAGCATTTTTAGGTGAATTATACAATGGTAAATACACCGGATATTCTGATTCACTTAGTCGCCCGGTTGCATGGATCAGACCTACCTGGTTTGCAACTAATATAATCTGGAAAGATGATTGGAATAACGACTTCAGAAATGCCAAACATCAAATAAAACGTGATTTTTATTGGGATAATCCAGCATCGATATATTATAAACAAAAAGTTGATTTTAGTCTATATCCTCCTAATTCAGGAAGAGATTCAATGAGAGACACTTGCCAATATATTTTCCCTTATTTTATGAAATTTGCAGATCCTTTGAACCATTTTACTAATCCTGATAGATCTGGCAATGGCTACAATCATAAAGACTGGTATGCACTACGTCTGGCTGAAACTTATTTGTTAAGGGCTGAAGCCTATGTCAATTTAAATCAAAAGGATAAAGCGGCAGATGATATTAATGCTGTAAGAATACGTTCTAATGCAAAACCAATTGCAGCTGCTGATGCAACTATCGACTTTGTACTGGATGAACGAGCTAGAGAACTTTGGGGGGAAGAACAAAGACAAATCACTTTACGACGTACCGGTAAGTTTGTAGAAAGAATTAGAAAATATAACAACAACCCCATATACCCAGGGTTAAATATTGCTAATCACCACGTTCTGCTACCAATTCCTCAAACTCAAATTGACCTTAATATAGGTGCTGAATTTCCACAAAACCCCGGATATTGATTATTAATTTAAAGCGTTATCTGCTGATTTCATTTATGCAGTGGATAACGCTTTAAAATAAAATACAAAAAATTTATTATAGCTATTTTTTGTTAATAATTACCACCCCATTATTGCCTTTTTCTCCATAGGCCTCCATTACTGATCCACTTTTTAAAACTTCAATACTTTTAATTTCGCTGGGATCTATACTGTTTATATCAAAATCCAGGGGCATTATTTCATCGTCAACAATTATCAACGGATTATTTTCAAGAAATTTGGGTGGAGCATTTTTTGATGTCATAATAATTACACCATTTTTACCTTCATCACCATATATTTCTATTGCTGTTTCACTTTTTAATACATTGACTGATTCAATATCATCGGGATTGATCCTTTTTACCTCTTCGGGTAATAATTTAACATCATCCCAAATATAAAGAGGCTGACCCTCTACGGTTCCTGTAGTTTGTATACTTGTCTCATCTGCTTTATTTAATGAGTCCTTGGAACCATAACCTATCACAGTAACAGGTTCGTTAGGATCCTGTTCTATTATTTGTGCTTTTAATTCTGGTATAGAAAGTGCAATCATAGCCATCAAAAGTACAGGGAAAGCAGCTGTGTAAGCCCACTTCATTTTTTTGTTTGTTTTTGTTTTAATCATCATAGTAATTCGTTTGTGCAAGTCGCGCTGACGGAAATTGTTTGCCAGAGCAAATTTATATTCCCCAACGCTTTTGCGTATTAATAATAATTGATATTGCTTTGTATCTATGCCATTCTTTAGTACTTCTTCATCAGCCTGGTATTCGTGAACCGACTGAATCTCACGCCTCAGCAACCACGAAAAGGGGTTGAACCAGAACAGACAGGTGAAGAAATCAGACAAAATCATATCTGATGAATGATTCTTTTGGATATGAGCTTTTTCATGATGAATTATTGCTCCGTTCATGTCGGCAGAATAATCTTTTCGTGAAATAACAATATAGCTTAACCAGCTGAATGGTGACACTTCACAATTTGTTACACACAGAGTTATGCCATCGGACATTGATTGCCACTCAGAACTGCAAACTATTTTTCTTATCTGATTTAATCCTGTCAGATAGCGAAAAAAAGAAAACACAAAACCAGTTAGATATATAAAAATGAGAATCTGAATCCATGGAATTGCAAAAACAAGTTGCTGATCTGTGATGTCACCGGTATTCGGGATATAAGCTAAATCACTAATTGGTGCTACTGCTGACGGTTCTGCTATAGATGGCAGAAGATTAAAATGAAAAAGCGGAAGTATTGCGCTTAATAACAGGATTGACAACAGTAAAAAACGATTGGCATTATGGAAAGTGTTTTTACCGAAAAATAGTTTATAAAAACCATAAAACAACGCCATTATTATTGATGTTCGAAGTAGATAATATAGAAATGATTCCATACTAGTAGTTGTTTAAAGTTATTTTTTTGAGTTGTTTTTTGGAGCTCCGTGAGATTTTTCAACTTCGTCAAGAAGTCGGCGCACCTCCTCCACAGAAATATTTTCATCTTTAATAAGAGATGAGACAACATTCAGATAGGAGTTATCGAAGTACTTTCTGACTACACTTTTGAGATTACTTTTACTGTAATCCTCTTCTTTTATAATTGCGAAATATCTGTATGTTGTGCCAAAAACGTTATGCGACAGATAACCTTTTTCTTCAAGCGAGCGCACATAGGTTGAGAGAGTATTAAAGTGAGGCTTTGGATCGGGGTATTTTTCTACCAGTTGTTTTACAAACATGGGTCCGTTCTCCCAGAAGTATTGCATTACCTCTTCTTCTTTTGCTGTTAATTCATTAATTATATTCATATTAATTCAATCTTTCAGATATATTATTCCATAGCCCGGAATAATTACGATGCAAATATAACTAAAACATTTAGTTTATCAACTATATTTATTAGTTTTTTAAACTAATATTTTTAGTTATATATTGTGAACGGACTTAAGCTTACTGATTTTCAAATATATCATATATGTTTTTTTGCATAAGCTGTTATTGATTTATATATTTGTGAAAACTTTTAAACTAACTTCCGTTAACAAAAAAAATACACACCATGAGAAAAAATCTTTTGACAATAATTTTACTTATTCCCTTTTGTTTACCGCTGACTGCTCAACCAGCTGATATTTACACAGATTCTCTGAAAAAGACTGAAAATAATTTAATTACTGATTTGACAGAAACATTTGAATCAGGTAAATTTGAAGAGCTGCTGGAAACTGTTGATGACTATCAGCACCGCTTTGATATCCTTGAGAAACAGATAGATGATATGCTCTGGTTTGAAAGACTGGGAGATGTTGCATTTATCGATAAGGTAAGATTAACCAGTACTCCCCGCTGGAAACCAAAAGATCCGGACGATAGATTCACAGACAATAAACTTCAGTTTTACACCTATATTTTTATCCCAAAAGATATCAACCGGCACAATAAATATCCTCTTATAGTACTCCCCCACAGTGGTATACATGCAAACTTCTCAACCTACTATTATCATATTGTACGTGAATTTATTTCGCAGGGTTATATTGTGGTTTCTGCAGAATATCGCGGTAGTACAGGTTACGGAAAAACCACTTATGAAAATATAGATTATGGAGGCAGGGAAAATGATGATGTTTTGGAAAGCAGAAATTACATGATAGAGAACTACGATATAGTTGACTCTACAAGAGTTGGAGTTGTCGGATGGAGTCACGGTGGAATGATTTCACTTATGCAAATTCTGCAATATGGGGATAAATACCAGTGTGCTTTTGCGGGAGTGCCTGTAAGTGATCTTGAAAATCGGCTTGCATCACATGACAAAAGCTATAAAGATTATTTTACGGCCCCATACCATATTGGAGAGTCGATAGAGGAAAACCCGAAAGAATATATTCGTCGCTCTCCAACATATTATGCTAAAAATCTTAATAAACCATTGCTTATATATACCAACACAAATGATAATGATGTATATGTGGAAGAGGTGAAACTTATGATTGAAACACTAAAAATATATGATAAAAAATTCGAATATAAGATATTTCAAAATGCTTCGGGAGGACACGGATTTGACAGAATAGATACAAAAGAAGCAACTGATATCAGGTACTCGATACATAAATTTTTAGAAAGATATCTTAACCCCCAAAAACCATTTCTATCTAAACAGGAAATGCGAAAAGCCGCCTACGGTTTCTAAAAAAATTGTTTATCTTTGCAAGTTAACTAAGATAATAAGTAACAAATTTATAATTTAATGAAAAAAGTATTTTTAATTCTATTCGCATCTATGACATTAATAGCTTGCAATACGCAGCAGAAAGAGCGGGCATCGGTTGAAAATGGAAGCATTTTCATGACCGAATTCGACACTCCGTTTGGCACTCCGCCATTTGATCAAATAACTTTTGACGATTACAAACCTGCATTTATGGCTGGTATGGAACAGCAAATCGAAGAGGTTGCTGCAATTATTAATAACACTGAGGCGCCTACATTTGAGAACACAGTTGAAGCTCTTGACAACAGTGGTAGAACTCTATCTCGTGTGTCACGTGTATTCTACGGATTGAGAAGTGCGAATACTAATGACGAAATGAGAGCATTGGCAGAAGAACTGTCACCAATATTGTCGGAACATAGTGACAATATCTATCTTAACGAGAAATTGTTTGCCCGTATCAAAACAATTCATGATGATACGACAGGTATGAACCTTACAACAGAGCAGTATCGTTTACTCGACGAGTATTACAAGAGTTTTGTTCGCTCAGGTATCATGCTAAGCGAGGTTGATAAGGCAAGGTTGCGCGAGATAAATAAAGACTTATCGGGTCTTTCCCTGAAGTATGGAAATAATCTGCTTAATGAGACTAACGGTTATAAGCTGGTGATCGACAATAAAGAGGATCTGGCAGGACTGCCTGAAGCAGTAGTTTCAACAGCAGCCAGTGCAGCAAAAGCAGCAGGTGAAGATGGTAAGTGGGTATTCGGACTTCAGAAACCGAGCTGGCTTCCATTCCTTCAATATGCTGACAATCGCGATTTGCGTGAGAAGCTTTACAAAGCAATGTACACACGTGGAGATAATGATAACGAAAATGATAATAAGGCTATTATCAACGATATTGTAAACCTGAGGATTGAAAAAGCTAACCTGCTTGGATATGAGTCACATGCTCATTATATCCTTGATGAGAATATGGCTAAAACACCTGACAATGTGTATGCCCTGCTTAACGAAATTTGGGACTATGCCCTGCCTCAGGCTAAAAAAGAGGCTGCAGAGCTTCAGAAACTGATTGATGCTGAAGGTGGTGATTTTAAACTTCAGTCTTGGGACTGGTGGTATTATACTGAAAAGCTTCGTGAACAGAAATATAATCTAAATGAGGAAGAAACTAAACCATATTTTAAAATGGAAAACGTTCGTGAAGGTGTTTTTGAAGTTGCAAACCGTTTGTTTGGTTTAAGCTTCAGAAAGCTTGACAACGTAGACATCTATCACCCTGAAGTTGAAGCTTATGAAGTGCTTGATGAAGACGGTTCGCATCTGGCAGTATTTTATACCGACTATTTCCCGCGTGAAAGTAAAAATGCAGGTGCCTGGATGAGTAGCTTCAGAGGTCAGCAGGTGCTTGACGGTGAAAATATTCGTCCTATTATTTATAATGTGGGCAATTTTACAAGTCCAACTGACAACACACCATCACTCCTAACCCTTGATGAAGTAGAAACACTTTTCCATGAATTCGGACATGCACTTCATGGAATGCTTTCTGACGTTAACTACTCTGGTGTTTCCGGCACAAGCGTTTCACGTGATTTCGTGGAACTTCCCTCTCAAATAATGGAACATTGGGCATTTCATCCAGAAGTTATCAAGCTTTATGCTAAACATTACGAAACAGGCGAAGTTATACCTGATGAGTTGATAGAGAAAATAAACACTGC
>DHCC01000032.1:7475-59130 GCA_002398875.1 Bacteroidales bacterium UBA4912 | reverse complement strand
CTTATCGACGAGATAATACCACGTTATCGCAGTACATATTTTTCTCATATATTCAGTGGTGGCTACTCTGCCGGTTACTATGCATACTTATGGGCTGAAGTGCTTGACGCTGATGCATTCCAGGCATTTGCAGAGAATGGTGTATTCGATAAAGCGACAGCAAAATTGTTCCGTGATAATATTTTGTCTAAAGGTAACTCAGATGACCCGATGACTCTTTATAAAAAATTCCGCGGTGCAGAACCTAATCCAAAATATCTTTTACAGAACAGAGGATTTATAGATTAATAAATAATACCCTAACTTTAATATATCACCGGATCGTTTTAAATAAAATAATCCGGTGATATTGTTCTTAAAAAGATAAAAAAAACGTATATTTGCACGCTTAAAACCAAGAGGCATTGCCGATGCCTCTGTTTTTACATTTAAATCGAGTTAATTGCCTAAAGAATAATAAATTGTAACAAAAGTAATATTGAAATGCAAAACAAAGGATTCATTAAAGTCTTCAGTATTATCCTGACAGCTATCTGTTTGTTTTATCTCTCATTCACAGTAGTTGGGAGACAATACAATAAGAAAGCGGATCAATACGCAAATGGAGACTTAGCCCTGAAGAATCATTATCTTGATTCACTATCAACCGAGAAAGTATATCTCAACTACACTTTAAACCAGATCCGGGAGAAAGAAATCGGTTTAGGACTTGACCTGAAAGGTGGTATGAACGTAGTTCTGGAGATAAATGCTGCAGAAGTGCTACAATCACTCGCTAATACCGATGACCCCCAATTTAATCAGGCATTAAGAGAAGCAGTAAATCAGAATCGCCGGGGTAGCTCTTCAGACTTTATCTCGCTTTTCCAGCAAAATTATGAAGAGATAAACCCGGAAGGCAGACTGGCAAACATCTACAGCATCACAATGGCTGACAGGGTTAGTCCTACTGCCACAAACGATCAAGTAATATCTGTACTGAGAGAAGAGCTGTCGAGTGTTGCTGATAACTCATTTAACGTTCTTGCTACTCGTATTGACCGCTTTGGTGTTGTTGCACCTAACATTCAGCGTCTGGACCGTGCAGAGCGTATTCTTGTGGAGCTACCGGGTATTACAGAACCTGAACGTGTGCGTAACCTTCTACAAGGTAGCGCCAATCTAGAATTCTGGAAGACTTATAACGTAAGTGAATTGGGAATTTACTTCAACGAATTAAATTCCAGGTCAAGTGAGTATGCTTTAGCAATGAGAACTAGCTCAGCAGTAGAACCAACTGACTCACTATTGGAAGAAGTAGAATCTGTAGAAGGTTTGACAGATGCCGAAGATAGTCTGGTTAATTTAGAATCTGTTGACTTTGAGGAAGAAAAGAAAATAATTATAGACAGAAGTTTTGTTGAGTATTTCAGTGAACCATACTTCGCAATGAGCGGAGCTTCAGGCCCTGTTCTTGGTACAGTTTCAAAACTTGATACAGCATCAGTTAACTTCCTTCTTCAGCGATATAAATCTTTATTCCCTGCTGATGTTAATTTTAAATGGGGATTCAAACCTGTAGATCAGCATGAAACATATTTCCAGCTGTTTGCACTTAAAGGTGATGGAAGCAGCCGTGGACCCGCACTGACAGGTGATGTGGTTACCAATGCAAAAGCCGACCAGGGACAGCAAGGATCTGCTTGGGAAGTAAGTATGTCGATGAACTCAGCAGGCGCAAGTCGCTGGGCTACAATTACAGGATCAGAGATTGGTAATTCAATCGCTATTGTGCTTGACGGATATGTATATTCAGCACCCAGAGTAAACGACCGCATTGAAGGAGGCCGTTCTTCTATTTCGGGAGATTTCTCACCACAGGAAGCACAAGACCTCGAGAACGTACTGAAATCAGGTAAGATGCAAGCCGGTATTCGTATTGTTCAGGAAGATGTGGTTGGTCCTTCTTTAGGACAAGAAGCAATTCAAGATGGGTTAATTTCGTTTATAATAGCATTGGTAGTTCTATTTATTTTTACTATGGTGCTTTACGGATTTATTCCGGGTACAGTTATTAATGTTGCGCTTCTGCTAAACTTCTTCTTTACTTTAGGTGTTCTCGCAGCATTCCAGGCAGTACTAACATTACCGGGTATCGCGGGTATGATTCTGTCTCTCGCCATGGCGGTTGACGCTAACGTACTTATCAATGAGCGTATCAAGGAAGAGCTTGCCGCGGGTAAAACATTGCGTCGTGCTTTGGAAGATGGATATAAGAATGCATTCTCTGCAATTTTCGACTCTAACTTAACAACCATTATTACAGGTATTATTCTTGCGATATTCGGTGTGGGAGCAATCAGAGGATTTGCCGTAACACTGATTATTGGTATTGCCGCATCATTCCTTACAGCTGTTTTCTTAACACGTATTGTTTATGAAAACCGCCTGTCAAAAGGGAAATGGCAGAATCTTACATTTCAAACACCATTCTCAAGAGCAATTTATGGAGAATACAGTTTTGATTTCCTTAAAAACAGTAAGAAAATACTTATAGGAATCGCAATATTTGTAGTTGTAAGTATAGCATCATTATTCACATTAGGTTTAAATGCAGGCATCGACTTCACAGGTGGACGTAACTATATTGTTCGCTTCGAACAGCCTGTAAATACGCAGGATGTGGAAGATGCTCTGGTACCCTACTTTGGAGAATCAGTTCGTGTGATTACTATCGGATCCAGTAACCAAGTAAGGATCTCAACAAACTATATGATTGAAGAAGATGGTACAAATGTTGAACGAGAACTCCGTGATCTGCTGGGTGAAGGAATGGCAGAATTTATGACCCCGGGCATGAGCGTTGACGACCACATAATGAGCTCTCAGAAAGTGGGACCAAGTATAGCAGAAGACATGCTTAACAACGCGTTTCTATCGCTGCTGATAGCATTAATCTGTATGGGACTATATATTATGTTCCGCTTTAACAACTGGGGATTCTCGATGGGTACTGTTGCTGCACTTGCAATTGACGCATTTTCAGTTATAGGTCTTTATTCACTTCTTTGGAGAGTGATGCCATTCTCGATGGAGATGGACCAGACGTTTGTTGCCGCGATACTTACCATTGTCGGTTATTCTATTAACGACAAGGTGGTGGTATTTGACCGTGTACGTGAATATATGCATCTATATCCGAAACGAGGGTTGAGAGAGCTGTTTAACGACTCGATGAATGCAACCCTGGCACGTACTATCAATACTGGTCTAAGTACAGTTCTTGTGATCATTGTTATTCTCTTCCTTGGCGGAGACGCTGTGAGAAGCTTTGTATTTGCAATGTTTATTGGTGTGGTTGTAGGTACTGTAACCAGCTTATTCGTAGCTGCACCGGTTGCATATAAGATAATGACAAATAAAAATAAGAAAGAAGGAATTACTGCTTAAACCGTAGCATGATTAATTCTTTAAAAAATATATCGGGCAGCAATTTAGCTGCCCGACATATTTGCCACAATAGCTCAGTAGGTAGAGTAACGCATTCGTAACGCGTAGGTCGCGAGTTCGATCCTCGCTTGTGGCTCATAATATTTTTCTTTTTTTTCTTCAATAAATTTAGTACCTTTGTGAAAGTCAGAATCAGCTGACATTAAAAATCATTACTATTTACTATGCAGGTTTTAATGGGGAAAATTTCCCAAATTATAGGTCCTGTTGTTGATGTGCGTTTTGAGTTATCAGATTCAGAAGAAATCAAGCTACCCGCTATTAATGATGCACTATATGTCAAGCGTAATGCCGGGCAAGAAGTATTCCTTGAGGTTCAGCAACACATTGGAGAAAATATTGTTCGTACTGTAGCAATGGAGTCAACAGACGGTTTGAGTCGCGGTCTCCAGGTAAAAGCATTAGGACGCCCTATAAGTGTACCCGTTGGCGAACAGATTAAAGGTCGCTTGCTTAACGTTGTGGGAAGACCAATTGATGGCCTATCTAAACTCAGCAGAGACAATCAGTATCCTATACATCGTGAAGCTCCCAAGTTTGAAGACCTGACCACCACAGAAGAAATACTTCACACTGGTATAAAAGTGATTGACCTACTACAACCCTATTTAAAAGGAGGCAAGATTGGTCTTTTTGGTGGAGCAGGTGTAGGGAAGACGGTAATCATAATGGAACTCATCAATAATATTGCTAAAGGACACAAGGGATATTCAGTCTTTGCCGGAGTAGGTGAACGTACCCGTGAGGGAAACGACCTTTTACGTGAGATGATAGAATCCGGAGTAATTAAATATGGCAAGGAGTTTAAGAAAGGCATGGATGAAGGCAAATGGGATTTAAGTAAGATTGATTACGAAAAACTCAAAGAATCTCAGACAACGCTTGTTTTCGGTCAGATGAATGAACCTCCCGGTGCGCGAGCATCCGTTGCACTAACCGGTCTCGCAGTTGCAGAGTCATTTCGCGACAGCGGAGGAGAAGGCAGTGACACTCTACTATTTATCGACAACATTTTCCGTTTTGTTCAGGCCGGTTCAGAGGTATCCGCACTTTTAGGACGAATGCCATCAGCTGTAGGTTATCAGCCTACACTGGCATCAGAGATGGGTACACTTCAGGAAAGAATTGCTTCTACAAAATATGGTTCTATAACATCTGTACAGGCGGTTTACGTACCGGCAGATGACCTTACAGACCCGGCCCCTGCAACAACATTCAGTTACTTGGACGCATCAACCGTACTTAGCAGAAAGATAGCATCATTGGGAATATATCCGGCAGTTGATCCCCTTGAATCATCATCTCGCATTCTGGAACCATCAATTGTTGGTGAAGATCATTATAATACGGCAATGCGCGTAAAACAGATATTGCAGCGTTACAAGGAGTTACAGGATATAATATCTATACTTGGGATGGAAGAACTATCTGATGAAGACAGGCTGACAGTAAACCGTGCCCGTAAAGTACAGCGTTTTCTTTCACAACCCTTTTTTATGGCAGAACAATATACAGGGCAGCCGGGAGTGATGGTGCCGATTAAAGATACAATCAAAGGGTTTCAGATGATTTTAGACGGTGAAACGGATAAATACCCTGAAGCAGCATTTATGAATGTAGGTACAATTGAAGAGGCAATTGAAAAGGGAAACCAGCTGATTGAGCAAAGTATTAAAGGATAATTTATAAAGAGTTGATTTGTTATGAAACTGGAAATCATAAGTCCTGAAAAGAGTTATTTCAAAGGTGAAGTGGATTCCGTTACTTTACCCGGTTATATGGGTCCGTTCCAGATATTAAACAATCATGCTCCACTTATATCATTATTGACAAAAGGTATGCTTATATTCACAACTGAAGGCCATATTAAAGAGATGGAAATAACTGACGGCTTTGTGGAGGTAAGCAATAATAATATTTCTGTTTGTATCGACCCTATAAAGAAAAAAATAAAATAAAATAGAATGAATAGATTAACGAAATATTTTTTTATATTTCATACAATCATGATTCTTACAGCAGGTGTAGGAATGTGGATTGTACTTAAACTATTCTTTCCTGAAATGATGGTTAAAGGCTATTTCGTCATTCCATTATTTTTTTACTTTATGGGGGTGATTTTCATATTGCGTTTTAGGCGAACTCCTCTGGAAAACCCTGCTCATTTAGTGAATCTTTATATGATAATGAGGGTTATCAAAATATTTACTTCATTTGCTATTATTTTTTTGTATTGGCTTATTCACCAGCCAAGTATAAGAAACTTCGCAACGCTTTTTATTATATTCTACCTAATCTCTCTTATATGGGAAACATATATATACCTGAGAATGGAAAAGTATATCAAAAATATGAAAGAAGAGAACAAACATCCAAATGACCACGAGCGTATAGATTTATGAGGCAGGTATTATTTTTGATTGTTTTATTTACTTTTTCCATAGCAAACTATGCTACGGGAGGTGAAAACCAAGATTTAAACGTCAGTAAAACGACTGTAGAGGAAGAATTGAATGTAAAAGAGCTTATACTTGAACATCTTGCCGATTCTTATGAATGGCACCTGTTCAACACCAAAAAGAATAGTGTTACAATTCATCTTCCCGTAATACTATACAGTAAGACCTCCGGATGGAACATATTCCTTTCCTCTAAACTGCACAACAATGATAACAACTATAAAGGATTTGGGATTGCTACTGAAGGTAAATATAAGGGAAAAATAGTTGAAACATCATCTTCTGGAGAAGAAGTACGTCCTTTTGACCTCTCTATCACCAAGAATGCTGCATCCCTGCTACTTAGTTCATTGATACTGATACTCATAATTTTAGGGGTCTCACAATCTATTAAAAGAGATCCGTTGAAGCCTAAGAAAGGTTTTGCCGGAATTATGGAGATGTTTATATTTATGATTGTGGATGAAGTTATTAAACCTGCAATTGGAGAAGATTACAAACGATACTCACCATATTTGCTTACTCTGTTTTTCTTTATTTTCTTCAACAACCTGTTGGGTTTGTTTCCCCTATTTCCAGGAGGTGCAAACGTAACCGGTAATATTTCAGTGACTCTGGTGTTGGCTATAGGTACTTTTCTAGTGATCAATCTAACTGGATCAAAGAAGTATTATAAAGACATACTTTGGCCTGACACCCCGGTATGGCTAAAAGTCCCTTTTCCATTAATGCAAATCATTGAATTAGTTGGAACACTTACAAAACCGTTTGCGTTGATGATTCGTCTATTTGCAAATATAATGGCAGGACATGCTATAGTACTTGGTTTGACTTCTCTGGTATTTGTTACAGTTAGCCTAGGATCAGCAATTAATGCATCAATGTCTGTAGTATCAGTTATTTTTACAGTTTTCATTGATTTTGTTGAGTTGCTGGTTGCTTTTATCCAGGCCTATGTATTTACATTACTCTCCTCAGTATTTATCGGTTTAGCAAGAGAAGAAGAGCCGAAGAACGACAAAAAAGAGTTGGCTTTAGAGAAGTTAACAGAGCCAGTCAACCATTTAGAGATAAAAAAAGAAATATAAATCAGTATTAATATAAATTTAAATTATGGAATTATTATCAGTGTTATTACAAGCAACAAGCGGGATAGGTAACTTAGGTGCCGCAATCGGTGTAGCAATAGCAGTTATTGGTGCTGCAATAGGAATCGGGCAAATAGGTAAAGCAGCAGTAGAAGGTATTGCCCGTCAGCCTGAAGCAGGTTCGGATATCCGTACAACGATGATTATCTCAGCAGCACTTATAGAGGGTGTAGCACTATTTGCAATTGTAGTTTGCGGTTTTATTCTTTAAAAACTAAAATATGTCGCTTTTAACTCCAGATCCCGGATTAGTCTTTTGGATGTCCATATCTTTCGGAATAGTGCTTCTTATTCTGGCAAAATTTGCTTTTCCTGCGATAATTAAAGCAGTGGATAAGAGGACCAACTATATCGAAGGATCACTTAAATCAGCACGGGAAGCAAACGAAGAACTGGCAAAGGTAAAAGAGACCGGGGCCAGGATTTTGGCTGAAGCACACAGAGAGCAGAATGCTATATTGAAAGAAACTGCCAGAATTAAGGAGGAAATTCTTCAAGAAGCGCAACTAAAGGCTAGTCAGGAAACAGAAAAGATGATCGCTGAGGCACGTAAGCAAATAAATGCAGAGAAAGATCAGGTTCTCAGGTCAATCAGAAGTGAAGTAACAATCATGTCTGTGAATCTTACTGAAAAGATCCTGAGAGAAAAGCTGGGTAATGATAAAGAACAGATGAACATGATAGATCGTCTGCTTGACGAAATTGAGATATCTAAATCCTAAGTTTTATGAATACAGGACTAATTTCAACACGTTACGCTTCTGCACTACTTGATTTTGCAATTGAATCAGGCCAGGAGAAGGAGGTATATGGTAGAATGAAAACCCTGTCGGAAGTTTATTTACAAGTACCTCAGCTACGTATAGCACTTGCAAATTCTGCAATATCACGTAAGGACAAAAAGCAAATTCTTTTTACATCTATAGGAGGCAATGTACCCTCATCATTGGATAAGATGGTCGACCTCATATTAAAGAATGAAAGAGAAGAGGTTATTCTGTTTATTGCACTTCGTTATATTGAGCTTTACAGATACAAATTTAATATACAATACGGTAAACTTATTACAGCAGTTCCTGTAAACAAGGAAAATAAGGATAGATTTATTTCTCGCATTAGTGATTTGGTTGGAGAAAAGCTCGAAATAGAGCCAGTGGTTGATCCTGATATAATTGGAGGATTTGTATTACATTTAAATGATTTACGGTGGGATGCTAGTGTATCGGGTGAGTTGACCCGAATAAAAAGCAAAATAAAGAGACAAGATGCAGAAAATGCTTTGAAATAGATATTAGTGAAAAAGAGAAATAATGGCAAATAATTCAATAAAGGTTAGTGAAGTTTCTGAGATACTCAGGATGCAGCTTGAGGGACTGGATACAGATGTGAAGTTTGATGAAACAGGAACAGTCATAAGTGTAAGCGATGGTGTAGTTCGTATTTTTGGACTTCGCAATGCTGAATCAAACGAGTTGCTTGAGTTCGATAATGGCATGCAGGCTATTGTTATGAACTTGGAGGAAGACAGTGTAGGTGCTATTCTGCTTGGAACTTCAAGTGATGTAAAAGAAGGTTTCACCGTCAAAAGGACTGGTCGCGTTGCATCTATTTTTGTGGGTGAAGGAATGCTTGGTCGTGTTATATCACCTTTGGGCGAACCAATTGATGGGAAAGGTCCTATTAAGGGAGAAGTTTTTGAAATGCCCCTTGAAAGAAGAGCACCGGGTGTAGTATTCCGTCAGCCTGTAGATACACCACTGCAAACAGGTTTAAAGTCTGTTGACGCTATGATTCCTATTGGTCGTGGACAAAGAGAACTGATTATAGGTGATCGGCAGACAGGGAAAACAAGTATTGCCATAGACACTATCCTTAACCAGAGAAAGAATTTCGAACAGGGTGACCCTGTCTATTGTATTTATGTTGCTATTGGACAAAAGGGTTCATCAGTTGCTTCAATATTAAAGACTCTTACAGATCACGGTGCAATGGATTACACTACCATTATATCAGCAAGTGGGTCTGATTCAGCAGCAATGCGTTATATAGCACCCTTTGCAGGAGCTGCGGTAGGTGAGTTTTTTCGTGACACAGGAAGAAATGCACTTGTTGTATATGACGATTTATCTAAACAAGCTGTTGCGTATCGCGAGGTATCACTAATACTTAGAAGACCTTCGGGACGTGAGGCATACCCGGGTGATATATTCTATCTGCACTCACGACTGCTCGAAAGAGCAGCTAATATTATTGATCAGGAAGAAGTGGCAACAAATATGAATGATTTGCCGGAAAGTCTTGCTGGTAAAGTAAAGGGAGGAGGTTCACTGACTGCGTTACCAATAATTGAAACACAGGCAGGTGACGTGTCAGCTTATATCCCTACAAATGTTATATCAATTACAGACGGACAGATCTTCTTAGAGGCCGATCTCTATAATAAGGGAATACGACCTGCCATAAATGTGGGAATTTCAGTTTCCCGTGTAGGTGGAAATGCGCAGATAAAAGCGATGAAAAAGGTTGCCGGTTCATTAAAAATTGATCAGGCACAATATCAGGAGCTGGCTGCATTTTCTAAATTTGGAGGTGATATGGACCCTGTGACAGCGATGGCAATTGATAAAGGACAGAAGAACGAACAGCTGCTGATACAGCCTGTGCACAGTCCGGTAAGCGTAGAAAAACAGATTGCCGTTCTTTATTGTGGTACTCACGGTCTTCTCAAGGAAATCCCTTTAGACAGGATTCACGAATTCGAGAAAGAATTTCTAACATCATTAGAGTTAACCCATAATGAGGATGTACTGAAACCACTGAGTGAAGGAATCATGAATGATGAGATTGGCAAAATAATTGAGAGTGTTGCCTCCAACACAATTCAATCTATGTTGTAATAAATATGGCACAACTCAAAGAAATAAAAAGCAGACTTCAGTCCGTTAAATCAACACAAAAGATTACTACGGCAATGATGATGGTTGCTTCCGCTAAGTTGCGCAAGACACAGAACATCATTCAGAACCTGTATCCTTATGAAGAAAAACTGAGCCAGCTCCTAAACATGTTTCTTGGTCAGGAGGAGAATTTCACCACTCCTTTTACTAACGATCGCCCAGTTAAACGGGTTGCAATTATTGCTTTTTCTTCAAACACAGGCCTTGCAGGTAGATTTAACGATAATATTGCAACCAGGCTTGAGTCGGTAGTCAACTCATACCTTCCGTTAGGAAAGGATAATATTCATATTTATACCTTTGGATCTAAAGTAGCCAAGGCTGCAACCAAAATGGATTTGCAAATTACAGCCGATTACTCTGAAGTAAGTGTCAATCCATCTTATGAATTTGCACAGCGTGTTGCCGGTGATCTTATGGAGCAATTCTTGAATAAAGATATCGACCGCGTTGAATTAATTTATCATCATTTTAAAAGTAAAGGTACACAGATACTCTTACAGGAAACATTTCTCCCGATTAAACTACAAGGCGGGGTTGAATCTCATTTTGAGGGGATGGTTGAGAAAAGTGAAAACAGACACTTTATGCCAGACTATATTATTGAGCCTGATAGACTGACAATCATGGAGAAATTAATACCTAAAGTGCTTAAAGTTAAACTTTTCACAACACATGTCGATTCTGTTACATCTGAACATGCAGCACGTATGACTGCAATGCAGATTGCTAATGATAATGCTGACAACTTGATTGAAGAATTAACCAGAGAATATAACAAACTACGTCAGGAATCCATTACCAATGAGTTGCTTGATATTGTTGGCGGAACGTTAGGGAAATATTAACTTTATGTTTTTGAGAAATTTCAGAGATCGTATCTATCGGAATATCTATCTTGAGTTTAGTATAACCCACATAACATATTGAATACTTTCAATTATTAATGTATTAATTGAATTTACAGACTATTATTAATCGACCCAATATAGCTCAGCAGCTCATCCCTACCCTGTTTTTTCTCTGATGAGGTAATAAAAACAGGTGGCAGCTCTTCCCATGACTCCAGTAACTTTTCTTTGTAATTATCAATATTTTGCTGAAGACGAGCAGGTCCCTGCTTGTCAGCTTTAGTAAAAACTATTGAAAACGGGATACCGTTTTCTCCGAGCCATTCCATAAATTCAAGGTCAATCACTTGTGGTTCGTGACGGGAGTCAACAAGTACGAATAGATTTATCAGCTGCTCACGTTCAAGTACATAATTCTCAATTATCTGCCTGATTTTTTCACGTCCCTCTTTACCTCTTCTTGCATAGCCATAACCGGGTAAATCTACCAGATACCATTGTTCATTTATAAGAAAATGATTAATTAACATTGTTTTCCCTGGAGTAGAAGAGGTCATGGCCAACCCTTTACGATTGGTTAGCATATTGATCAGAGAAGATTTTCCTACATTTGAACGTCCGATAAATGCATATTCCGGTTTGCCATCCTGAGGGCATTTACTGTGTTCGCTATTACTTACAATAAATTCAGCAGATTTTATAATCATATCCCAATATTTTTATTTTTTTTATTCCTGAAAGAAATTGCGGACAGACCCATTCCTGTAATTAATCCGTTAAATAACAGCAATTCATATCCAACACGATAATTGAAAAAGTGCATCATTAACAATTCTACAAAAAAACAGATTACAGGTGCTGCAATTGCAACATAAGGTACGAAATTATCTGTGGGTTTAACTTTTGTGTATAATCCAAAGAAATATAGTCCGAGTAAAGGACCGTAGGTATAAGATGCCAGTTTATATATTGCATTAATAATACTATCAGACCCTATTGCCTCTATCAGCAGTATTATAAGTACAAACAGTGCACTGATGGCTAAGTGGACAATACGACGTGTTCTGATATCTTCTTTCTCCTTCTCCTTATTCTGAGAAACAGTTTCCATTTTTAGAATATCCACACAAAAAGAGGTTGTAAGAGCTGTAAGTGCTGAGTCTGCACTTGAGAAAGCAGCTGCAACTATACCCACCACAAAAATACCCAATACAACAGGTCCCAGGTGCTGACTGGCAATAACAGGCAATATTTCATCAGAGATTTCAGGCAAAACTATTGCATTCTGCTCGGCAAATATCAGCAACAGTACACCCAGAGAAAGAAATAAAAAGTTGATAGGAGCAAATGCAAACCCATACGAAACAACATTCTTTTGAGCATCTTTCAATGTGCGAATAGTCAGGTTCTTTTGCATCTGATCCTGGTCAAGCCCTGTCATCACAATAGTGATAAACATACCGCTGAAAAACTGCTTAAAGAAGTTTTGAGTACTTGCCCAATCGTCGAATACAAATATTCTGGAATGAGTGCTCTCACTAATTGCGGTTACCATTTCACCTAAATCAAGATTCAAACGCATACTAACCTGCCAGACTATAAGTATCAGAGCAGTTATAAAGAGGATTGTCTGCAACCAGTCAGTCCATATAATAGTTTTAATTCCACTCTTATGACTATAAAGCCAGATTACCAAAATTATGCCAATTACAGTAACTACAAACGGAACATCCCACGAATCGAATACCAGCCGCTGTAAAATAAAAGCTACTAGATATAGCCTTGCAGCAGCACCTACAATTTTAGAAATTAAAAAGAACCATGCTCCCGTCTTATAAGATTTAGGGCCGTATCGCTGATGGAGGTAACCATAAATTGTTGTCAGATTTAGTTTGTAATAAAGGGGTAATAATACATAAGCAATTACAAGATATCCGAAGAAAAAGCCGAATACCATCTGCATATATGTCATATCAAGGTTACGAACCATCCCGGGTACAGAAACAAAAGTAACCCCCGAGATTGATGTTCCTATCATAGCCACTGCTACAACATACCACTTTGAAGATTTATTGGCACGAAAGAACTCATCGTTGCCGGAACCTTTGCGACTAGTGAGGTATGATATTAACATCAATACCCCAAAATATACTGCAATGATTATTAAAATAAATGCTGATTGCATGTGATTTATTTATATTTATCAGCAATGTTTTAAAAAATACTCTACCAAATCACTGAATGAATCGAATTTTAAAGAAAAGTTATCCGTATGGCCAAATCCATACGTCATATAAACAAAAGGAACTCCCGCTTTAGAAGACTCAACACTGTCAGAGTCTGTATCTCCAACATACACAGGAGATTTAAGGCCATGTTTTTCAACAAGAAGTTGCATATTATGGTGCTTAGGTTTCAGGTTCATACCATGCTCCATATAATCAGTAATAATATGATTTATTTTGGTATGATTAATAAAGTTTACCAGTCCATCTTTTTCGCAGTTACTTAATAGAAATAACTTATATTCTTTAGAAAGAAGCTTCATACCCTCCTGCACTCCGTCGTATATAATCGGCTCCATTACAGGCACCAATTCCTGATATGAGTCTGTGACTGCTTCAAACAGAGTATCATGCATCTCGTCAGTCCACTCTGGTACCAGAGTATTAAGCATTACTCTGGCCTCTTTACCCATAAGGCCAATTATATCATCTCTAGTGATTGTTTTGCTATAACCGCACTTTTCAAATCCTGCAGTCCATGCTTTAGCATAAGTATCTACATTATCCCAAAGAGTGCCATCCATATCTAATATCAAGCTATCAGGCTTTTCTTTTATCCTCATTTTTTGTCAGCAAAAATACTCAACTATGCATTAAAGGGCAAATAATTAAGTCTAAAAAACAAAATAGAGTTATGTTTGTTTTAATTTATATCCCTTTAACTTGATAAAACAAAAACTGACTTAAAATATGGCTAAAGATAAAGTATGCCTAATTATTAATCCCGTTTCAGGAACAGAATCCAAGAAGAACATACCAGAAGAAGTGGCAGCTTCAATAGATCAGAAAAAACAAGATCTTATAATTCGTGTAACAGGTTATCCTGAACATGCAACTGAGATTGCGAGACAGGCAGCTAAGAAAAAATACAAATATGTGATTGCAGCAGGTGGAGATGGCACAGTTAATGAGATTGCCCGAGAACTGGTTAACACTAACACCACACTGGGTATTTTACCCTTAGGGTCAGGAAACGGTCTTGCCAGAGATTTAGGTATACCAATTGATATTGAAAAAGCCTTAGAAATAATAACTAATGCATATACACGAACAATTGACTACGGAGTTGCCAACGAACATATCTTTTTTTGTACATGCGGATTTGGATTTGATGCATTTGTTAGCGGCAGGTTTGCTGAAGACAAAAAGCGTGGACCGCTGGGATACGTAAGAAATGTTCTGGAAAGCGTTGTTGACTTCAAGGCTGAAGAGTATGAAATAACTCATGACAAAGGCAAACTAACAGAGAAAGCCTTTATTCTCACCTGTGCCAATGCTTCTCAATATGGAAATGAAGCATATATTGCACCAAACGCCAGCATGGACGACGGAATGATGAATGTTTCCATCCTTAAACCACTAAACGCTTTGGAGATACCGCAGACAACCATTCAGCTCTTCACAAAGAATATTGAAAAAAACAGTAAGATGACCTCCCTACTCACACAAAAGCTGCACATTAAACGAGCTAACCCTGGATTAATGCATATAGATGGTGAACCTGTAAATGCAGAGAGTGAGGTAAATGTTCGTATTGTTCACGAGGGACTAAAAGTATTTGCTCCAACCCCATCCGAGATTAATGAAAGAAAGCGCAAAGAGAATGAAAACATTTTCAGTGCGCTTACAAGATGGTTTAATTAAATCTATTTTTTCTTCCAGACTGTTACTTGTAGTACCCTTTTTTCAGTAAGTCTGGATGATTTTTTCTTCATCTGAATAATATCTTGTGGCTCTCCATGTATTTCAAAATTACTTTCAAGCACACTTCTTATTCCATCTAATGAAGTCACAGGTTCGCCATCCTGTTTGAAGCCACCCGGCCATTTATCTCGAGGAGTTTTATTTGTATCCCACTCATAATCTGAAGCTATAACCAAAATACCATTATCATTAATTCTATTATGAATCATAGACATGAATAATTTTGGATCCCTTAACTCCTCTAACAGAGCAGGTACAATAATCAGATCGTAACCTGAATAAATATCTTTAAGATTCATGGCATCAGCCTGCATAAACAGTACATTATCCTTTACTTCGGTCAGCTCGAAATCATTAAGCACGATATCACGATAAAACACCAATTCTCCCTCATCCCTCATCGTATATCGAACATAACCCTGCTCCTGAAGCTGAATTGGAATACGTATCATACGAGCAGTGAAATCCAGTGCAGTAACATCTTTAAAGTTTCTTGCAAGTTCGAAAGCCAGACGACCAGTGTCAGCGTTCAGATCTAATATACGTGAATCCGGTTTATCCTTTAATAAATCAGTTAAAATCACTGACAGCTGCTTTGAAAGATTGTGCTTGTCGGTATATACATCTCCCCAGTTTTCTTCGCATGAAATAGCCACCTCTTCATCAGTTTCATAATCTGCCTGCTGTATTTTCAGAGGAGCATCCGACTCAATATACCTGAATCCAGCATGTTGATAAAAATGCCTCCTGAATGCATAACGTGAGTGTATAGTTGCCTCATTACCTGTCGAAATCCACGAACCACCCTTAATAAGGTTGTGCTTCCCATCAAAGGTGGGAGTTGAAAAATCATCATACATAGGATGCACTTTGAATCCTGGGAATCCGGTTATAGGTGTTTCTGTCCATTGCCAGACGTTACCGATTACATCAAAAAATGGACCCTGTTCAAACATATTTACAGGACACGGTGAAGCAAAGTGCTCAAGATTGATATTGCCCGGAGCCCGTTCCCATTCAGTTACTTCAGGCAATTTGGCTACTTTATGCATACGATACCACTCAGCCTCTGTTGGCAAACGGAAGTTCTTTCCTGTCTTCAAGCTTTTCCAGTTACAAAAAGCTTTAGCCTCAAGATAATTAACCTCTACAGGCCAGCTCCATGGCATTGGAATCTCTTCTGCAACAAGACGAAGAAAATACCCTTTTTCACCTCTTCGCCAGAAAAGAGGCATCTCAGCCTGTTTAAAGTTTCTCCATTTCCATCCCTCATCTGTCCAATATTTTTGATCTGTATATCCTCCATCCTCAACAAAATCATTATACTCTCTGTTGGATGTCAAATATTTAGCTGCTGAAAAATTAGCAACTTCTTCTTCATAACTGCCATACTCATTATCCCACCCATACAACGAATAATCGAGAGGTTTGCCCAATTTAATGATTGCTCCACTAACAGGAATCAACTCATTATCTGGCGCATCACCAGTTATAGGACAACGATCACCAATTAGTCCGGATCTTAAATCCTCTAAAGGAAGTTGACGAATCAGAACAGAAGAAGTTTCCAGATGAATTCTCTCATGCTCAATACCCATCATAATTATCCAGAATGGACTGTCCCAGTCGATCGGCAGTTCTATAGGAGTGTTATCTATTACCTCAAGAACTGTTTTTTTCACCTCATCACGATATATACGTACCTCATGTACAGGAGGCCAGTCATAATGATTATTATCCAAATCATCCCAACTCATCTCATCTACACCAATAGCAAATATTGATTCAAATTTAGGATTAACTCGATGATCTATGATCTTGGCCAGAAAGAGCTTATTAATAAAAAAAGCTGCAGTATGACCAAGATAAAACAGAATAATATGTCTTAAAGGATCTCCACGTTTATAAAATATATCATCCGATTTAAGTTGTGTATAAAGTAGTTCGTCTATCGCCCATGTTTTAAGGAAGTAATTCCGTATTTCTTCTCTTTTTGCATCTGTTGAGCCTGAGCGTAAATCAATAGTTTTAGTAAGTAAATCAGTCATATTTAAGATCTAATTGTTTTGTACAAATATATTTTCTTCATTTGAAAAGCTTCGGTTGGAGAACTCATCTTATTTTGTGAGATATTTGCTATTGGGTCAAATCCCAGCTTTTGGTAAAGTGAAATTGCAGGAATATTTTTTTCCCACACACGAATTACCACACCTGTATAATTACTGTCAATTCTTTCTAATAAGCTGTCTATTAAAGCTGTTGCCAAACCTTTACGCCTAAAATCGATGTGAACGATTACTTCAGCAATGTAAATTGTATTCTCCGCCTGAATGTTTTTAATTTCTGCTAATGGAAACTCTTTGTCATAGAGTAAAGATGTTGCAAGAGCAAAAGCAATAGGCTGATCATTATCCAATACAACATTGCCGAAGCCGTTTTCAAATAAAACATCAATTGTTTTTTCGGCTGTATGAGAATCGATATACTGTGCGTACTCACCTGTTGTAAAAGAAAATAAGTACAGATCAATCAGCTTACTTCTTAACATCGGATAACTGAAGCGATCAAGCCTTGCAATTCTGAATTTATGATTAGAATCATCCATACTTGATTTTACTATTCAACAATCATGCGCATGGTATGTTCACCATCCTCCAACACTTCCGCCGCCGCCACCCATTCCCGAGAAGCCGCCACCAAAAGATCCGCTGCTCCAGTTGCCGCCACCTGAGGATGATGGAGGAGTAGCAGCATGACTTACTGTATTAGAAAGCGTACTACTCAGAGCATGTCCAAATATTGAGGCATTTATATAAGTACCAGTGTACCAAGTAGGCTGATACACCTCAGGTTGTATAGTAGAAGACAGGAATGTTTTCTCAAACTTTTCTCCCCACACCTCTTCCATATCAAGAGCAATAGCATAAGGAAGCAGCTCCTCAAACTTCTCCGGAGTAACCGACGGAGGATTAAAAAACTGCATACGTTTTTCTTCTGCAATATCGAGATACATTTTCAACCCTTCTATATTTGACTTGTAATGAAGCTTTCTTTCACCGGGTCGAACTATCTGTATTGCATAAATTACATACAGGATGGCAAGTAAGGGAACAGTAATAAACAGAGCCTTTCTGTTTATTACGAAATGCATCAAGTTATTGTTTATAAAATAAAACAGTATAATAACATATAGTACTACAGCGAGCCAGGGTACAATATGAAATTTAATATTTTGTCCTTCATCAATAACAGGTCTGAATTGTTTGTTGAGACTCTTCCTGTAATTCTGCATCATTTCGGACACATCCTTGTTATATTTTCCATCAAGAAGAATGTTATCATCAGAATAAAAAAGGTTTCGCATGACAACTGCCTCCTCAGCAGGCAATTTACTGTAATCACTTTTCAGACGGGTCAGAGAAAACACCCTGTCTTTACGCATTCCAAACAGCCCTTTTTTCTCAATTATCTCTTCTATGGTCAGGTAACCTTTAACTGACAGGTTAACAATTGAAGCAGTAATAAGGTCGTCCATAAAATATCCTTTATGAAGCATTCCTACCGCAGCAGGTGACAAACCGTCCGGAGGCGAAAACTGGGGGTAAGCTACAGGCTTTGGAGGGTCTACTCCATACTTTTTCCAGGTAACGCGATAATAAACCGATAATAACAGGACAAAAATTGCACTGAAAATAGCCATCCCGTTTTTATCAAACCATGTAAAAACTTTAGGTTTATATCCTGCAGGTTGATTAACGACCTCTTTTGTGAAAGCCACAGAGACAGTTAGCATCTCGTTTGGCGGCAAATTGGTCATTAGTGTTTTCAAAGATCCATCATCATTAGTTTCAGAATAACAGTCACTATCTGCAGATCCCATTCTGCCGGTATAGCAGTGTGAACTAATAATACTTGCTCCTTCGGGTAGTCGGACAACTGAACTAACGCTATCTATCATTTTATCAGATAAACCATTCACGTTCCAGCTCAGCTCATCATAATCTTCAAAAAAACCAATCTGACCGGCTGTTTCATAGTGAACTTCATAATTATAGAATCCCGGCTCAAGGAATATATCTCTTTCACCTACATAAATAACCAAATCCCCACCCTCCTTTTCTGTAAAGAAGTTAACAGGATTATCATTCATAAGCACCTCGCTAACTGTGTAATCCATCCGGATTCGGTTATTTTGTATATCTGTTCTGCTCAGTGGCAAAGATCTCGTAATTCCCCGTTTAAAAATATCTCCTTTTGAAAATATGCGTATCTCCTCCCTAACTTGTATAATTCCGGATTTTTCTACCTCAACATCTGAATGAAAGGAGTATATTTTCTCTTCCTGAGCTATTAAAGCTATTGAAGAAAAAAACAGGAGAGCTATGATATAAATATAGCGCATCAGAATTGTACTTGAGGAACTGCTTTTTCTGCCTCATTCTCCAGTTCAAAGAACAGAGATTTTGTGAACCTGAACATACCTGCAATAATGTTACTTGGAAATGTATCAACAAGGATATTATTTTCACGTACAGTTCCATTATAGTAACGTCTGGATTTTTCAATATCCGATTCAATAAGACTTAGCTGATCCTGAAGCTGTAAGAAGTTTTGATTTGCCTTAAGCTCGGGATATTGCTCGGCAACTGCCAATAGCCTAATTAGTGCTGCATTTAAATTATTCTCTGCAGCTTCCTGCGATTTTACGTCATTTGCCTGCATCGCTCCGGCCCTTGCTTTAGTAACACTGTCGAATGTTTCCCTCTCGTGAGTAGCATAGCCTTTTACAGTTTCTACCAGATTAGGGATCAGATCATGACGCTTTTTTAATTGAACATTAATACCACTCCAGGCCTCCTGAACTAAAGTGCGAAACCTCACAAGTTTGTTGTAAATGGAAACTCCATAAAGTAGTACAATAACTATCAGCACAATCAAAGTAAGAAATACAGTACCCATAAGTTTGATTTTTTAGTTGATGATTTATTTTAAACAAAAATGCGACACTTTTAGTTGTAACTATAAAAATACAAAAATATTTACTATGTTTGTTTAAATTAAATAACCAATTTAATATTTGATTTAAAGTATTTTTCAAACTTGTCGAACAAGTAAGGCGTAAAACCGTTTTAGTATTTATACTAACCTGGTGCCAAAATCAATTAGATAATAATAATTAGACGATAATAAATATATGAAGAACTTTATTTTTCAGAACCCTACAAAACTGGTTTTTGGAAAGGGGCAAATAGAAAAAATTTCTGAACTGATACCACAAGACGTTAATCTTTTGATTACTTACGGGGGTGGAAGTGTTACTAAGAATGGTGTGTACGACCAAGTAAAAAATGCACTTAAAGGAAGAAGTTATACCGAATTTTGGGGTATTGAAGCAAACCCTCGTGTTGAGACTCTTAGAAAAGCAATTGTACTGGGAAAACAGAAAAACATCAATTTTATTCTGGCAGTCGGAGGAGGTTCTGTATTAGATGGAACTAAACTAATTGCAGCCGGAATCGCTTCTGATATAGATGCCTGGGATATAGTTTTAAGTGGCGTAGCAGAAAAACAAATACCTTTTGCTTCAATAATGACAGTGCCTGCAACAGGATCAGAAATGAACGGAGCAGCAGTAATTACAAGAGAGGAAACTCAAGAAAAGTATGGATTTGGTGGAGATTATCCTCGTTTTTCCATACTTGATCCTGAAGTAACATACTCTTTATCTGAACATCAGGTTGCTTGTGGATTAGCAGATGCTTATACTCATGTATTAGAACAATATATGACAACTCCCGGTCAATCAAGAATCATGGACAGATGGGCAGAAGGTGTACTGCTAACTGTTATAGAGATTGCTCCAAAAATTAAAGAAAATCCGAAAGATTATGATCTTATGGCGGATTATATGCTCTCAGCAACACTCGCCTTGAACGATTTCATAAGGATGGGAATAACTCAGGATTGGGCAACCCATCAAATAGGCCATGAGTTAACTGCTTTGAATGGAATAACACATGGGCATTCTTTGGCAATTGTTATGCCTGGCTTGCTTAGGGTACTAAAACAACAGAAATTTGACAAACTGCTTCAATATGGCGAAAGGATCTTTAATATTACAGAGGGTTCGGATGATGAAAAAGTAAATAAAGCTATAGAAAAGACAGAAGAGTTTTATCGCTCACTTGGATTGACAACCAGACTGTCTGAGGAGGGTGTTGGTGAGGAAACCATTGAAACAATAGCACGTCGTTTCAATGAACGAGGAGTTGCGTTTGGTGAGAACCAAAATGTTACGGGTGAAGTTGCAAGAGAAATATTGAATAAATGCCTGTAGTCATTAATGATTATTAGTATAAACATTTGATTGATTTTCAAGTGCGACCTATTTAAATCCTTTTTTTTTTGTATGTTTGTGTTTCAATTTATCAGTATGAGCACAATTTTACTTAGCATAGGGTCCAATACGTTTGCAAAAACAAATATAGATAAAGCCAAACGTATGCTTTCTTTTATTTTTCAAGATATCATTTTTAGTGAACCGATTCTTTCAGAGCCTGATGATGACAAATATAAATATCTTTTTCGAAACATACTTGCAAGCTTCGAAACCGATATGTCACAAGAGGAAATTATTGATAAAATAAAACAGACAGAAAGAGCTGTTGGTCGTACACCAAAAGATAAATATCAAGGCAAAGTAGTTATCGACATTGATCTTTTAAAATATGGAGAAGAGATTGTCAGACCACAGGATTTTGAGAAGGAGTATGTGCAGCAATTATTAACTACTTTTGTTATACCGGAAACTACACATGTAACTACATTACCCGATGAACCTGATGTTCAGGATGAAGTGGATCAATAATAGTTAATTAAGCCTGGTAATTGATTTTACACCCTTTACTGCTTTTAATTTCTTTATCAACTGTTCAAGCATGGAAGTATTTGCAAGCATTACAGCAATATTCCCCTGGAAAAGTCCGTCGTTTGAATCTATTGAAATAGATCTCATTTGAACACCATCTTCTTTGGAGATTATTGACATCAGGTTTGCTACAATATTGATCTGGTCATTACCAATGACCCTGAGTATAATTGTATAGTTTAAGGAACTGTTTTTACCTGACCATCTGGCTTTTATAACTCTGTACCCGAAACGTGAAAAAAGATCATGAGCATTAGGGCAGCTCACCCTGTGAATTTTTATTCCCTGAGAGGACACGAATCCAAATATTTCATCTCCATAAATTGGATTACAGCACTTTGCCAATTTATAATCAATCCCTGTAAGGTTTTGATCAATAATCAGCTCATCTCCGCTCGTTTGAACTATTTCATGAGGTTTTAATGTAAACTCCTCAGCACTGACTGTTGTATGAGTATCCCTGCTCTCACTACCTTTGCTTTCTATCTCAAGATATTTGTCTATTACCCAATTTATGTCATTTTTCCCGTTTGCAATATCAACATAAAAATCAGTAACAGTCTTATACCTAAGCTTTTTTATTAATTGCATCAGGTGGGAATCATCCAGATCAATCTTTCGGTTTTTCATCCTTCGCGAAAGAGTTTCTTTAGCTATATCCACCTGTTTGCTTGCCTCTTCTTTCAGCAGCTGACGTATTTTTGTCTTAGCTTTAGATGTAACCACACTACTAAGCCAATCCTGCTTAGGTGTTTGATGTGATGAGGTATTAATCTCTACCTGATCGCCACTTTTAAGTACATGTTTTATTGGAACATTTTTACCGTTCACCTTTCCCGACATGCAGGTAGCGCCTAATTTTGAATGGATTGAAAATGCAAAATCCAAAACAGTGGCACCTTTAGGTAATTTAAACAGATCACCTTTAGGAGTAAAGACAAATATCTCTTCATCATAGAGATCAAGCTTGAAATCAGATAATTTCTGGGTGAGGTTTGTTTCTTTATCATCAAGTGATTCTCTTAATGACTGCAGCCATCCATCAAGACCTGATTCACCCTTAAGACCCTTATATTTCCAGTGAGCAGCGAGACCGCGTTCAGCAATTTCATCCATTCTTTTGGAACGAATCTGCACTTCCACCCATTTTGATTCTGGTCCCATTACTGTAATGTGAAGAGATTCATAGCCATTACTTTTCGGTATTGACAACCAATCTTTTAGCCTTTTAGGGTTAGGCTGATACATATCAGTGATTATGGAATAAACCTGCCAACACTGCGCTTTTTCCTGTTCTACAGGAGCATCCAAAATTACACGTATCGCAAAAAGGTCGTATATGCTTTCAAACTCTATTTTTTGCTTTTTAAGCTTGTTATAAATTGAGCTGATTGATTTTGTTCGCCCTTTAATGTCATACTTAAACCCTGTTTTTTCCAATCGTTCATTAACAGGTTCAATAAACTCCTGAATATATTTGTCCCGCGAACGCTTTGTTTCATTTAATTTTCCTGCAATAAAATCGTAGGTTTCTCTGTCTGTATATTTCAGAGAAAGATCTTCAAGTTCTGATTTTATAGTATAAAAGCCTAATCTGTGCGCCAGTGGTGCGTATAAGTATGTAGACTCAACCGATAATTCCAGTTTAATAGAATTGGTTGCATTTTTTGCTTCCCGCATCATTCTCAGATGCTGTGCAATGATTATAAAAACTACCCTTATATCTTCTGCAATGGAGAGAAGAAGTTTAATGTAGTTTTCAGATTCAACGGAGGTTTTTTTATTACTAAACTCGCTAACTTTCAGTAGCCCTTTAAGAATTACTGATGTTTCTTCACCGAAATCGGATTTAGCTTTCTCAACAGAATAAACACCTTTTAATACGGGATGGATAAGCATTATAGCACATACAGATGAATGCTTTAAACCAATTTCATCAATAGCTACTATAGTAGTTCTGATATCAGCCCAAATCTCATTTTTGATATTCTCCTGATCATCTGTGTTACAGGCGCTTATAAAATTCTTAAGAATCTGTTTAAGCATTCCTGTTTTATTCATATCCCACTCATCCCGAAGAATTGAATATATCTTTTTATAATGAACTAAAAACTCAACTTTTTTATTTTCCTGATTTTCGTTCATACACCTTTTGCTAAAAATAACATCAACTTAATTCCTTCTAACCTAAAAATGAATTAACTTTAAAACATAATACATACAGTAAAGCAAATTTAGGAATTTAATAATTAAAAAAGTGCTTATTAATATGATTTTAGATATGTTATTGCTCACAACATGTACATACATTGTACCTATATAGCCCAAAGCCTCTTCGAAATTTATTCATAGCTGCTTCAGTACAATCTCGGTTTTAACCGAAGATGATAAGGACTATGTAAGGGCAATGTAAGAGCAATGTATGGGCAATGTATAGTTTAAGTAGAAGTATTTGTCATAAAATAAAGTACCAAAAAAATATTGAATAAAATTGATTACTAATAATATAAGAACTTTTAAAAATAAATGGGAATGCGTAAAATAATTCTTCTTCTGTTACTGTTTACACCTTCATTCTTAATGTCACAACAGAGTGAAGTGTTACAGTTGAATGATGGATGGCAATTTGCACAGGCAAATAATCCGGATCAGTCTAAAGACTCTGAATCAACAAGTTTGTGGTATGATGCAGAAGTGCCGGGGTCTGTTCAACGTGACTTAATACGTCATGGTGTACTCCCTGACCCGTATTACGGTACAAACGAAAAGTTGATACAATGGGTTGAGGATAAAGATTGGGATTTCAGAAAAACATTTATGGTTACTGCAGAGCAGTTGCAATATAATGGTGCTGAAATTTTCTTTGAGGGGCTTGATACCCATGCAGATATATTTTTAAATGGATCAAGAATATTACGAACAGAAAACATGTTTGTTGGGCATAAAATACCGGTAAAGGATTTGCTTCGTGAAGGTGAAAATAAGCTATACATTAGGTTTTACTCACCAATTCAGCGTATGATGCCTGCACGTGAAACGTTTGGCTATGAATATCCGGCCGGCAATGACCACAGAGAAGAAAAACTCAGTGTTTATAACCGCAAAGCGCCCTATCATTTTGGTTGGGACTGGGGTATTAGAATTGTACAGATGGGTATTTGGAAACCCGTATCTATCAAATTTTATAATGATGCCCGCATTGAGGATTATTATGTGAAACAAAATAATATAACTAAGGAGGTTGCTGAGATTGATAATCAAATAGAGGTTTATTCTCTTGTGGATACGCCTGCAACTATATCTGTGGGTTATACACTTAAGGGTAAAGGGAAAAAAATAGAATCTTCAGAAAAACAGATCATGTTGAAAAAGGGAAAAAACATAATTTCCCTGCCACAAAATATTGAAAACCCATATTTGTGGATGCCTGTTAATTGGGGTGAACAACATTTGTATGACTTTTATGCTATGCTTACAATTAATGAAAAGGTTGTGGATACTAAAGAAGTAAAAACCGGTCTTAGATCTGTTCGCCATATTTCTGAAGAAGGTGAGCATGGAAAATCTTTTTATTTTGAAGTGAATGGTATTCCTATTTTCGCTAAAGGCACAAATTATATTCCGGGAGAGATTCTCACAACACAGCAGGATTCAGCATTTTACGAAAGGCTTTTTGATAATATTTCGGGTGCTAATATGAATCTGATACGTGTCTGGGGGGGAGGTATATATGAAGATGAAGAATTTTACCGACAAGCAGATGAAAGAGGAATACTTGTGTGGCAAGATTTTATTTTCGGTTGTACTGCCTACCCTTCCGATGATAATTTTCTTGCAAATGTAAGAAGTGAGGCTATTTATAATATAAAAAGACTTCGCAATCACCCTTCACTCGCATACTGGTGCGGTAACAATGAAGTTTTGGAAGGTCTTAAATACTGGGGTTGGGATAAAACCGTACCTAAGGAAGTTATGGATGATTGGTTAGTAGGATATGATAAAACATTCCGAGAGCTACTACCTTCTCTTGTAAAAGAATATGATGGTACACGTGATTATACACACGGTTCTCCCGATGTTGCCAATTGGGGAAGACCTGAACTTTTTAATATTGGAGATGTTCATGATTGGGGACTTTGGTACGGTGAATTACCTTTTGAGGCTATGGCAGACCGCTTACCCAGATTTGCAAGTGAGTTTGGTTTTCAGTCATTTCCTGAAATGAAAACCATCAAGACCTTTGCTGAACCTGATCAGTGGTTTCTTGAAAGTGAGGTGATGAAAGTTCATCAGAAAGCATCTACCGGAAACTCTCTTATAAAGAAGTATATGGATATGTATTATCATGAACCCGGCAACTTTGAGGATTTTGTTTACCTTGGCTTGGTAATGCAAGGCAATGGGATGGAAGAATCCGTTGAGGCAATGCGACGAGGAAGACCTTATTGCATGGGTGCACTTTACTGGCAAATAAATGACAGCTGGCCTGTGGTTTCATGGTCAAGTATCGATTATTACAATAACTGGAAAGCTCAGCATTACCGTATGAGAGATGTTTTCGCACCTCTTGCACTGGGAATAGAAAACAGAGATGGCAAACTGAACTTTTATACTATGTCGGATTATCTCAATGATCATGACGACCTGTTGCTTACTGTTCAGGTTGTTAATTTCTCAGACGGCATTAAGAATGAGCTTAAGGAAAAGGTAATAGCTAAAGCTAATAACAGCAAAATTGTGAAAACTATCAATATCTCTGATATGGTAAGTGAGAAGGAAAAATCACACACAATGATTCGTTCTTTTCTAAGTGACAATGACGGAAATATAATATCAACCAAAGATTATTTTTTCTTCTGGCCCAACAAGCTTGAACTGCCTGAAACAAACGTCGAAAGTAGGATTTCTTATAAAGATGGTGAATGTATTGTAACACTCTCCAGCAAGAAACTTGCTAAGGATGTTTTTCTGGAGATTCCTGTTTTAGGTGCAAAGTTCAGCGATAATTTCATTGATTTATTGCCAGGTGAGAAAAAGACAATAATTATAACTTCTCCGGATCTCAAAAGCAGTGATAAAACTCCGGTTACAATTAAACATATTAGACAAACTTATTAATTATAATAAACTAGCCTTTAAGCTGAAATCTTATTATTACTTATGATAAATACTAATCAGTTTAGTAAAAGAGAAGGTCTATCAATACTATCGGTAGTAGCTATTACCTCTTTTATGGGTACGTTTCTTGTGTCGGCGGTAAACATAGCACTCCCTACAATAGAGCATGATTTATCACTGACAGCCATTGAGTTAAGCTGGATAATCACCTCTTTTATACTTGGAATGGCCATGTTTATGATTCCTGCAGGAAGTTGGGGTGACAGAACTGACAACAGGAAACTTTTTAAGTTTGGACTTATATTATTCATAATAGCATCAGTTCTTTGCTATGTTGCTCCCAACGGGCATTGGCTATTAGCTGCACGCTTTATTCAAGGAGCAGGAGCTGCTTTCACAGGAACTACAGGACAAGCAATTCTTGTTTCATCCTTTCCTCCCAATAAGCGTGGTCAGGTCTTGGGAATTTCAGTTTCATCAGTATATATAGGACTGGCACTGGGACCGGCAATAGGAGGTGTTATAACAGAACAGTTTGGATGGCGCATACTTTTTAGTATCGCAACAATACTTGGAATAACTACTCTTATAGTTTCACTGATTTTTCTTAAAAGTAACAGAAAAATTAAAAGGGAATCAAAAAAAGGAGATCCTTTTGGGACAATACTGTTTATGGCAGGTTTGATCACCCTGGTTTATGGATCTTCTCAAATTCCTTCAACAAATGGCTGGGTACTAATGGCACTGTCGCTAATACTTTTACTGATATTTTGGAAAATTGAAAGTAAGGTCAGATATCCTTTACTTGACACTAATTTGTATACTAGCAACAGGCTGTTTACTTACTCAAATATGGCAGCTCTTATAAACTATACATCAACATTTGCAATCAGTTTTTTTCTAAGTCTTTATCTGCAGAAAATATTAGATCTCTCGCCCAGGCATGCCGGAGCAGTAATCATTGCACAGCCTATCATGATGGCAATATTTTCACCTATTGTAGGCAGAGCGTCCGACAAGATACAGCCACGATACTTAGCTACCACAGGAATGGCAATGTGTACAACTGGACTGGGTATGTTAACTTTTCTGAGTTCAAACACCCCGATATGGATAATTATTACAATCCTGATTTGGGTTGGCTTGGGTTTCGCGTTATTCTCATCACCTAATATGAATACTATTATGAGCTCTGTAGATCGCAAACAGTATGGTCAGGCATCCGGACTAGCAGCATCTATGAGGGTGTTTGGTCAGATTATTAGTATGAGTACAATCACACTGCTTATCTCTTTTAATTTTGGGAATCAATCTGTTGAGGCTGTTTCAGATCAACTATTCCTGACAGCTATGCGATGGGTATTTGTAATATTTGCAATTATTGGAATTCCTGGAATCTATTTCTCTCATTTTAGAGGCAATGTAAGTAAACAGTGAAAGAAACGGCAGTTAAGGTTGTGTAATATCGAAATCAAAAATAGATGTTATAACCTCTAAACGATACACTAAAAAAGGGGTTTTTCAAAAATTGGTGTTATCTTTGCACCCACAATTTCAAATAGTATTAAGAGTAATGGCAAAAGAATTGAAGGAGCTTACTCCCAGAAGCAAAGATTTTTCACAGTGGTACCAGGATTTAGTTATAAAAGCTGATTTAGCAGAAAATTCTGCTGTACGCGGATGTATGGTAATAAAACCTTATGGTTTTGCAATTTGGGAAAAGATGCAACGCCAACTGGATGATATGTTTAAAGAAACAGGACATTTGAATGCATATTTCCCTCTTTTTATACCCAAATCTTATCTTAGCAGGGAAGCCGACCATGTGGAAGGTTTTGCTAAAGAGTGTGCAGTAGTGACTCATTACCGTTTGAAAAATGATCCTAATGGAAGTGGTGTAATCGTAGATCCTGAAGCTAAGCTTGAAGAAGAACTAGTGGTAAGACCCACATCTGAAACAATTATATGGAGTACCTTTAAAAACTGGATACAATCCTATCGCGATCTTCCTTTACTTATTAATCAATGGGCTAATGTTGTTCGTTGGGAAATGAGAACCAGACTTTTTTTGAGAACCACCGAATTTCTATGGCAAGAAGGTCATACAGCTCATTCCACGAGTGAAGAGGCTATTGAAGAGACAGAACGGATGATCAATATTTATTCTGAATTTGCAGAGAAATATATGGCAATGCCTGTTATAAAAGGCTTTAAATCTGAATCTGAAAGATTTGCAGGTGCAATAGATACTTACACAATTGAAGCTTTGATGCAAGATGGCAAAGCACTTCAGTCGGGTACATCACACTTTTTGGGACAGAACTTTGCTAAGGCATTTGATGTTCAGTTTGCAGATCAAACAGGAAAGCTAGAATATGTTTGGGCCACTTCATGGGGAGTATCAACCCGATTAATTGGAGCACTTATAATGTCACATTCAGATGATAACGGACTTGTATTGCCTCCTAAACTTGCCCCATATCAGGTGGTAATAGTTCCTATTTACAGGAATGCTGAACAATTACAACTTGTTAATGAAAAGGTTGCAGGCATCGTACAGAAATTAAAAGCACTTGGGATAAGTGTAAAATATGATAATGCAGACAATAAAAAACCGGGCTGGAAATTCTCTGAATACGAACTTAAGGGAGTTCCTGTAAGATTGGCTATAGGTGCTCGTGATCTGGAAAATAATACAATTGAAGTAGCTCGACGGGATACATTAACCAAAGAAACATTATCTTGTGATGGTATTGAAGATCATATCAAAAAGCTACTTGACGAAATACAGGAAAATATATATAAAAAAGCTCTGGATTTCCGTGCATCACAAACCCGTGAAGTAAACTCTTACGATGATTTTAAGAAAGAGATTGAAAAAGGAGGATTTCTCTTATGTCACTGGGATGGTACAGCTGAAACTGAAGAATTAATAAAAAACGAAACGAAGGCGACAATCCGCTGTATACCTTTAGAAGGAGATAAGACACCAGGTAAATGCATAGTTACCGGTAAACCCTCAAAGCAAAGGGTTATTTTTGCAAGAGCCTACTAATTTAATAGTTGGCTCATGGCTACTATTAAACACTGGATTTCTGCCTTTCGACTTAGGACACTTTTTCTGGCAGTTGCAACCGTTATTTTGGGAAATGGACTGGCACTGCATGAAGGAAAATTTAATATTGTTGTTTTCCTGATTGCACTTTTGCTCGCTATTTCAATGCAGATTCTTGCAAATCTTGCTAATGATCTTGGTGACTATTTTAAAGGTACGGATACAACCGGAAAAAGACAAGGTCCTACACGATCTTTACAAGGAGGTGTAGTCTCTGTGAGTGAGATGAAAAATGCTATTGCAATTTTTGTAATAATTTGTTCAATATCTGGAATTATACTAATTGGTAGTGCTTATCAATATATCAACAGATCTTACGCGATTATTCTTCTTGGTTTAGGTGCATTATGCATCTTAGCTGCACTTTTATATACAATTGGAGAAAAAGCATACGGATATAAGGGATGGGGTGATTTTTTTGCATTTGTGTTTTTTGGTCCTGTACCTGTAATTGGTACATATTTTCTTATAACGCATATTGTGGATTTCAGACCTGTTATGCCTGCAATTGGTCTCGGAATTATCAGTACGATGATACTTAATATAAATAACATGCGTGATATAGATAATGACAGGTCGTCGGGAAAAATAACAGTTGCAGTAAGACTCGGTTTGTCTAAATCAAAAATGTATCATACTTTTTTAACTTTCGCCTCTTTTTTGTGTTTTCTGACTTATAATTATATGTATGAACTAACTAGTTGGTACCGATATATTTATTTACTTTTCTTTATTTTGCTGTTTAAAATTCTAATTCAAATACAAAATAAAGAAGGGTCAGATCTTGACCCCTATTTAAAACTTACTTCCATTTCTGGTTTTCTTATTGCTGTTTCCTTTTCAATATGCATTAATTTTTAAGAGATTATATCAGGACTGTTTCAAAAACATTTTCTATATAACCTATGACTTCAATTTGAATTCATTTCTATAAAATCCACAAGCCCTTTAACAGACTCGTAATCATCAAATTCAACTTTATTGTCTTTCATGTAACTGTTGTACGATTCTCTATTTTTACTAAAAAATCGTCTCAATTGTCGCATCGACCTTATCTCTTTTGACCCCGAACCATCATCTATCCAGTAAGTTTTAAATGGTTTAATCTCGAAATTATCCGGTACCTCTAATTTATACCACATTCCACCACTTTGTATGCTGGAATAAGTGTCAACAGATGATGTCTGCGATGTACCTCCATAACCTGCAGGTTTACCGGGAGGTAATACCCTGCAATTATGCTCAACATATAGTTTATATACGTTATTGTGGATTAATTCTACAAATTTGTTTTTATCGTTAAGAATAAATTTCCTGTCACCAATTACAACTGTATCCAAATTGATTAGTGTAGGAGCAGCTAAAGCTAAAATCTGCTCACCTTGATAGAAAACCATCTCCTCTGTAACCATATTGTAATTAAGAAGTGCCTGATTTTTTGTTCCATTTTTCATAATAACTGTTCCATCTGCAAAATCAGGCAGGAGATAATGAGTAGACTCTGTTTGTGATAAAATGGTGAGAGTCGTAATATTTATTAAATGTAGTAGTATAATTAATCGTTTCATAATTATTAATGGTAAATTTTTAAAGCACTTTATAATCGTAAATTTTTATACTGAACATAAAAAAAGATTATATATCGTAAAGATAAACTTTAATTTTGTAAAACAAAAGTATAGATATAGCTCAGAAAACTCGATTGAAGTATTAAATAATTAATTAACTTTGTTCAATTAACAAACCTAAATTCTTTTAAGTATGTTTGACAACAGCAAGCGAGCATTTATAGCCATTAATGATGAAGCCGAAGTTTGTCTGATACCAAAAATGGCAAACCGTCATGGACTAATAACAGGAGCTACCGGAACAGGCAAAACAGTTACTTTGCAAACTTTATCTGAGACATTTAGCGAGATGGGAGTGCCTGTTTTTGCTGCTGATATGAAAGGAGATCTTTCAGGAGTAGCAAAAATCGGAGGTAACAAAGAAAGTGTTAATAAAAGAGTTGATGGTTATAATCTTAAAGACAAAGGATTTGAATATAAACCTTTTCCGGTACGTTTCTGGGATGTATTTGGAGAACAAGGACATCCCGTAAGAACAACTGTAACTTCAATGGGCCCTCTTTTGCTTGAGAGGTTGTTGGGACTAAATGAAACACAGGGTGCTATACTCACAATGGCTTTCAGAATTGCTGATGACAACAATCTTCTTATTTTGGATCTAAAGGATCTGCAAAAAATGCTGCAGTTCATAGGTGATAATCGTAAGGATTTTACAACTAAATATGGCAATATATCTCCGGCAAGTATTGGTGCAATACAACGAGGATTAATGAGACTTGAAAGTGAAGGAGCCGATAAGTTTTTCGGGGAGCCTGACCTGGAGATAACCGACTTTATACAAACAGAACAAGGTAAAGGTGTAATTAACATTCTTGCTGCTGATAAACTTATGTACTCTCCAAGAGTATATACCACTTTTCTTTTGTGGTTACTTGACGATTTATACGAAACACTTCCCGAAGTGGGTGATCTTGAAAAGCCAAAGCTTGTTTTCTTTTTTGATGAAGCACACCTTCTGTTTAACGATATGCCAAATTCGCTTCTGGAGAAAGTAGAGCAAATTGTAAGATTGATACGATCAAAAGGAGTTGGTGTGTATTTTTGTACTCAAAATCCTGCAGATATACCACAAACTATTTTAGGTCAACTTGGCAACCGGGTTCAACACGCATTAAGAGCTTATACACCAAATGATCAGAAAGCTGTCAAAGTGGCTGCAAACACCTTTCGACCAAATCCCAAGTTTGATACTGAAGAGGCTATCACACAACTAAATACTGGCGAAGCACTTGTTTCTTTCCTGGATGAGAAAGGTGCTCCTCAAATGGTGGAAAGAGCCAATATACTGCCTCCGCAGGGACAAATTGGACCAATAACTGCAGGCGAAAGAGATCAGATTATCAGAAGCTCTCTTATTTACGGTGTATATGAACAGCTGATTGACAGAGAATCTGCTTATGAAATACTATCCCAAAAACAAGATCTTCTGGCTGAAGAAAGACGTATGGCTGCCGAAGAAAAGGAACGTATCCGGATACAGAAAGAAGAAGAGAAAGCTGCCAGAGAAGCTGAAAGAGTTAAAAGGGCAGAGGCAAGAAAAAGAAAAGAAGAACAGGGTATTTTAGGTGATCTCCTAGAACAAGTGGGTAAAAGTACTTCGCGCCAGATAAGCTATCAAATTGGCAAAACAATTACACGTGGATTATTGGGAGGACTGTTTGGCAAGAGATAATAAAAAAAATATAATACACACGTTTTTCTAATTAAACTTTAACTCTATCAAAATAAAAATAAGGTAATGATTGAGCAAAATATTGAAGAGACCCCAGAGCTGAAATCTAAGGATACTCAAGGAGTAAAACAAATAAATCCAATTGCTGACTGGTTTATACGACTATTAAAAGGTGCACTTGTGGGTATTGGATTTATACTTCCGGGACTTTCAGGTGGTGTTTTAGCAGTTATTTTCGGTATATACGATCCTCTTATCAGATTTTTGGCTAATCTTAAACATAAATTTGTAAAAAATATTATGTTTTTCCTGCCAGTTGCAATTGGTGCTGCCATAGGTATAGTCCTTTTTGCAATAGTAGTAGAAAAAGCATTCGGAAAATATGCTGCTCAATTCGTTTGTCTTTTTGTCGGATTCGTAGCGGGGACTTTCCCTTCACTTTATAAGACAGCAGGCAAACAGGGAAGAAAATCATCTGATAAAATTATTCTGTTAGTCTCAACATTGGCAATATTCTCTTTAATGCTAATAGGTGGCCGACAACTGACTGAAGTGTCTCCAAATATAATGGTTTGGCTTGGCTCTGGGCTTCTAATGGGTCTAGGATTAATTATCCCGGGTATGAGTCCTTCCAACTTTCTTATTTATTTTGGATTGTATGATAAGATGGCGACAGGAATAAAAGAATTTGACTTCTTAGTCATAATTCCATTGATTATTGGATTTGTTATTTGTGTTCTATTATTCGCAAAGGTAGCTGCATGGCTTTTCAGAAAGTATTACTCAGGAATGTATCATTTTATACTGGGAATGGTAGTAGGTTCATCGCTTGCAATATTTCCTACAGTAGTTTTTCCTGCTTTTACATCAGAGCAATTAACTATTACAGGTTTAAGTTTTAGCAGCTCACTGCTATTCTGCCTGATACTGTTCATAATTGGAACGTTATTATCGTTTCAGTTTAGTAAAATTGAGGAGAAATACCCAAGAGAAGAAATATTTTAGAATAATTTAATCAACCTCCCTGACAACTTTTATCCTGGGGTTACGTTCTGTAAGCTCGGCAATTAATGCGTCAATATCTGATTGCTTAACCCTTAAAACCTCAAAACCCCTAACTAAATCTAAACGTAACTGGTTTTTTTTCTGTTTTTTGATACCTAAAATATCGCCAACCGGTATTCGTTTGTTTTTTGAGAAAAGCTTAAACAAAAAATGAATCTCAAGGAAGTTTAGCTCTGTTATTACGTACTCCTTAATAGTTGTGGACATTATAAACAGTATAGTGAAAACAAAATAAAGAATGTTTGACCATATATTTGACCAATCATAAAATTTATAAACAATTATTATTAATAATACCAGGGCAAGAGCTCCCCAGAATAAATTCCCCAATCCGTTATCTGCTTTGAATTTCTTATCCACTTTTCCTAGATATTTTACATAATAAAAGAGCGTCAGCTAAACAAAGATATAATTTTTTCCAGGAAACCTGTTAATTAACTTGAATTTTATTAGAATAGACCAATCGTGTTTATTTATCGACGAAAATGTCTTTTCACTCCATAAACAAGACACCCTCATCTATAAACATTTGATTATTTGCAACTTAAACACGTCAATTCAAGTTAAATCGGTTTCTAATGATTAAACGTTTACATATCTTTGAACGTCAAATCATCGAATTATTTATTTACTCACTTTTAAAAAATATGTAATATGAAAAAAGTAACATTAATGCTATTCGTGGGAATTTTCTTAGTTAGCAGTGCAATTTCAGCTCAAAATAACACTGACACGACCAGGAATTACAGAGGTCCACGTTTTGAAAACAGAATGACTCCTGAGAAACGTGCCGAAATTATGGCTGATCAATTAAAACTCACTGATGCACAAAAAGCACAAGTAGCGGCATTATTTGAAAAAAATGAAAAGGAAAGGGTTGCTCAGATTGAAGAGCAAAGAGCAAAGAGAGAGAGTTTAAGAAAGGAGCGTGAAGCTCAACGTGCTGAAATGCAACAACTACGTGAGAAAGAGGTTTCAGAAAACCTTAATGAACTGGAGAAAATAATTGGTAAGGAAAAGATGGATCAATGGAAAGAAAACCGTAGTGATTTTCAAAGAAAATATAGGGAAGATAATCGTAGAGGTCCACGTTTCTCAGGTAGAAGGCGTTAATTCGGATATTATTATTGAATAACTACTTACAGGTATAAAAGCTGCTCTAATTGGGCAGCTTTTTCATACTTAATAGTATCTGTTGTAAATTTCTTTAAAACGTTTACTATCTTTAATTCTATCAAGCCAGTTGTTGAGACTGTCCAGTAAAATAGGTGAATCCTTTCTCAGAACCCATGATTCAATTTGAGTGAAACTAATATCAGTCTCTATATCAATTTCAGGTAATGTTTCAGAAAGCCTTAATGCAGTTTTCTCATCACAAACAGTGTAATCAATATTGCCGGATGCAACCATCATTACAAGCTGCTCCGACCCATAAGTTGAGTCTTTAATAATAAAAATGGTATCTCCTATCTCATGAGAAAGATTAGTGAGTCTCAAAATTGATGGAGAATCTTCAGGAACATAAATACTTTTTTTCGCGAGATCAAGATGTTGTCTGACAGGTTCAGTATTGTTATTATATTCTGCTTTACGCTGTACTAATATAAGTTTGTTTAGAGTGAGCGGTTCAGTAAAATAATACAATTCTCTTAGCTCTGAATTAACTGCAATATTACGGGCTATCAAGTCATATTTTTGTGACTGCAACCCTTTTAAATTGTCGTCCAAACTGTTTTCAAGAAAAAGATTAACTTTCACATTCAAATCATCTTCTAAAGCTTTCAGTATTTCATACTGAAAGCCCGCTACAGAATCACCTGAAACAAAGTAACCTATTGAGTTATAATCTGTAACCACATTCAACACGCCCGAATCAATTATCTCATTGTAATCCCTCGCTATTAATTCTTTATCAGGCATCTTAATATAAGCGATTATAATCACTGCTATAATAATGAACAACAGTGATAATAGATAAAATAAGAAATATTTTCTAAGATGTATGAATACTGAATTACTCAATTTCAATTATAAATTAATTGTGAAGGTTAACGGAAAGTCCCATTTTGAAAATAAAAGGGTTTACAGGATAATCCGGCAATGAGAAGTACTCCTGAGGATTAATAACTCTTGATGCAACATTATACAACATCACAAAGAACCTTGTTTGTTTAAGATGCATATTCATATATACAGTTGAAATAGGATAATTGCCTATCTCTTTTTCTCGTTGATTATAAAATTGCAGTAATGCCGGTTCGTAACCTTGTACATAGTATTTAGTATGATAATGGGCATCAATGCCAAACTGAAACGTAAGCTCATTAACAATTTTAGTTTTAAGGTACATATTTGAGTAAAAGCTTAAAGTTGGCAAAGGAATAACCTCTTGATTACTTGAAGTCTGATAAATAACCTGGTTATCCCAATTGAAAATACCAAGACTGATATTCTGAATTATTCGTGCAGTCAGTACTTGAATATTTGCACTTTCTTGTGCAATATTTTTACTCTGATCAAAATAAATCCAGTTTTGTAGATTTTCTACTCCTACACTCAATGTTGTATTTGTAAAAGGAATATACAGTTTACCTGCTAAGTAAACTCTTCGAATATCACCAAAATCATTATTCCATTTAAAATACTTTGAATAATAATTATTTTGTAAATATTTGGGTCTTAGATTTTTAATATAAGCATCTGCAGACAAACTAACACGTCTTCCGGCTATATCAAAACCGGTCTCAACATCCCCCATTGCCCTGAATTCACCAAGGTTTACACCAAGTACACCTAAATCAGCCCCAATATTAAAAAGAAGATTTTCTCCCTGACGCTTGTTAAGTGTACCTCCTATTGTGACAGCATTTTCCCGGTGTTGAGTTCTGTCTATACCCAAAGTATCTCTCATCGAATAATTCCTCAGATCATATTCCAAAAAAACTGTCAGTCCGAACTTTACCCACTCTTTAAATCCCTCACGCAAACCAAGTGAAACTGTATTTTTAAATGAAGCATAATGAATGCTATCATCAACTGCTTCGTTATAATATCTGTTGGCATAAAAGCGGTCAATATTTTGCATCTGAACTCCGTCAACATTTACAAAAGCTGTATCATGTGATAAAAAACGACGAAATTGCTGCGTGTATTGTGATGAAAATCCCAGACTTGCTACAGGTATAAACTCTCCGGTTCCAAGTGTCAAAGTGTCTTTGGGAATATCTTTGTAACCAAGGTTATATCTACCAGAAATAAAAAAACGGTTATTACCTACTGTATTCCACGTATCTTTAAATTTTATCGGTATATCTCTGGTTGTGAAACTCTGTTGAATTGATTCCGGATCAGTGATAAATGTCTCATTTGTTATTCCACCGTTTTCAAAATTACTGATCTTGCCCAGATTCATAAATGCATGTCCTTCAAATCTGTCAGACAGATAATTCCCAAACAATGAAAAATTATTATGCTTAACAGACTGAGCATTATAAAATCCTTTTGCGTTTAATAAATCCACGTCAAGACCTATATTCAATCCTCTGCCAAAATTAGATGTCAGTCTTGCACCGAATCTTTCTTCTCTTGTCTGTTTATTCCCACTTCTTTGGTAATCAAGCCTTGAATAAGGTACACGTGTATTTACAAACAAAAGTTCTTCCGGTTTTTTTAAATAAGAAAGATATGGATTATTAAATACAAACTGTTCTGTTTCAGGTCTGTCAGAAAATATCTTAGAAAAAGAAGGTGAACCCAGTGGACCCAAAAAACCCATTGCAACAGATCTACCATCAGGAAGCGTAGTATGTTGGTAATTGTGAAGAATTGTATCAGAAAGGGCAGGCATACGATCACCTGTTCGGGTATCTAAGGTCCAAAATGTCATTTGCGCCAATCTTTGGAGTGAGTCAGCTTCAGCACCGTGATCATTAATCAAGTGATCCAGACGTGAAGTTTGATTGGCTGGCAGCTGTGTATCCGAAGTAAGCGTTAATGAATCTTTCGGTACCTGATTATTAAGAGTATCAGGCATAATTATACGGGCTTGCGAGTATAGAATTGCTATACAAAAGGTCCATATAAAAACAGATATTAACAGCTTTTGTTTCATAGGTTGCAAACTTACATAAAAAAACGTCAAGCTCAGTTAGTCAACTTCGTTTTTCTATAGTTTTTGATGAAATTTAGGATGTTTGAAAATATGATGAAATAAGTAATTCAAGAAAAATATTCTCTTTTTATACACTTAATAAAATAATTACATTAACTTTGCGTCAATAAAACATCAAAATGAAAGTAAAAGGGTTTCATCATCATCATTTTCAAACTTGCATTCAGGCGAGATGAGATAGATATGCACAAACCTTCTTGAAAATATTTATACACCCGTCTGAATCAATTCAGGCGGGTTTTTTGTTAAATATTAAATAAAGCAGAACTAAAAAATAAAAAGAAGTGGAAAAGATTAAAATAGCAATACAGAAAAGTGGCAGACTCAGTGAAAATTCTATTGACCTGCTAAAAGAGTGTGGAATAAAGATTTCTAACGGAAATAGAAAATTGAAAACCGATGCTACAAACTTTCCAATGGAAGTTCTTTTTCTTAGAGATGATGATATTCCTCAATATGTTGAGCAAGGTGTAGCAGATATTGGAATCTTGGGCGAAAACGAAGTTTGGGAAAAGGATAAGGATGTAAAGATTGTAGAACAGCTCGGTTTTGGCAACTGTCGTTTATCACTAGCAATACCCAAAGATGATGTATATAACAGTATTGACTATTTTAACGGAAAAAGGGTAGCTACAAGTTATCCTAAAATCCTTGATAAATTCTTCAGTGCTAAAGGTATAAAAGTAGACATTGAAGCTCTGGGTGGAAGTGTTGAAATTGCCACCGGTATAGGACTTGCGGATGGTATTTTTGATATTGTAAGTACTGGAAGTACACTTATCATGAATGGATTAAAAGAAGTAGAAACCGTCATTAAAAGCCAGGCAGTACTTATTAGTAACAAAAATCTGTCTCCTGCTAAAAGCAAACTCCTTGATGAAATATTGTTTCGTATTAAAGCGTATAAAAACGGCAGAGGCAAAAAGTATGTTCTGCTGAATGCCCCGAACGACGTACTGCCTGATATTGTAAAAATTTTACCGGGTATGCGTTCTCCAAGTATTTTACCTTTGGCAGATAAGGGATGGAGCAGTGTCCATTCTGTTATTGATGACGATGATTTTTGGGAAATTATAGATGAACTAAAGCGCCATGGAGCGGAGGGAATACTTGTAGTTCCTATTGAAAAAATGATATTATAGAAAAGATCACATTTCATATTATTTAAAATGAAAACTATTTCAAATCCATCCCTTTCAAAATGGGGAAAATTGACAGAAAGACCTCTGATTAAGCAGCAGAAGCTTATGAAAACGGTTGAAAAAATATTCTATGATATACACAAGAAAGGTGACAAAGCTGCACTTATGTATAGTAGAAAATTTGACTTCCCTGATCAGGAATCGTTTGTTGTTAGTAGTGAAACTATAGACAAATCATCTGATTTAGTATCAGAACGTTTAAAAAAGTCAATTGAATTGGCAGGGAAAAATATTGAGACATTTCACAGATCACAGATAGAGGAAGTTGTCAAAGTGGAAACAGCACCCGGAGTAGTTTGCTGGCGAGAATCCCGACCTATTGAACGCATTGGCATATATATTCCCGGTGGTTCTGCCCCACTCTTTTCTACTGTTTTAATGCTTTCAATACCTGCAATGATTGCCGGATGTAGTGAAATAGTTCTTTGTACCCCACCTGACAAGGATGGTAATATTGACCCTGCTATACTTTATTCAGCAAAGCTTTCGGGAGTAACAAAAGTATTTGCTTTAGGAGGAATTCAGGCAATAGGTGCCATGACATTTGGTACAGAATCAGTTCCTAAGGTTGATAAAATTTTCGGTCCGGGCAACCAATATGTTATGGCTGCAAAACGTTCTGCTCAATATTATGGCGTAGCAATTGATATGCCGGCAGGTCCAAGTGAAGTACTTGTAGTTGCAGATCAAACTTGCAACCCATCATTCGTTGCTGCAGATCTGCTTTCTCAGGCTGAGCATGGTCCGGATAGTCAAGTCATACTTCTATCCTGCAATAAAAAAATAATTAAGGATGTAAATAAGGAGATAGATAACCAATTGGCCACTTTACCCAGACAGGAAATTGCAGCACAAGCACTTAAGAACAGCAAAGCAATCCTGTTCAAGGACATTGACGAATGTATTGCCTTCAGTAATATGTATGCCCCTGAACATCTTATTCTGGCAGTTGAAAACCCGGGTCTTGTTAGTCGTGATGTAATAAATGCTGGTTCTGTTTTTCTTGGAAACTGGAGCTGTGAAAGCGCTGGCGATTATGCAAGCGGAACAAACCATACACTTCCAACCAGTGGTTTTGCTAAATCTTTCAGCGGCGTATCACTTGACAGTTTTATAAAAAAAATAACATTTCAGCAGCTAAGCGAAGATGGAATCATCAGTATAGGAAATGCAGTAGAAATCATGGCAGAAGCAGAGAAGCTATATGCACATAAAAATGCTATGACTCTACGACAGGGTGCAGTTTCTGGAAAACGTATTCAAAACATTGAAGATAATAATGAGGAAATTTGATTTACAATCACTGGTACGCCCCAATATTTGGGAGTTAAAACCTTACTCAAGTGCACGTGATGAATTTTGGGGTGATGAAGGTATTTTCCTGGATGCCAACGAGAACCCTTTCGGGAATAAAAACCGATATCCTGACCCTCATCAACGTACTTTAAAAAAGGCTCTTTCAGAAATTAAAAGGGTTCCTGTTGATAATATTTGTATCGGAAACGGAAGTGATGAGATTATTGATCTTGTTTATCGCATTTTCTGCGAACCTCAAAAAGATAGTGTAATTATTTGTCCGCCAACCTACGGGATGTACGAAGTGTCTGCTAATATAAATAACGTAAATATAATCAAAATACCACTTGACAGCGATTTTGAATTGAATATTGATGAGATACTCTCACAGAATGCTAAATGTCTTTTTTTATGTTCTCCCAACAACCCTACAGGTAATAGTTTGAAAGATGTAGAGAAATTACTGAATGAATTTAATGGTATTATCGTTTTAGATGAGGCATATATTGATTTCAGTGACAAACAAGGGTATATTAACAGACTATCTGAATTCCCCAATCTTATCATAATGCAAACATTCAGCAAAGCATGGGCTTTAGCAAGTGCAAGGGTAGGAATTGCTTATGCAAGCACGGATATTATTAAGCTGATGGATAAGACTAAACCACCTTACAATGTCAGCAAATTTAATCAGGAAGAAGCTTTAAAGGCTCTTTCAAAACCGTATAAGTTTAAAGAACGTCTTACTGTTATTTTAGAACAACGTGATCATCTTATTAAAGCCTTTGAATTATTACCTTTAATTCAACATATATACCCAACAGATGCTAATTTCATTCTGATAAAGGTGAATGATGCAGTCAGGCTATACAACTATCTAGTATCAAAAAAAGTGATAGTAAGAAATAGAGATTCTGTTGTATCAAATTGTATTCGTATAACTGTTGGCAAACCAAAAGAAAATGCTGCTTTGATTGAAGCACTTAAGGAGTATAAATAATTTTGAATCATATATTGAGAATTGTAAATGAAGAAAGTACTATTTATAGATCGTGACGGTACGCTTATTATCGAACCTGAGGATGAGCAGATTGACAGCCTTGAAAAACTAGAGTTTTATCCCGGAGTATTTCAATATCTGTCACGTATAGCGAGTGAACTGGAATATGAACTGGTAATGGTGAGTAATCAGGATGGATTGGGAACTTCATCATTCCCCGAAGATACATTCTGGCCTGCACATAACAAGATTTTAAAGGCATTCAAAAATGAGGGCATAATCTTTAGTGATATTCTTATAGACAGGTCCTTTCCACATGATAATCTTCCCACCCGAAAACCAGGTACAGACATGCTCACACATTATCTCAAAGGTGATTATGATTTGGAAAACTCTTATGTGATTGGTGACAGATTTACCGACATCCAACTAGCTGACAACATGGGTTGTAAATCAATCTTTTTGAGTAAATGTTCAGATCCGGGGGCAACTCTGTCAACAACTGAATGGGAAGAAATTTACCGTTATCTAAAATCACAGCCAAGAAAAGGCAATGTTTTCCGAAAGACTTCCGAAACAGATATTTCTATAACTCTAAATTTAGACGGCAAAGGAAAGAGTGAAATATCAACAGGGTTGGGGTTCTTCGATCACATGTTAGAACAGATTGCTCGTCATGCTAATGTGGATCTGAATATTATAGTTAAAGGCGACCTCCACATTGACGAGCATCATACCATAGAAGATGTAGGAATTGCTCTGGGTGAAGCCTTCGTTCAGGCGCTAGGGAAAAAGAAAGGAATTGAAAGGTATGGCTTTATGTTGCCGATGGACGACTGCCTGGCACAGGTTGCCATCGATTTCGGAGGACGTCCATGGCTGGTTTGGGAAGTAGATTTTAAACGTGAATTTATAGGTGATATGCCTACAGAAATGTTTATGCACTTTTTTAAATCATTTTGCGATAATGCGAAATGCAACTTAAATATAAAAGCTGAGGGTGAAAATGAGCATCATAAAATTGAAGCTATCTTCAAAGCATTCGCTAAAGCTATTAAAATGGCTATTTTAAAGGGAGAAGGCACTGGCATCCCAAGTACTAAAGGAACTTTGTAATTGATCCTACAGTACAAAAACAAATATATTACACAGATCATTTATTAAACTGTAGAAATAAAATGATTGCTATAATTGAGTATAATGCAGGCAATATCACATCAGTAAAAAACGCGGTAGAAAGACTCGGCTATTCTTGTATTATTACAGGTAATAGAGATGAAATTTACAGTGCAGACAAAGTTATCTTTCCAGGTGTCGGCGAGGCTAAATCAGCAATGATGTACTTGAATAGCAAAGGATTGGACAATATAATCAAATCATTACCTCAACCGACATTAGGAATATGTCTGGGACTTCAACTAATGTGCCAACACTCTGAAGAAGGGGATACAGAATGTTTGGGAATATTTGACACGGAAGTTAAAAGATTTCCTTCAACTGATATTGTGCCTCACATGGGATGGAACAACATTTATGATGTTTACGATCCCATATTACTAAATGGATTTAATAAAAATGATTCAGTTTATTTCCTTCATAGTTACTATGCCGGTATTTGTAAACAAACTATTGCTAAATGCAATTATATTCTGCCTTTCAGTGCAGCTATGAAAAAAGATAATTTTTATGCAACTCAGTTTCATCCTGAGAAATCAGGTGATGCAGGAGAAAATATTTTAAAAAACTTCCTTGAATTATAATGTTATGATGAGAATAATTCCAGCCATTGATATTATTGACGGAAAGTGTGTAAGACTTACTAAAGGTGACTACAGCACACAAAAAACTTATAATGAGAACCCTCTTGAGGTTGCAAAAGAGTTCGAAGCAAACGGTATTAAATATTTACATTTGGTTGATCTGGATGGTGCCAAATCAAATCATGTCATCAATCATAAGGTGTTAAATGATATTGCTTCAAAAACATCATTAAATATTGATTTTGGAGGCGGAATTAAATCTGATGAAGATGTTCAAATAGCTTTCGAAAATGGCGCTAAACAGATCACAGGAGGTAGTATAGCTATACTAGATCCAAAACTATTCAACGAATGGCTTTCAAACTATGGACCTGATAAAATTATTTTAGGAGCTGACAGTAATAATCGTAAAATAGCTACTCACGGGTGGCAAAAGGAATCAAAAGTCGATGTTGTGGAGTTTATTACCGACTTCGAAATAAAAGGTGTACAGTTGGTTATTTGCACCGATATCTCAAAGGATGGTATGCTTCAAGGTCCGTCAGTAGAGTTATACAAAGAGATACTCTCAAAGACTGGCGTTTCACTTATCGCAAGCGGGGGCATTACAACTATTGACGACCTGCATATACTTCAGCAAATCGGCTGTGAAGGTGCTATTATAGGAAAAGCTATTTATGAAGGAAATATCAGTCTTAAAGAACTTAGAGAGTTTATCAAAAATCAGAATAATTAACAACTCATAAATTCAAAAGCATTAAACGATAAAGTTTATTGTTCAAAATAAAATAAAATGCTAAAAAAGAGAATTATACCCTGTCTTGATATTAAAAATGGACGAACAGTTAAAGGAGTCAATTTTATTGGACTTCGTGATGCGGGAGATGCAGTTGAACTTGCTAAAAGATATGTAACTGAGGGTGCCGATGAGTTGGTTTTTCTTGATATTACAGCTACTGTCGAAAACAGAAAAACGCTCACAGAACTCGTTGAAAAAGTAGCACGTGAAATTAATATACCTTTTACTGTAGGTGGAGGAATAAGGTCTGTTGAAGATACCCGTACCATCATAAAGGCCGGAGCTGATAAGGTAAGTATTAACACTTCTGCTGTGGACAGACCTGAACTGATAACTGAAATAGCAGATCAATTTGGAAGTCAGTGTTTGGTACTTGCTATTGACACTAAAAGGGAAGAAAATGGTGAATGGGTGGTTTATATTCATGGCGGCAGAACTTCTACTTCGTTGTCAACAATCGATTGGGCAAAAGAAGGAGAAAGATTAGGTGCAGGTGAAATACTACTGACTTCTATGGATAATGACGGAACTAAAAATGGTTTCGATATTGAAATCACAGATAAAGTATGCAATGCAGTTAATATTCCTATAATAGCCTCAGGTGGTGCAGGAAAAAAGGAACATTTTGCTGATGTTTTTATAAACACAAAAGCAAGTGCAGCACTAGGTGCATCTGTATTCCACTTTGGAGAGATTCACATCCCTGAATTAAAACAATTTTTAAAAGAACAAAATATAGCAATACGATGAGAATAGATTTCGAAAAGAGCAGTGGTTTAGTTCCTGTGATTGTGCAGCACACCAACACCTTACAGGTGCTTATGTTAGGATACATGAATGAAGAAGCATTTGAAAAAACCAAGAGTGAAGGCAAGATTACCTTCTTCAGCAGAAGTAAGGGTAGATTATGGACAAAAGGTGAAACATCAGGCAATTATCTAATTGTTGAGGAAATACAGGTTGATTGTGATAATGATACAATTTTGATTAAAGCTTTACCGCTTGGACCAACTTGTCACACCGGCAAAAAATCATGTTTCGACGGAGATACTGCTTCTACTGCCAAGGGATTTTTATATGAACTTGAGAAAGTAATTGAACAGCGGATAACAGATAAATCTGAAGGATCCTACACTGCTCAGCTTTTCAGCAAAGGTGTTAATAAAGTAGCTCAGAAAGTTGGTGAAGAGGCTGTGGAGCTGGTAATTGAATCTATGGATAACAATCTTAATCTGTTTAAAAATGAAGCTGCCGATCTGCTTTACCATTTCCTTATACTACTGAAAACAAAAGACTTGCGGTTGGAAGATATAGAAGAGATTTTGTCTGACAGACATAAATAATTATTTAATTCAGCCTTTAATATTTCATATATAGAAGGCTGCTCTTTTGGCAACAAAAAAAGGTGAAATCACTAAGTGAAATCACCTTTTTTTAATTATCAACTAAAAAATATTATATTATGGTTCAAGCTACATTTTACGCTTCTGCTTCCGCAACAGGCTCTACTGATACGAATGAGCGATTGTTTCTTTTCTTACGAAAAACCACAACTCCGTCAATCAATGCAAACAGTGTGTGATCTTTACCCATACCTACATTTTCACCCGGGTGATGAGAAGTTCCACGTTGACGAACAAGAATATTTCCTGCTTTTGCTACTTCCCCACCATACAATTTAACGCCCAATCGTTTACTTTCCGATTCGCGGCCGTTCTTCGAGCTACCAACTCCTTTTTTATGTGCCATTTTCTTCTGATTTTAACTGATTAAGCTATAATTTCTTTTACTCTCACTTCTGAAAACTGCTGGCGATGACCGTTTAGTTTTCTGTGTCCTTTTCTTCTTTTCTTTTTGAAAACAAGTACTTTGTCACCTTTTACATGAGAAAGAACTTCTAATACTACTTTTGCTCCATCCACAACCGGAGTTCCAACAGTGATCTTACCATCGTTATCAACGAGCATCACTTTTTCAAACTCCACTTCACTGCCTTGTTCAGCATTAATTCTGTGGACAAACAATTTTTGATCTTGTTCAACTTTAAATTGTTGACCCTGAATATCTACTATTACGTACATATATAAAATAACTTAACGTTACTAGCCTAAGGCGAGCCACTTTGTGCGACTTCTTATAGAGCCTATTGGCAAAATGAGGTGCAAAATTAGATAATTTATTTGTAAATCACAAATGAATTATCTGCTTTTTTCTAAATCTATAAATGCATTCCCTATATTTTCAATAATATCTGAGGCTACAAATGATCTTGGATGTATAGTTTGTATTGTAAGATCTGAAGTCATTCCATGAAGATACACCCCTACTCTGGCAGCGTCAATCGGTTTGTACCCTTGTGCAAGCAAACTGGTAATCATTCCTGTTAATACATCACCGCTGCCTGCAGTTGCAAGGGCAGGAGTACCTGTACTGTTCATATATATATTTTCAGAATCAATAATCAGCGAATATGCTCCTTTAACAACTATAATCAGATCATACTTCTGTGCGAACATTAATGTTTTTTGAATTTTATCATGATCATCTTTCCACTCTCCTATTAGCCTTGAAAGCTCACCCGGATGAGGTGTTAGGATCGTTTTTGGATTAATTAGAGACAGCCACTCCTTGTGTTTAGCCAGCATATTTAGTCCATCCGCATCTATAACTAATGGTGTTTTGTTTATATTCAAAAAATCATAAAGCGCAGATTGAGTATCCTTATGCTGTCCCATTCCCATACCTAAGCCAATTGCATCAGGTTTCATATCAAAATTAATAGAAGTAATATATTTATCCCCTTTATCTTCTATAGACATAGCTTCCGGAAAACTCATCTGAATAACAGGCACACCACATTTAGGCATATAAGCTGTAACTAATCCGCAACCTGTCTTCAATGCACCTTTGGATGACAAGCATACTGAGCCTATTTTCCCCAAACTCCCCCCAACAATAAGAGCATGACCTTCAGTACCCTTATGAGCAAATCTTGTAAGAGGTTTCAGTAATTTCCTGATTTCATGCTTCTCAGTGTAGTAAATATTACTCTCAGTTTCTGAAATTGCCTGTTCATTTAATCCGATATTAATGATTGTTACACTACCAGTATATATGTGGTTTTCAGGGAGGAATAAAGCCAGTTTTGGAATTTGAAATGTAACCGTTTCAGTAGCTTTAACAGCGAATACTGTCTCCTTTTCCATAAAAAGCCCACTGGGAACATCAATACTTAAAACTGTTTTACCGCTTTCATTTATACGCTTTATAACTGTTTCAGCAATTCCACTGATATCTCTCGAAAGTCCGGTCCCGAATATAGCATCTATAACAACATCATATTTTCGAATATCAGGAATCTGATTTTCATTGGTAATCTTACTGAAGGAAATATTCTCTGCTTTAACTCTTCGGATATTATGTGCGCAATCTTCAGTGTACCGACCACTATATTCCACCACACACACTTTCACATTGTAACCCGATTTGTGAAGCAAGCGTGCAATAACAAGACCGTCACCACCATTATTCCCTACTCCGGAAAAAATAAGTACAGATGTATTTTTACTTGAATATTTATCAATAAACCAATGATAAAAAGCAGTAGATGCTCGCATCATCAACTCAAGCGAAGATATTGATTCTCGTTTGATTGTTTCGGCATCTACATTCCGAATCTGTTCCGAGGTTAATATTTTCATTCAGTATAATAGAAATAAACTTACAAATTGTAGGAGATCTGTCCTTCTCAAAGTTTTGGAGATGAGAAATTTGTTTTCATATCTCGATATTTATGCACTTTTTCATGTACTGTTGTAAATACATAGCGGAGAACTCGCTGAAAACAAACACGTTGCAATTATAGAGTGCGCAGGATGAGAGTCGAACTCACACGCCGTTGCCGGCACTACCCCCTCAAAGTAGCGTGTATACCAATTTCACCACCTGCGCTTAATAGGGTGCCCGGAACAGGGGTCGAACCTGCACGTTGTTGCCAACACTAGTCCCTGAAACTAGCGCGTCTGCCAATTCCGCCATCCGGGCATTTAAAATGTAATAAAGAACGATTTCACAAAAATTCTGTTTTGCGGATGCAAAGATACAGGATTTTTCAAACTGTAACCAATATTTTCAGGATTTTATTAAAAAAAGAAAGCTATCTTCAACAGACAGCCTTCTCTATTCACAATGAAAGTTATAATGAAAAGTTATAATGTTACCGGTGTATATGAGCTTGAATAGCTTCTTATTCTTTTCCTAGCAACAGAAGGTGGCTCATTATTTCTGAAATCCTGCAAAACATCGCTCACCTCAACAGATTTTCCTGCAGGTACCGACACTTCAACAGTTACGCTCTGATTTCTAAAACCTTGTTCAATAGGAACCAGAAGAAATTCAGGCAACCAGAGTACAGAATCTTTCTGTACTATATCGTATCTGAACTCTTCAATATCTTTTTTTCCTTCCCTAAGATCCTTTCCGTAAGTAGCAGTAATTTTTCTAACATGGAAAAGAGAATCAGAGCTCTGTCTAATTTGCAGATTAATTGAATTAAAAAGTAAAGAATCCTCGTTTATGTTAGTAAATGGAAGTTTATCAATTTCAGATCCAATACCATATTCAGATCCAACACCATAACCAAATTTAAATTCTGCATAATCATCTCTGTAAGGCTTCATTTCCACATATAGCTTGCCTGAAGCTGAAGGTACTATTTCAATTGACTCTTCACTGGAACTCTCTACTCTGAATTTATCAGCAACTTCCGATGCCAGAATTCCGGTCATCACTACACCTGAAAACCATAATACAGAGGCAATGACGCCAATTACAGGACGTGATTTAGCCTTAATCACACGTCTAATAATCCAAATTACAATTGCCACAACCGGGACAACTGTAAGTGCGACTAATGACGCAATCAAAAGGTTGCTTTCGTAGCCCGGATCTATAAATAGTGATTTAAGAGGTATAAGCTGTGTACCTGCAAAAATAAGTCCAAAAAAGACAGCTATTAATACTAATGCAAATATACCGGCGAAAGTAAAAAACACAATTTTCAGTAATATCAGCAATGCATTTAAACAACCAGATCTTTCTGATTTTGCTGTTCCTGCAGAGCGTATATCATTTCTTGGAGGCTCTGGGGGCATTTGTGTAAAAGCCTTACCGGAATTATTTTCTAATGATACGTGTTCTGCCTCAGTTCTTGTTTTAGAACTTGTAACATTATCATTCATTTTATCCCTTATAGTTTTTATATACTCCTCTTCACCCATCATTTCCAACTTCTGTTTAACACTCTTAGCTTCAGGCACTATTATCCATAAGACTATATAAAGCAAAAACACACTACCATTAATATTCCAGTTGAAATCCACATCTCTAAAGAAATGATTAAGCGGGAAGAATGATATCATTCCAAATACATTTACAAAAAGAGGCAACAAGAAAACAAGTCTCGGAATCCACGAATCAATTTTAAAATAGGCTGCTATTCCACCACAAACACCTGCTATATACCTGTCATTAGGATTCCTGTATAATCTTTTAGACACGTTAGATTCAAGTGGCTGTGACTTAAGAACAATCCAAAGAATTATATATACCCAAAACAAGATACCGAAAAATAGCACAAATATTAATCTGATCCAGGTGGGATCTGTTTTAAAATAATTTGCCAATCCGCTACAAACACCTCCAATTATCAAATCATTTGAATTCCTGAATAGCGAACGCGGTTTTTCTGTTGAATCCTGTTGTGAATAATATGAATCCTCACTTTTAGTTTGTTTTGGTTCAGACACTACACTCTCCTCATAATCTGTATCAAAATCTTCCGGTCTTCCAATATTGTTAATAATTGACTCAACATCCTCATCAGTAATACAATTGATTCCTAATTTCAATCTGTTACCGAATAACTCTGCAATACGGTTTTCGATATCATTAACTATCTCATCACCATCCTGTTCACGTGAAAAATAGTTTTTAAGGCTTTCGATATATTGTTTTAATATTTCGTAAGCAGTTTCTTCAATTGCGATAACTTGTCCCTGAAAATTAATATTGATTACCTTTTTCATACGCTTATATATATTTTTTGCAAGTATTCGGATTTATTCATCTCCATAATCATCAGATTCTCTCACTTCGCTCTCTTCTATCTCTTCTATCTTTTCCTCTTCAACAATTTCTGTAACATCCTCTATTACATTATTTATATCATCTGATACATTACTTGTTAAAGTCTCTACACCGGTTGCCAATTCATTCCATGTAGTCTCAAGAAGTTTATAAAACCGGACACCTTTTTCAGTCAGATTAAAATATTTTCTTGGGGGACCGGATGTACTTTCAACCCAGTGATAGCTCAACACTCCGGCATTTTTAAGCCTGTTGAGAAGTGGATATAGTGTACCTTCCAAAAGCTGTAACCCGGCGTTCTTCATCTCTTCAATTATATCGCCTGGATAGGCTTCTCCTTTTTTTATTATTGAAAGAATACAATACTCCAATACTCCTTTTCGCATTTGACTTTGTGTATTCTCTATATTCATATATTCAAATGATTTAATTTTGTAAAAGTTCGATTTTATGATGCAAATATACTTTAAGCAAGGTATTATGCAATACAAAGTACCAAATGATTTCAGTATATTATATATCATTAACATTAAAACCCTTAACAAGTATTATATTTTAGTTATTCTAACAATCTGTTTGTTGTAGCAAAATATTTAATCTATATTTGTGATACATAAAAAATGCAGTTATGTCACTTAAAGGAAAACATATAGTTTTAGGTATAACAGGAAGTATTGCAGCTTATAAATCTGCCATACTCACCAGACTTCTTATAAAACAGGGAGCTGAGGTGCAAATCGTTATCACACCTGCCGGCAAAGAGTTTATAACCCCGGTAACACTGTCGGCTCTATCAGGAAAACCGGTGATAAGTGATTTTTTTGCTACGGGTGACGGCACCTGGCACAGCCATGTGGATCT
>DHCC01000032.1:0-7252 GCA_002398875.1 Bacteroidales bacterium UBA4912 | reverse complement strand
GGTAAAATGGCTAACGGCATAGCCGATAATATGCTGATCACAACATATCTTTCAATGAAAGCTCCTGTATTTGCAGCCCCTGCAATGGATCTTGATATGTTCAGACATGTTACCACTCAACGCAATATACAGAAACTTATTGACGACGGAGTGCATATTATTGAACCCGGCACAGGTGAATTAGCCAGTCATCTCGAAGGAAAAGGCAGAATGGAAGAACCTGAAAATATAGTTGCAATCCTGGAGGAGTTTTTTAACAAGGAAAATACAACAGGACAAAGAGGCGACCTTGAGAAAAAAAAAATCCTGATAACCGCAGGTCCTACTTATGAACGAATAGATCCGGTGAGATTTATAGGAAATTACTCATCCGGAAAAATGGGTATCGCTCTGGCTGAGGAGTGTGCTTCACGAGGTGCAGAAGTAAAACTGATTATCGGTCCGGTAAACCTCACCGCATCTCACAAAAATATTCAAACAATTAATGTGGAATCAGCCGAAGAGATGTACCAAGCTTCTATGATTCTGTTTCCTAAAATGGATGCAGCAATATTATCAGCGGCAGTTGCAGACTTTCGTCCTTTACATCAGGAAGAAAAAAAGATTAAAAGAAACGAAAAAGCTAATCTTACTATTGAACTTATCCCCAACCCTGATATTGCTGCTTCTCTTGGTAAAATTAAAAGAGATGATCAGGTTCTGATTGGGTTTGCACTGGAAACTAATGACGAGGAGGCAAATGCAACAAAGAAGATGAAAAAGAAAAACCTTGACTATATCGTGCTAAACTCTCTAACAGATGAGGGTGCCGGTTTTGGTAAGGATACAAATAAGGTAACAATTTTTTCACGTGATGGCAATAAAATATCATACGACCTTAAATCTAAAAAAGAAGTCGCCAAAGATATTATCAATGTTTTAATAAGCAAAACCACAAATAATGACTTTTAGGAATTTACGATATATTTCAGTTTTAATTTTTCTTTTTTCTACTCTATCATCTTATTCACAGCTTTACAGAAATCCCTTAACGATACCCCCTGCACTTAGCGGAGGGTTTGGTGAACTAAGAAATAATCATTTTCATTCAGGCACCGATTTTAAGACTCAACAGGCAGTTAATAAACCTGTTTTAGCTGTTGAGGATGGATACGTTTCAAGAATTAGCGTATCGCCCGGGGGATATGGACTCGCTCTTTATTTGGATCACCCATCAACAGGTCACACAAGTGTTTATGCCCATCTCAACAGTTTTTCTAAAGAGATAGCCGATTATGTGAAAGAGAAACAATACGAATTTGAAAACTTCAGCGTCAATATATACCCTGAATCAGATATGTTTCCTGTAAAACGCGGTCAGCAGATTGCATTGAGCGGCAACACCGGAAGTTCAGGCGGACCACATCTCCATTTCGAAATACGTGATACAAAAAATGAGGAACCACTCGATGCTCTTGATTTTATTGCAGCTATTCCGGATACGCGTAAACCGGACTTAAGAGGTATTGCTTTTTACCCTGTCAAAACAAAAGGAGTTGTCAACGGCAGTTATAACCCTATCAGACTGAACATCAACAAGGATGGCAATGGCAATCCTCTTGGATTAGGCAGAACCATCAACGCATGGGGGCGTATTGGTGTTGGCGTAAAGGCTTATGACCTTATGAATGATCAGAATAACATCTATGGTGTTAAGTATATCCGCCTGTTTGTTGACAATACACGGGTATTCAGCAGCACGATAAACCGCTTTTCTTTCTCTGAAACAAGAATGTTAAACTCCTTTATCGATTTTGTGGATTGGAGAAAAAGACGATCTTTTTTCATGAAATCGTTTGTTGAACCAGGCAACTCCCTACCCTTCTATGAAACTGTAAATAAAGGATTTATTGATATAAATGAAGAGAGAGAGTACAACTTGCGATATGAACTTGAGGATCATTATGGAAACACTTTAAGCTATAAATTCACTGTCAACGGAAAACCACAGCCTCTGGAAAAGCCTGATACTTGTGAAAACTGGATGGCATGGAAAATGAATAACTCTCATATCGAAATGGGCTTCACTATCAATATTCCAACAGGCAATTTATACCACGACCTCTGCTTCAGGTATGATCATCAAAAAAGCAGTAATTACTATTCAAATATTCATCATTTGCACGACAATCCTGTTCCACTTCACAATAGCGCTGATATATGGATTAAGCTAAACAGTGATACGCTTAGCAATAGAAATAACTATGGCATCATAAAGATTACCGAAAACGGCTCTGAAAGCTGGATTGGAGGAAAATACAACAATGGCGGCGTTTCTGCTTCTGTAAGGGAGCTGGGAGATTATTACGCAATTTCAGCAGATACTCAACCACCTGTAATAACTCCTATATCTCCAGAAAACTGGTCAAGTCAGCGTCGCATCAGAATAAGGCTCACTGATAATAAAAGCGGAATTGCATCATTCAGAGGTGAGATAAATGGTAAGTTTGTACTGTTCACACACGACTTAAAATCATCTGTTTATACTTACAACTTTGATGATTCCAGGCTTCCCAAAGGGGAAAAACTCATACTCATTTTCACCGCTACTGACGATGCAGGAAATAAAAGTGAATACAGGAAAGAGCTGTAAATAAAACTACAACCCCAAAGTCTGTTTAACCAGCTCAATCTCCTTTTCGCTGCCAGTGTGTTTACCTTCCACATCTGACAATTTCACACACTCCTGCCAATCCTCTTTAGCGGTCATTTTGCACCTGAAAAGTTTCATGACAATATTCATGCTTTTGATGTTATCCGAGACATCGTTTGTCAGATTTGTACCAATCCCGAAAGTAGCCCCAATTCGATCACCACAATAATTCTTAATATCTATTGCTTTATCAACATTCAGACTATCAGAGAAAACAAGATACTTCATCCTTGGGTTTATACGCAATTCCTCATATCTGTGAATAACTTTATCTATAAAAAGAAAAGGATCACCGCTGTCATGCCTGAGGCTCGTGAACAGAGCCGCATGTTTTTTACTGAAATTTCTTAGGAAAACATCTGTTGTGTAAGTATCAGTTAGCACCGTTCCAAGATCACCGTCAAAAACGTTAATCCAATCCTCCATCGAAATATAATTAGCCATTTTATACCCATATATCGATCCGTGAAACTGTACCCATTCGTGCGGATGTGTACCTGAAACACTCAGGTTATGCTTGTAAGCCATATAAACGTTGCTGGTACCATACAGACTCTTTCCTGCATGCTGCTTTAGTAGCTCCGTTACTCTGTCTTCCACCTCAAAACTAAACCTGCGGCGCATTCCAAAAAGTGAAAATGTAATATCATGCTCCTTCATTCTCATAGCTTTGTCAATGGCAGCATCCTCCATGTATTCCCTATCAGGATATTTACCCATCTCCCTGAAAAACAGTTCCGACACCGTTGCAAGAATAGGTGTTTCCCAAAGCGTCACTCTGTAAAGTAGCCCCGTAGCTCTAATATGCAGTTTACGGTTCTCAAGACTTATATCAACCTCTGCAGGATTAAATCTGAACCCTTTCAGAAAATCAATATATGTAGGTGGCAGATATGGCATCTGACGCTTTATAAAATCCTCTTCACTTTGTGAAAGCTTCAAAGAAGACATACTCTCAATCTCCTTTTTCAACAAGATGTCAAAACCTTCGGGATAGTCGCCATTGCTTCTATCGACAAATTCAAATTCACCATACGCACGTGGAAAAAGCTTCGAGTAAGCGTAGCTTGTTGTAAATTTATAAAGGTCAGTATCCAGTATACTTTTTATTACACCCATTTTCTTTATAATATCAATGAATTAATTGGAACATATTAATAGTTAAAACACTTGTAGTTTCGTTTCGTTCATACCTAAACATACTCTAACTGCTTTTTCTCTTTTTTGTTCTCAAAAAATATTGTCAACATATAGCCTCCGCCCTTAAGAGGATTTATTGCAGTTTGCTTTTCAATAATCTTCCGTGTTAAGTTATGCTTACGCAGATAATCATTATCCTGCCCAATTGCATAGAGAAGCTTTTTGCGCTCAGTTTTACAAATATCTTCAGTCCAATATCCGGTTGGTCTTATATTAAAATTGGAGTAATAATCATCACGAAGCATCTCAGAAGCATCTATACCCTTAGTTTCAAGAAACTGATTCAGAAAGCGGAACAAATCCTCAAGTTGATAACCCATTCGTGGCAGATTATTTGCTTTGGAGTATTGACCCAACTCATCAAAGAACTCAAAGTATCGGTCATAATACACCCCATCAAATAAAAAATTCATGGTAGCAGCAAATCGTCCGCTGTTCCAAAATTTCTCAAGAACATCCTCAGCATCTCTTATTCTGTCTAACTCTTCACTTGAAATATCGTTGCCCGAGATAATTTCATAAGGTGCTTCCTCATCATATACATAACCATAAACATCAGCATCGCGCCGAAGATTTGTACCCCTCAGCAATTTCAGGAAACCCAGCTGCACCTCCTTTGCACGCAAACGAAAAACATCATTAAAAGACTTCCTGAATCTGTCAAACGTCTCAAAAGGCAAGCCTGCAATAAGGTCCAAATGAAGATCAATAACATCTCCTTTCATCAATTTCTCAATATTGCCCGACAAGAGAGGAAAATCCTGTCGTCTTTGCACTGCAATATTTGTTGGCTCATGAGTAGATTGAATACCTATCTCAAATCTAAAATAGTCTCGTGGCACATTCGTGTTCAGATACTTTATTGATTCATCATTCATCAAGTCGGCATATATTTCAAACTGGCAACTAAGATTGGGTCTGTGATTATCAATAAGAAAATCAAACAGTGCCGAGGTGTGTTTTTTATTAAGATTAAAAGTACGATCTAAAAACTTAATCTGTTTCACGTCGCTATTAATAAGATAGCTTAGATTATCCATAACATATTTATGTGGAAAATATCTCACCCCCTTTTCCAACGACGACAGACAATACTGACAAGAAAATGGGCATCCTCTTGAGGTTTCAAAATAAGCCATCCTGTTTTTCCGCTCACTATTATCACTTACCAACTGATATGGAGATGGATATTTTATAAGCTCATTAATATCTGCCTGAGCAGGCTTATCACTAATCCCGGATTTTGATGAAACACTCTCCAAATTCACCTCTCCGCCCTTTTGCAAAGCATCCAGCAACTGCCCAAACACAAACTCACCTTCGCCACTTACCACATAGTCAATATCCCAATTATCAATAAAAAACCGAGGCTCGTAGCTCACCTCAGGTCCACCTAAGATTATTGTAATATTTGGATTTTGCTTTTTTAATGTACCTGCCAACTCACGACTTTGTGCCACATTCCATATCGAAACACTAATCCCTACCACATCATATCCCTCCGTTGCAATATTATCTGCAATTACAGACACACTCTCCTTGATAGTGTATTCACTAAACGACAGATCAAATCGCCCTTCGTTTACTACATAAAGCCAACGGAGAGCCATAGATGTGTGAATATATTTTGCGTTAAATGTCGTAAGATGAACTTTCATTTAGAAAATTGTTAATTAGAAAGAACACTGAAGTTCAACATTGAAGATAAAAAATCCCGAATATAAATATGTTCTATTCCCTCATAACTACTTTCAAAGGATCGTTCTCCAGACACAACAACTTTTGGGTAGTTATCTTTTATCTTTAACAAATTGCCAAATTCACGTTCAATAGTGCTGGTAGACGTCAATTCTGCACAGACCTGAATATAAAGAGTTTCACCACCACGAGTGCATACAAAATCAATTTCTTCAGTGTTCATAGCTCCAACCTTAACATCATAACCACAATATAATAAGTGATTGCAAACCAAATTCTCTAATCGTTTTGCTCTATCCTGAGGCTTGTACCCTGCCACTACATTTCGGATACCCATATTTTCAAAAAAATACTTTTCTCCCCTTTCAAATAATCTCTTGCCAACAATATCATACCTGCCAATGCGATGTACTACAAAGGCCTCGGTAAGCGAGTCAGCATATTCAGAAACCTGATTAGGAGATATATTAACTTTCTGATTCTTTAAAAAATCACTAATACTTTTCGATGAAAAAAGACTCCCGACATTATTTGCCAAAAAACGAATCAGCTGTTCAAGGAATGCAGTGTTTCTAATATTTTTTCTTGAAACTACATCTCTGAGAACTATTGTAGAATAAACACTACTAATATACTCCATTACTACAGCTTCATTTAAGGGTAGATGTATTAAATATGGCAATCCACCAAAGTGAGTGTATTTTTCCAATGATTCATCATCATTAGGTAAACTGTGGAAATTAAGGAACTCCAAGTATGAGAGACTGTATATCCTGAACTCAACATAACGTCCTCCAAGTTCGTTCGCCAAATCGCCTGAAAACATCTCAGAATTACTGCCGGTTATATAAATATCATTATTGTCGTCAAGTGCAAGTGACCTAATTGCCTTTTTGAAGTCCTCAATTTCCTGAATTTCATCAATGAATATGTAATTCCTACTATCACTAAGTAACCTTTCAGCTATATAATCATAAAGATCCCTATACGATAATATGGAATCAAATTTTATATCTTCTTTATTGATATAAATAATGTTGGCATTTTTTTCTTCTTTCCTTATCAAGTCGATAAGCTGATAAAGGATAAAACTTTTACCAACACGCCTGTGCCCTACCATCACCTTAATTATTGGAGTCCGGATATATGGTTTAATCCTGTCTATATAAGTATCTCTATTGTGTAATACTTTAGGGAGCTTTGTCATATTATTATAGTTATGATTATAATTCTATGCAAATATACGAATTATTATAAGTATATCTACAATAATCTTATTTATTTAGTATGATTACAAGTATGATTATAATTCTATTAATTTTCATATCAAAAAAGAGAGTGGAATCACATTCCGATTCACTCTCTTTTTCCTTTCAACACAGCAATTTAACTTGTATTGTTTCCGTTAAAACATAAACAGAGTTTAGATTTTAATAGCAACCCGTGCAGCTTCGTATATTGCTTCTAAAGCAGAACGCGATTTCTTTGCGTCACCAATTGTGTAAACTTCCTTGGCAAGTTTTTCCTTGTCTTCAAAGTTCTCAACTGTTTTTGAGCCTACTGCAACGACAATATTATCATAGCCCTCAAATTTAATTGTAGTTCAAAAATTTTATGAAGAGGTCCTGGCTTTTTTCATAATTTATTTATTTATTTATTTAT
>DHCC01000069.1:27232-27904 GCA_002398875.1 Bacteroidales bacterium UBA4912 | reverse complement strand
TGCAGAAGAGCCTGAGCGATTTGTTAGTGTTGTGCGCCAAATTGCTTCAAGGAATTAAAACTGTAAGAAATAATTCAGAGATGCGGTGTTATAGTAAATTACTAAAATTCCATGCCTGCATATGTTTTATACCTTTATTAGAAGGAAAAGCTATATCATCAAGAGAAACCACAAACTTTTCATAATTATCTTCTATAGACTCCAATGGTGAATACTCTCTTTGGATGGTCTGTTCATCAGTTAATATATAAGAGCTTTGTATATATATCACTCTATCATCTTTTTTAGCTACAAAGTCAATCTCTTTGTTCCTTAAGGTACCAACATAAACCTCATACCCAGCCCTGCGAAGCTCCAGATAAATCAAATTTTCCAACTTATATCCCACACCATAGCCAAATCCGGGATAAATATAATTCTTAAAAGACAGATCATTTATATAGTACTTACAATTTCCCGATAATGTCTCCTTGCCACGAATGTCATAACGCTCAACTCTGTGAATAATAAACGAATCCTCGATATAACCTATGTAGTTAGAAACAGTATCATAAGTAGTTGTACGCCCTTTAGACTTAAAATATTTTACAATATTCGTTATTGAAATCAGGTTAGAAGCATTGTTTACAACATAAACAAATAAATCCTCTAGAAGCTTAGCATCCTTTATAT
>DHCC01000069.1:16355-27069 GCA_002398875.1 Bacteroidales bacterium UBA4912 | reverse complement strand
ATATTATGTCTCTGAATAATATCACGTAACAGCACAGTATCTTTAACAGCAGAAATATAGTTGCGTTTTGTCTCCTCATTAGGTAGCATAAAAAGTTCGGGCAATCCTCCACTTTCCATGTAATCGATAAAGCTCTGTTTAACATTTTCCTTGTTTGTAATACCTATATATTCAACAAAACTAAAGGGATATATCTGAAATTCAATATAACGACCTGATAAAAGAGTAGCCAATTCACCAGACAGCATCTTAGAGTTCGATCCGCTTAAAAACACCTCATAACTATCTACATAATCCTGCGAATAAGAATTTATTAAATGTTCCCAACCCTCAACGTTCTGAATCTCATCTACAAACAGCCATACTTTACCCTCAGGTTTTAACTCTTCACGATATACGTTTATAAGCTTATCAAGATCTTTATAATCTTTGATAAAATCGAAATCAGCAAACTCCTTATTAATATAAAGTATGTTTTTTTTATTTACACCTCTATCTATAAGTCGAGAAATTAACTGACGCAGTATATAGCTTTTACCAACTCGGCGCTGCCCAATTAAAACTTTTATAAGTCTGTTATCTATAGATTCAAAAATCTTATTGGTATATAAATCACGCTTATAACCTATTGTCGGATATTTTTCACCCCAAAAGTTGTATTTTTTTAAAGACTCAAACTTTTCTTTCATACTCGAATAATTTGACGTAAATGTAAGTATTTTCTTTTACACTCGAAAATATTAGCGTAATTGTTCAATTATTCTTTTATACCCTCCTCTTCCAACCCCGATTAAAACCTAAAAGGTACAAACTGACTATAAACTAGGAGTTATTGTAAAATAAGCGGATATTTAGAAAATCATTATTATAGATATATCTATATTTTCCAATTTATTTTGCTTATTTTGAATATATGTCTATATTTTCACAATAAATAATAAGAGCCCGAAATGTGGATGATCATTCCAAAAAATTTTCTTTTTACATGAATCGTGAAGGTGTTTGGCGGCTTTTACCGGCTTATGATTTAACATACAGTGTGGATTTAGCTGCTCCTGCATATTCCAATAGACATTCAATGACTGTTAATGGATAAAATGAGGCTATCACTTATGCAACGGAGTTAGATATTGATGAAGAGTTAATCAAGAATATCAAAACTGATTTTATTAATGTCTGATTCTCTGGGACCAGCGCGGTACAGGGATGAGTTTCGAAGGATCACTGTTTTCACTCACACAATAGCATTTGAGTATTTCGATAAAATCTTCAAACAGGCCTTGTAAAATAATTTACTGCATCTGAAAATATTCTGTTAAAAGCTGAATTTACAGCCGTTTTGTCTTCACTGTTCAATGGAAATGGATTTTCATGCGAATAAGGAAACTCAAAATCGAGAAGTTGTATATTTTTTTCACTGTTTTTTATCCCCATAGCTTCTTGTATGCCTTTAAATGGAATTACAATATCTTTTGCAAGTGCAATACCCTTAATTCTTTTACCTAACGATGCAAAGAAGGACTCTCTTTCAAATTGGAATCTCTCTGGCGAGATCATGCTGAAAAATGCCTTAAAAGCATTGTCATGTTTCAAGTTGACTCCTGTTTCTTTTTTTGTTGTCTCATTTCCAAAGTGATGTAAATAGTAATCCCGAATTATATCAAATGCCGGCTTATCCATAATACTCCTTGATGCTCCTTGCATGGAGTTGAAGATACTGCCTCCACAAAACATGAAGAGCTTGGTGTTTGTATAAAGGTTTTTTTGATTTGTCATTAACGCAATTTGAGAAAGGAATGCACCTATTGAATATGAAAATATATCAATCTTTGTTCCCTCTTTGAAAAGTGGATGCTTACCGCTCATAATTTCTTCGAAAAGGGTTGAAAGATCAGCCCATGTCTGCCTTCCCGAAAAATAGAACCGCTCGGGCTTTTGACTCAGACGATCGCTTAAAGCTACGTTTGCAAAACTAATTGAACGATCGTTATCATACTTTTCCCTTCTGAAATTAAGCAGATTCATCATTGTTCTTGGATTTGACCAGGATAATGGTGCACGGTTTATATGAAAAGAAATAGGAAAAAGAATTACGGGTTTACCGCTATTGTTGCATAGATACTCTGCCCAAGTAAGGTATTTACTCCAGCTTCTTTCGTTAAGTCCATGCAATAAAAGGATAGCTTCATCATTATTATACCTGTTTCTGCCGGCCGGAGTAAAAATTGGGTACTCAAAACAGATATTCTCATTAATCGTGTCATCATTTGGAAGGTATTCATTTGTGATTTTTGCAGTTTCACTATTAAATTCGAAAAACTTTATATCGATGTTTGTCTCGCTAAGATGAATATCTTTCCCCTGTTTAAAACTGCCTGTTAATTCATCGTACCTTGTGTAATAATCCATAATAAATGCAGGTGTTAATTCGTTGAAATATTTAAAGAAACGCACTTTAAAACGTGATTACAAATGGAAGGGAAAACTGCAGGTGAAATGTGACAAAATCGCTTATATGTGGCGAAATGTGCTATACAGGGGTGAATTTCTTTTGGTTTATCATTAATTAAAATCTATTTTTGTAATGGTTTCTTATTATTATATATACATAACCCTAACAAACTAAAGAGACTGTCAAATCAATAATGATGGGCGATAAAATCCCTGAATATCTGCACAATAAGAGCAACAACTTAAAAATGATACTCTTCACAGCGTTGTTTGCTTTACTTTTTATTAATCTTTTTCAACCATTTGGTTCAAGAGATTGGTATCCTGATTTATCTGACATAAAGTATTTTGCTTATTCAAGTCTGATAATTCTTACAGGCATGCTGGTGGTTGTAATTAGCAGGACGATATTAATAACCTATTCAAAAAAGCATGATATTCTTAAGTGGCATTACGCAGTTTGCATTTTCTGTGAGATTATTGCTATGTCAATTTTCTATACCCTTTTCTCGGTATTATTACCAAAGGATGGATCAAGCAGAGAGATTAGTGAAATATTCAGGCAAAGTCTGTTTAATACCGCATTGGTACTCCTATTACCCTACTCTATTTCATGGCTGTTTTTTTCATGGAAAGAGAAGAGCTCTATTTTAGAAGATATGGAACTGGGAAAATCAAAGAATAAACAGTCGAAATCGTTGATAGCCTTCCACGATGAGAAGGGTGATCTTAAGATATCTGTAACGCTCGAAAATCTGCTGTATATTGAGTCTGCCGATAACTATGCAACAATATACTACATAAATAAATCCAACAGATCTCACTATATGATTCGGAATTCACTCAAGTGGATCGAGGAAAATCTTACCGAAGATACTCCCTTGATACGGTGTCATCGCTCATATATAGTAAATCTGGACAGAGTAAAAATATTGAAAAAAGAGAAGAGTGGAATAGTGCTGGAGCTGGATGCTGAAGCGACACCCAATATTCCGGTTTCGAAGACCTATTACGACTCCTTTATGAAAAAATTCTCTCGTTATTCAGTTTAAATTCGTGTTAAGCAACAAGAAGTCTAAGATATCATTCTTCACAACCTCCGGATGCTCATGACCAACATTCTTGTAGGTCTTAAATAGTGTATTTACATTACTTTCGTTATATATATCAATGCACTTCACCCATCTTGCCGGTATCATTTGTTCACCTAATAGTCTAAAAATCTGATCTCTTTCTTCCAGGTCAAATGCATCATCATAAGGAACAGCATCATTATCATCTAGTTCACCCATAAAATAAAACTGAGGAGTATTAAAAAATTGGTCTCTAAGAAAATCGCTACCTGTTATTTGTATTAAATCTCCCGTTCCAATGGGATATCTCAATGGTTCATTTTCCAGGCTATCCATGGGTAGCATTAATAAACCATTTAATCCTCCAGCAGCTGCTACCTGTACTTTATCCGGATGTAGAAGTGTAAATCTGTTTACGAATGTTCCTGAAGCTGAGAAACCGGTAAGTATATATCTGTTTTCAATTTTAACATTTCTCTCCTTCAATTTTCCCTCAGCATCCAAACACATATTTATAAGTTGATTATCCAATCGTTCAAGCGAATTACCCTTTTGTAACATCACATCACGGTCTAAAGCATGAGTGTATGTTTTCCAATCAGATTCAGTACGTGGAAACACAGGAACGATAAGTGGATACGTAAGTTTCCTTGCAATCCAATTTCCAAGATAATAATCTAGTGTCGCTATTCTTTTAGCTTTTTCCTTATGTTTATGCAGGTCGTCATCTGCAAAACCTGAATTATTAGGTTCAATAATCAGATAATTCATTTTGTCTTCAGAAACACCATTAGGGATAAATAAAAAGTATGGATAGTTGAATAGGTCATCCAAATCAGGTTCAACAAATATTACTTCTCCGTTAATAGACTTGTTACACCCAGACATCAATATAATAAGTAGTGATACGAAAAGTATATTTTTCATACCTATATTAAATTTTCACACTCTGAATTTCACCAACAGGCAACCAATCATCCATATTCCCATATTTACTTCTGTCAATCCGGAAACTGTCTATGATTTTAAAATTTTTTACTCTTATCAAAACAATATACCTTTTCCCTGCAAAACGTGAATACAATTTTTTATCCAAGCGTAAAAGCTTCTGATTTTCATCAACAAATTTTACAGACTCTTCTCTGGTCATTTGTTCTGAATTGAAAACATCTGAGACTTCGGCGACAGCTTTAATCAATCCATCACCCATGTTTTCAATAAAATAAAGCCAATCACCTTTTTCAACTTTTCTATAGGGTATTTTACGTCCCATAGCTCCTCGAATAATCATAGTTTTAACTCCCTTTTCAAGTAAATCTAACTCTTTGGCTTTGTGATCAAGATATACAACATGGTCCATTTATTTTCTTATTAAATTTATAATATTTCAGGTGTTTGAAAGTCAAAAATAAATAAATAAGTAAAATTCCATATATATTTCTAAGAAAAAATTTAATTTATAAAAGCACAATCCACATATCCTAATTTATATTAATATCCAACAGTTGCTTTATACCCTAAAACGGAATTGATGAAGACAATAATATGAAACTAAATCATACTTAACTCTAACTAACTCCTAATTAACTCCTAACAAACTCCTAATATCCCTTATATAAATTAGGAGTTGGTTAGAGCCTGGTTAGTAGTTTTTCAAATTTTGGTATTGTATATTCACTGTCAAAAACTTGCTTTTATTAAAAACATTTGTTAACTTGCGAACATCAGTTTTAATTAAAATATCATAATAATGGGTAAGTTGAAAAATGGAATTTTTGGAGGATTTACAGGAAAAGTGGGTAATGTGGTTGGTTCATCATGCAGAGGTGTGGAGTATATTAAAAGTCGCCCCGCGAAGATGACTAACCCGAGGTCTAAAGGTCAGACTAAACAACGAGGTGCATTTAAGTTAACGCAGAATTTTCTAAGAACAATCACTCCATTGATTAGAATTGGTTTTAAAGATCAGGCAGTTGATGGACAAAGTGCTTTCAATGCTGCAATGTCATACAATATTTTGAATGGTATTAAGGTTAATGGCGAAGGTGTGGAGCTTGACTTCCCTAATATTCTTGTTTCAAAAGGTTCGTTAAATCCTGCTAAAGGAATAAATGTTGATATAACTGAAGAAGGAGTTCAATTCACCTGGAATCCGGTACCTAAGGATAATGCGGGAAATGATGATCAGGTAATGGTAATTGTTTACAACTCTGACAAAGAAATTGCTGTTCATGATATAAACGCTGGAAAAAGGAGTAGTTCAGCAACGAAAATCAAATTTCCTGATGACTGGAATGGAGATTCTATCGAAACCTACATTGCATTTAAGAAAGCAGACGGGTCTGTGGTTTCAGATAGTATCTATTGCGGCTGTTTTAAAATTTAATGAAAATCCGCTTTCGACAAACCCTCTGAATAAGAGTAAGCCGAAAGCGGAATATAGATTTTCATCATTCATCCATAAGGATGTGCATAATGTCAACAGCTGATTTAGTAACACGAGTACCCGGACCAAATATTGCCGCTACTCCTGCCTTATAAAGGAAATCATAATCCTGTGCTGGGATAACTCCTCCTACGATTACAGCTATGTCAGGTCTTCCAAGTCTTTTGAGTTCATCAATTACCAACGGCACTAGTGTTTTGTGACCTGCTGCAAGGGATGATACTCCAAGTACATGCACGTCGTTCTCTACTGCCTGACGGGCTGCCTCTTCGGGTGTTTGGAATAGTGGTCCCATATCAACATCGAAACCACAGTCGGCATAACCTGTTGCTACAACTTTAGCGCCGCGGTCGTGTCCGTCCTGCCCCATTTTGGCTACCATAATTCTTGGTCTGCGCCCTTCTTGTGAGGCAAACTTATCTGTGAGTGCACGAGCCTCTTCAAGCGTTGCATCTCCTTTTGATTCTGATGAATACACTCCTGAAATTGTTCTGATTACTGCATTATAACGTCCGACTACTTTTTCGCAGGCATCCGAGATCTCACCTAATGTGGCGCGTACTCTTGCTGCCTCAACTGAAAGCTCAAGGAGGTTCCCTTCTTTGGTTTCCACGCATTTTGTGATTGCATCAAGTGCTTTTTGAACTGCTTCGTTATCACGCTCTGCTTTTAGTTTTGTAAGCCGTTCTACCTGCTGCTTCCTCACTTCAGTATTATCAATATCAAGGATATCGATAGGATCTTCGTGATCGAGACGATATTTATTAACACCGATAATAGCCTGTACTCCTGAATCGATTCTTGCTTGTGTGCGTGCCGCAGCTTCCTCGATACGCATTTTGGGAATTCCGGTTTCAATAGCTTTAGCCATACCGCCAAGCTTCTCGATCTCCTGAATCAGGTTCCATGCTTTATCTACCAGTTCCTGAGTGAGTGATTCAACATAATATGAACCTGCCCATGGGTCTACCTGCTTAGTGATGTATGTCTCTTCCTGAAGATAGATCTGTGTATTTCTTGCAATACGTGCAGAGAAATCGGTTGGCAGAGCAATTGCCTCATCAAGAGCGTTTGTGTGCAGTGATTGTGTGTGACCGAGTGCTGCAGCCATTGCTTCAACGGCGGTGCGGCCGACATTATTAAACGGATCCTGCTCTGTTAGCGACCAGCCTGATGTTTGCGAGTGTGTGCGCAAAGCCATTGATTTGGGATTTTCAGCACCTAAACTTTTCAGGATCTTTGCCCACAGCAAGCGTGCTGCTCTCATCTTTGCAATCTCCATGAAATGGTTCATTCCGATACCCCAGAAGAATGAGAGTCGCGGCGCAAATTTATCTACAGGGATACCTGCATTCATTCCGGCACGCAGATACTCTATACCGTCAGCAAGTGTGTATGCCAGCTCGATATCTGCTGTAGCGCCCGCTTCCTGCATGTGATATCCAGAAATGGAGATAGAATTGAACTTAGGCATCTTCTGTGATGTAAATTCAAAAATATCTGCGATAATCTTCATCGAGAATTCTGGCGGATAGATATAGGTGTTTCGAACCATGAACTCCTTTAGGATATCGTTCTGAATTGTACCAGCCATCTCATCAAGATTGGCACCCTGCTCCTGAGCTGCTACAATATAGAATGCAAGAATGGGAAGAACTGCACCATTCATAGTCATGGACACTGACATCTTATTCAACGGGATACCGTCGAAAAGTATCTTCATATCCTCAACAGATGAGATTGATACACCTGCTTTACCAACGTCTCCCACTACCCTCTCGTTGTCGGCATCATAACCGCGGTGGGTGGGAAGGTCGAATGCAACAGAGAGTCCTTTTTGTCCTGATGCAAGGTTACGACGGTAGAATGCGTTTGACTCTTCGGCTGTGGAGAAGCCTGCATACTGGCGGATTGTCCATGGACGCATAACATACATCGTGGAATAAGGTCCGCGAAGAAAGGGAGGTATACCTGCAGCATAGCCCAGATGCTCCATTACCTCAAGGTCTTCTTTGGTATATACCGGTTTCACGGGTATCTGTTCAGGTGTATGCCAATCGGCTTTTATTTCATTTTTTTCAGCCCATTCGTCAACATCTGACTTATAAAATCCGGCTGACTTAATGTCTATTTCCTTAAAATTAGGTTTCATATTATTTAGACTAATGTTTGTTTTTTTATTTTATTTTTAAATAGCAACTAATCTGGCGGTTATACAAACGGAGCTATGAAGTTTGCCGCTGAGAGCAGAAAAACAAAAAGAAGAAGCAGTTTTGCTGTCTGACCATCCAAATACTGTATTGGAGTGAAATCATTATGCTGAGCCATTTTCATCTTTTTAATATTTCTGATTGCAAGCGGGAAGCTTATCAGCGTAAGAAAAGTTATAGGATGAAGCAAATCAACCGACACAAGGATTGCAATAAGCAGGTAGGCTGCAAGTAATAGTGTCTGGTAGGTAACTTGTGCACCTTCCAGTCCTAATATCATCGCTTGCGTTTTGATGCCTGCTGCTTTGTCTTCTTTTATGTCGCGTGTATTGTTTGCGTGCAAAATGGCAACCTCAAGCAATCCTACGGGTATGCTGACAAGCAGTATTGTCCATATCAGCTGACCGGTCATAACAAACGCAATTCCTAGGGGGATAGATAACCCGTATGTAACAAATATCAGCAGGTCGCCAAGAGCGATATACTTGAATTTGTGATACAGCATGGCACTTATGATACCGAAGCCGCCGATAATAATTAAAGGCCATCCGGTATTGATTGTAAGATAAATGCCTATTGCCACTCCCACCGCAAGAACGCTTATGCTATAAAGGAAGATTGTTTTGGGCTGGAATACACCTTCGACCAGAAGTCGCGGCGGACCTGTCTTCTCTTTTACATCTACCCCGTGTTTGAAATCCTGATATTCATTCATCAGGTTTCCTGACATCTGGAAGATGACTGCACCTAGTAGTCCGATTATTCCGAATAACCAGTTGGATTCTGCAACTGCTCCTGTCTTATAGAGATAGAAAACATAAGAGATTGCCATTAGAGCAGCACTCCCTGATGCTGGAAATGCCCAGGGTTGTGATACAATAATCCAGTTCTTCAATTTGCCTTTACCATCCATAATCTTAATTATTGCAGTACGCAGAATTATTAGTTTCTATTTATAACAGCTTATCATTAAACATCTTTAGTGTCTCGAGAACATTGCTCTTAACATTAATAAAATGCTCTATTCCCTGAGCTTTGAGCTCATCCATACAAGCAGGCGCACCGGCTATAACTAACAGTTTGTTGCTCTCCTTTAGCATTTCATAAGCTTCGGGAGCAAACTGGGGGTATTCATCATCACTTGAACAGAGTACGATTACATCTGCTCCGTTTTCTTTTGCAGCATTGACTCCTTCTTCAACTGTTTTGAATCCGAGATTATCTATAATTTCATAACCTGCACTTGCAAAGAAGTTGCTGGAAAACTGAGAACGAGCCAGGCGCATTGCAAGGTTGCCTATTGTGAGCATGAATACTTTTGGACGTTTGCCGCTGTTTTCAGTAGCAAGTCTGAGCTCATTGAACTGATCGGCAAGCCTGTTTTTGTTTAGCTTCTTCAATGGCGTCTGCGTGTCAGAATCACCACATCCGCAACCTCTGCTTGCTGCGCTATCATTTATCTTATCGCTCATCGTTTCGCTGAAATTTGGATACTGGTTGGTACCCAGCAAAATCTCTTTACGATTGGCAAGTGCATTGAAACGTTCGTCGGCAGATTTGTTTATTGCATCCTGTACTGCACCTGATTTAAGTGAATTATAGAAACCGGCTTCTTCTGTCTCAAGGAAAAGCTTCCATGCCTGTTCAGCGAGTGAGTTGGTGAGTGTCTCGATATAATATGAACCTGAGGAAGGATCGGTAACTTTATCAAAGTGTGCTTCTTCTTTTAATAACAGTTGCTGGTTTACTGCTATACGTTCCGCGAACTCTGTGGGTGTTTCAAAAGCCTCGTCGAAAGGACGTACGGTTAGTGAATCAACTGAGCCCAGGGTAGCTGACATGGCTTCTGTCTGTGTACGCAGCATGTTGACATAGGGGTCGTACAGCGACTGATTGAATTTTGATGTGATTGCGTGGATATTCATTTTTGCTGCACAGCGGCAAGTGCCGTCATCAGCCTTGTTGTCGCAGTCGTGGGGACAAGGCGGTTTGTATGCATTTACAACCTCTGCCCACAGCCATCGGGCTGCGCGGAATTTGGCTATCTCCATGAAGTAGTTTGATCCTACACCAAATTTGAACTTGATTTTCTTTGCAGCTGTTGAAGGATCAACTCCATTTTCGATTAATTTGGATAATACCTGGTTACCGTATGACAGACTATATCCAAGCTCCTGATAGCTGTAGGCACCGGCATCATTCATCATGTTGCCTGTTACGATTATTGAACGGTAACGTGGAAGAGGAGCGGTAATATTTACTATTTCCACTGCTTTTTCTGCCCAGTTTGGTTCATCTACTCCCTTTTTCAGTATTTTCCTGAATGGGTCGAACTCAACAGATCCAAAGCATTTCATAACATCAAGGTTTTGCCCTTTGATGTAATCCACCACCAGTTTTGCAAGATCAACGGTACGTGAAATACAGGTTCTGAAGTTTAGTTCTACTTTGTCGGGAGCTATTCCCTGAAGCAATATTGCCAGGTTTTCGGCAGACAGATGCTGTTTGGGCAGACTGAAACCGAATGAGGTTAC
>DHCC01000069.1:0-16116 GCA_002398875.1 Bacteroidales bacterium UBA4912 | reverse complement strand
ATCTCCTGACGGACATACCAGTTGTTGTCCTTCTTTGTGCCTCTCACATAAGGGAATTGTCCGGGAAGATTGTCAAGTGCCTTGAAGCCTTCTATATCTTCGGCACGATAAAACGGATTTACATTAAAACCCTCTTTAGTTCTCCACACCAGTCTCTTTTGGAAATCTGCACCTTTCAGGTCTTTGGTGACAACTTCCATCCACTCTTCGGTGGAAACAGGAGGAAAATCTGTAAAAAGTTTCTCTCTCTGATTACTCATATTTACTTTTATTTATTATTATGAAGTTTGTAGTACTTTAATTCAAAGCGATTATTAACTGACTAATTCTTTACTAATTAATCAGAATATTTAATTTTATTTCATAAGGATTGTGACATGGCTAAATTGTTTTTAATAATAGCATCAAAAATACAACATTTTGCTCTCATTTAAAACTATTTAGATTAAAAAACTCACTCGGCTGATTTGAGATCAATGAGAAGTTCGGTAATTTTCCTAACGACAACTTCAACATACTTCCTGCCCTTCTCCGCTGTTGATTTTTTTGGATTCCCTATTCCTGTATCTTTAGAGATCTCATCCCAGTCACGAGGCATCCATCCGATCTTTTTATTTAACGCTGATAATTTGACAGGTTGCACTGATCCGTCACCTGCACTGTCCATATTAACCAACTCAGGATGATAATGCAGCATTACAGATGTTTCCTGCTCGCCGGCATGCTCATCAGGACTTTCCTCAAAATAGTTTTTAGTAGGCTCTAAGGTCCACCAGTCCACTATAATTATTTTGAAATCGGGGTATTCCATGTTCAGATCTCTTACATATGGCTTAAATGTGTTGCCACCGTGACCGTTGATAATGACCAGCTTACGTATCCCTTGTGCCTGAAGTGATGTTACTATATCGGTTAGTATATACTTCTGAGTTTCACTTCTTGTATGCACGCAAAAGGGCTTATTCCACTGACCCGTGTTTTGGGAACCAAAGTATACAGGGGCCATAACCATACAAGTAACTCCCTTTTCGTATGCTGCTTCAGCTGCATCACCGGCTACCTCATAAGTGAGTATGCAATCAGTAAGATAGGGAAGATGGTAATTGTGTGGCTCTACAGCACCCCAGGGAAGGATTGCTATATCATACTTTTGTTCGATAACTTCACCCCAGTTTGTGAGTGGTATATATAGAAAACTTCTTTTTGACATACTATAAAAATTTAAAAGTATTACATGGATATTAAACCGTTTCTCAGGCAGTAAAAAGTAAGACCTGAAACAGTTTTAATTCCTGTTTTATTAATGATATTCTTTCTGTGAGTTAAAACTGTATTAAGACTGATATTCAGCATTTCTGCTATCTCTTTATTGAGATAACCCTGCACAATGAGTCTGAGAATCTCAGTTTCCCGTTTTGTCAGGTGATGATCTTCTGCTTCGATTCTACTTGAGTGCTCACTAACAATTGAATGCTGAAGCTGACGTATACCCGATGTATCAAGTTGATTTAATTTTGGCTGTAAAACCTTTTCGCGTAACCTGTTGTGTGCTTCAAGATCTTTTTCAAATGAATGAATTGAAAAAATCACTGCATAACAAAGGTTTTGATTATAATCAGTTGAAAGATGTTTAATCAGGATGTTTTTTAAATCATGGAGTAATTCATCTGGGAAATCCTCATCATAACTTGCTATCTTCTTCAGATAGTTAGTCATCCTTTCTTTAAACTTCATGAAAAGTAATCTGAGCATTCCCAACTCTTGATTATCTGATCCGTTATTATTGTAAACATGATTGTTGTCGGATTCATTTATCGAGCTGCTTAAAGCAATAAAAGCATTTAAGTGCTTCTCTATATTTGGAATTAGCTCAAGAATGTAATTCTCTACCGTATGTTGAAAATAGTCTGCGATAGACTCTGTTTCAATATATTCGAGCATATCAGGAACATAATCCTCGTTAAGATAAACGTTAAGAACAGTTATAATAAGTCCGGGGTCAAGATTGTTCTCTTCACACAGCTCTTCAAGGGTTTTATCTCCTACACCAAGTCTGATTCCAAAACGATTAAGTACTGGTATCAACTCATTGTGCTCACTTAACACATCGGCAATTACAGTATGTAGGTCTAACAATTTCATTTTAATCTTTTCCTTTTACGTTCACGGTAAAAGTGCTGTATAGCGTCAACAGGATGAATAAAAAGCATGCGCGGACCGGAGAAGCGCATGACCTCTTTTATCCTGCTGCGCATGTCGCTTTTATAGCAATGTACTGTACATGTGCCGCATGTAGGCTTATCATCCCCGAACAGGCAACGCTCAAGCCGCTGTAGCGCATAGTTGTTAAGTGAGCTGCATTCTTCACACAAGCCTTTTCCCTGTTTGTGCTTGGAATGACAATATATGGTAATCATCTTGCTGACAACCTTTTTTTCGCCTTCATTCATTTGTTATCCTCGAATTGAGTCCAAATTTAGCTAAATTCTTTTTTTTAGCCAAATAAGACAACTCATTCACTCTTTGTTAACAGATAATTGCCATCAGGCAACTCCTGAATTTGATAACCTTCGTTAAGTTCAATTTCCCAACCGTCGCCCGTGATCAGGTCGTCAGTTATCTCTAAAGGCTCTGAGACGATTACCCACCGCCAGTCGGACCTCAGCAATGCGCCACCTTCTTCAACTGTAAGGATTCCCCAATTATCACTTAAACGAATGGTAGGATAAACTGTTCCTTCGTCCTCATCAAGTGGTATAAGACTGCCAGGGTTAAAAGACATATTCATATCTTCAAGTTTGATTTCAAGGTGAGGTTGCTCTAAAAACTTATTTCGGTATTCATCAAGAACTGAGTTGTTTAAAGCAGCTCTTTTTGTTTCCTGATCAACAATCTTTCGCCAGTTATAATCTTCGGCAACCTGTTTTACATAAGTATGCAGGATTATTCTCGAATCCATTCCAAAAGCTTCCGAAAAGAAGTCGGTGAGATCAGTTTCATTGTCTACTTTTTTGTTCCAGGAGTAGTCCTTCTGTTGGAGGAAAAAACCATACACTGGAGTTGTTTCGTAAGCAAAAGACCTTACATAAGAGGGTGTCTCTTCAAAGCTGTTGATTCGGCGAATCAGATATTCGCGCCACTCCCACTTATCACGGCCGCTCATGATTTGTCCGGTATAAGTAGCCAGTCCTTCTAGGATTTCCAGACTGTTTTCTGTGACCTGTGACCCACGGTATATCATTTGACGATATTTTCTGAAGATTAACGCATTGCGTATATGCTCTTCTGATTTTGTTAACCTGTTAGCTTTTAATGCGGCTTCTAATGCCGCCAGTTCGAGTCGCAGGTATATTCTTCCATCTCTTTGATCAAGATGGCTATTTTCTTCTCTGAATGGTTTAAAACCAAGAGAAAATTGTGTTCTGTGAAACAGTTCGTGAGTAACTAAATCTATCCTGTCATATCGCTTTTCGGGTAAAGGCAACTCCAGCATTGCCCAATGGGTGCCGTTCCAGGTGATATCTGTATTTGAAACGGGCAATTCACCAGGTATTGAACCTACAAAAATACCGCCTTTTGGTGTTAATTCATTTTTTGCATCTTGTACATTTGCAAAAACTTCTCTGGTTTGCGGGTCTACAAGAAGTATCGGTCCGTAAATATCTTTATCCCATAGTGTTGTGTGACTTTCTGTTGCTTCCCTTGTTTGGTTAAAAAAAGCCATAATCTCATCTGCAGAGTATTTTGAGGACTGAGCGACGACAGCTGCAGTCAATAGATATATTAACCATAAGCAGTTGAGACGTTTCATACTTAAGTAGTTTTAGCGTAAACTACGCACTGTTATCCATAACCTTTGCTGAAACACGTGTCACCCATTTTCTGGGCAAAAACCTTATGACAAAAGGTGCAAACTTGTTCTGAGCGCCGTGAATGACAATTGTCTTGCCTTTCATCATTGCTTTGTAGCCCAGTTTGGCTACATCTGCTGATTTTGCTATTCTTATATTCTTAATCAATTTCGATGCATTCATGCCTGAGACTTCACCAAAATTGGTGCTGGTGGGACCGGGACAAAGTGTTGTTACTGTTATATTATCTTTTCTCAGTTCGTGCCCGACTGCTTCGGAGAAATTGAGCACGAATGCTTTTGAGGCAAAATATACTGCCATCATCGGTCCCGGCTGGAATGCCGCTGTTGAGGAAATATTGAGTATTCTGCCGGGTTTTCTGCCTTTGATATCTCTTATAAAAAGATGGCAAAGGTGAGTTAAGGTTGTCACGTTCAGAGATATCATCTTTTCGTAAGTGTCCCACTCAGTTTCGGCAAAAGATCCATAATCACCAAATCCGGCGTTATTTACAAGATAATCGATATCGATATCAACAGCTTTTAATTCATCAAACAGGGCTTGTGCTGATTCGGGCTGACTTAAATCTTTAAAAAAGGTGTGTACTGTAACTTTGTATTTTTCTTCAAGCTGAACTTTTAAACTATCCAGTTCTTTCGCACTTCTTGCTACTAATGCAAGATTGCAGCCATCTTTTGCAAAAAGATGAGCAAGCTCTCTTCCAATCCCCTTTGAAGCTCCGGTAATCAATGCTGTTTTTCTCATTGTCTCTTTTTACTAATCGATTTTCACCACTATTTAGAACAAAATTAAACTATTTTTCCTCTGTAATGTCATATATACAGAGAATATTTAAAAGGTAAGATAAAAGTATAATATAAGATATCAAGGAGTTGCAGAACCAACTAACTGCAATGTTTATTAAATTGGGTTCTAATTGATTGGTGCACTCAAATTGCGAAATTAGGGTGCACCCTTTATATGTTTCTTCTGGACTTATCTATTTCTTCTGGACTTATCTATTCTAAGGAAAATAAAAAGCAGTATGGTGAAGCCCCATAATGATGAACCGCCGTAACTGAAAAATGGTAATGGAATGCCTATAACCGGCATGATTCCTATAACCATACCGATATTGACCAGAAGATGGAAGAAGAAAACGCTTACCACGCTGTAACCGTATACTCTGCCGAAGGTAGATGTTTGTCTTTCAGCAAGATTTAGTAGTCTGAGTACAAAAACTGTGAACAGTATCAGAATTAATGTTGATCCAAGAAAACCATGCTCCTCGCCTATAGTGCAGAAGATAAAGTCGGTATCCTGCTCTGGGACATATTTAAGTTTTGTCTGGGTACCATTTAGATATCCTTTGCCGGTAAGACCGCCTGAGCCGATTGCAATTTTTGATTGTCCAACGTGGTATCCTGCACCGCTGAGATCCTGTTCCATGCCTAAAGCTACCTTAATACGCATTTGCTGATGCGGCTGAAGTATATCGTTGAAAGCATATTCAGTTGACTCGAGGAAAGCAAACGAGGCAACCAGAAAAAGAAATATATAGAAATAGCTCTTTACTCTGTATCGCAAAAAAAGATAAAGCATTTGTACAGCCGTAACAGCAAGTGCAATTATTGATACCATTCCCCAATCAACTGACACTGATAAAAGTGTAAGTATAAATGCTGCAACAAAGGGAATAGAAGAAATTAACAGAATTCTGTAGAATGTTTTTCTGCGCTTGAGATATCCCCATACCATTGCTGCTGAAAATATTATAATGAGTACGACTGCCATTATTTCTCCTTTTGAAAGCATGCCTATTTGCTCATCTGAGAACCGTATGCCGAGAATGAAATAAATAATTGCTGCAACACCCATAAAGAGAACTCCGCCGGGCAGACCTTCTCTGTAAAGCACAAGAATAAAACTAAGGTAAACAAGTGCTGTGCCTGTCTCACTTTGCAGAATTACAAGTATGACAGGTAAAAGTATGATACTGCTGACCATCAACAGGTTTTTAGTCTCCATCAATTTGAAATCATAGGAATTGAAAACCTTTGCAAGTGTAAGTGCAATTATAAACTTCATGAACTCAGCCGGTTGGAGTCTGACCGGACCTATAATCAGCCATGAACGTGATCCATTGATCTCCTGGGCAACTATCAGGGTAACAATTAATAGAAATATCCCTACCATATAGAAAAGAAAAGCATAAGTTTCATAGAAGCTTACTTCTATTTTTAGCAGAGCAAAAGCAAGTATGAGTGATGTGCCTATCCAGATTAGCTGTGATCCGGCTCTGGTTGACAAATCAAACATGCCGGTTGCATTTTCAAGATCATAGCTTGCAGCGTAGATATTGAGCCACCCAAGAACAACAAAGACAAGGTAAAAGATAAGTGTAACCTTATCCACTCTTCCCTTATCTTCAACTTCTATGTTGTTTTGCTTAATCATTTGGCAATGTTCTACTTGGACGGTAAATTTCTTGTGTAAACATAAGGAAGTATCTCACGATTCATGATTGTCTGTTCCAGCCATTTATCGCTCTCGGGAACTTCACCCCTGAAGAATTTCTGAAGCATTAAACGTGCAATCGGTACAGCGTTGGTTGCTCCGAAACGGCCATTCTCCACTACAACGGCAATTGCAACCTGTGGGTTGTCTTTAGGAGCAAAACCCAGAAAGAGTGAATGGTCATCTCCATGTGGGTTTTCTGATGTTCCTGTTTTACCGCATACCTCAACAAGAGGTTCAAGATTAATACCCCGGCAGGTACCAAATTTAACAGCATCAGCCATTCCCGCAACTGTAAGCTCAAAATGCTCACGATTGATGCCTGTATTATGTCTGGTTGTATATGCTCTATCTAAATCAGCACCTTTAATTTCTCTTACAACATGCGGTGTATAGAAATATCCCCTGTTTGCTATTGTTGCCCCTAAATTAGCAATTTGCAACGGAGTTGTAAGTACTTCGCCCTGCCCTATTGAAATTGATATGATATTATGAGCATTCCATCTTTCAGTGTTGAATATATTTGAATAAAACTTACTGTTTGGAATAAATCCTCTTTTCTCTGAAGGAAGATCAACTCCTAACTGATAACCAAAACCCATATTTACCATGTGATCTTTCCACACATCAAAAGCTTCACCCACATTTGAATATTTTGTCCTATTGCTCAGCATGTGATTGAGTCCGTAAGAAAAGAAGGAATTGCAGGATGTTGATAGAGCATACTGCAACGATAATGGTGATGCGTGACCGTGACACCTTGGACGACCTCCTAACGGAGGATAACCGCCAAAACAGGAGTACATAGTTTCGGGTGTAATGATACCTTCCTGAAGATAAACCAGTCCGTTTGCGGGCTTGAATGTTGACCCTGGCGGATATGTACCTGCAACAGATCTGTTTATCAGTGGCTTGTATGGATTATTTACCAGTGACTGATAATTGGCACTGAACTTTTTACCTGTCAGTAAAGAGGGATCGTAGGTAGGTGCAGATATCATTGCAAGGATTTCACCTGTTTCAGGTTCAATCATAACAATACTCCCAACTTTATTCTGCATCAGCAATTCGCCATAAGCCTGTAATTCGATATCAATCCCAAGAGTCAGGTCCTTACCTGATACTGGTGCTTTGTCCTGAAGACCATCGTCATACCTCCCCTGAACTCTGCCATGTGCATCGCGAAGAAGTATTTCTACTCCTTTCTCTCCGCGAAGATCTAATTCGTGTGATAATTCAATGCCGGACTTACCAACATAATCCTTACGGACATAGTATGGGTCTGATGCTATTGTATTCTGGTCAACTTCAGCAACATAACCAAGTATAAGTCCCATATTGGGATGATTATACTGTCTCTCTGTCCTGCTTTGAATATAGATTCCAGGGAACTTATAAAGTTTTTCCTGCAAGAGTCCGTACTCTTCAACATTAAGCTGTGACATGAACAGCTGCGGAGTGTATGATGAGTAGCCGGGATTTTTCCTGGTATCTCTCATTTCTGCATTAAGTTCACGAAACCTTTCAATATCTATGTTTAATGTATTGCAAAAATCAAGAGTATCAAAACGGGTCATCTCCCTGACAACCATCATTACGTCGTAAGTAGGCCTGTTATACACAAGCAGCTCCCCTTTCCTGTCATAAATGGCTCCTCTTGCCGGGTATAATGTTCTTCTCAGAAATGCATTACTTTCGGCATAATCACGATATTGAGGACTAAGAATCTGTAGATTAAAAAGTTGTATCACATATATAATGCCGATCACCACGATTATTGCAGCAATTACATATCGTCGGTTTGCTAAATTCTTAGGGTTAATATTATTGCTCACCTGCTTTTTTCCTATACGTTAGACCATCCAATGCCAGGATCAATAAAATTGAAATTATCGAAGAGGAAATTATCCTTATTACAGTGTTCAACAGATTAAACAGTGTAAATGATTCAATAAAGAAGAGTAATGTCAAATGAGTTAATACCATGAATATGGTAAATCTCACGAATGGAGCGGCTGCTGTATTTATACCCGGTACATATTCATCATATATCTCCCTGTCGTAAAAGAGATTTATAACGGGCTTTCTGAATGCTGCCATAATTGTTGTTGCAGCTGCATTCATACCTGGTGTATTCAGAAATATATCTATAATTAATCCCAGCAGGAAACCGGAAATGATGACAAAGAACTGGTTTCTCCCTATCGGAAGTTTTAGTAAAAAATAGAGATAAAGAACAGGAGTGGCAATACCGAATACATTGATCCTGTTCAAGAGCAATACCTGAAGAAGAATAAGCAATATAAATACAAGAACTTCTTTAAGATATACAATTTTCATCGCTCCAGACTGTTTTCAAGTAATTTCTGTTCTTCATAAAACTGATCGTTGATAACCAATACATCCTGCAATGAGTTGAAATCAGTTGCTAACTTAACATTGAATGTATTGAAATTGTCATCACTTGTTTTACCCATACTGCTTACATAACCAATAACTGTATTTTTAGGGAAGATTCGTGAGAAACTGGTCATCACTGTATCACCTGCCTGATAAATTTCATGCTTTGGCAATTCTCCCAGTTGCGCAGTATTAACACTCTCTCCGTTCCAGGAGATTGAACCGTAATTGTCTGAGTTCTTTAACTTGGCACTCAAACGAAACATCGGGTTAATAATGGGAATAACTACTGAAAAGTTAGTAGAGACATTTGCAACAACTCCAACTACACCGCGCTGAGATATTACACCCATATCCGGTTTTAGTCCATCCTTTGAACCTTTATTTATGGTGATGAAATTATTGACTCCTGAAAAACTAAGGTTTACCACTTCAGAAGGAATAAAACTGAACTGAGTCTGTTCGGTTGAATCGCGCACAAACGCATCCACATCAGAGGAGGCTGTCACCGCTAAATTATTAATGTATGACCTCAGCGAAAACAGTTCATTTTCCAGCACAGCGTTTTGTTCAAGCAACATCTGGTTATTCTTCCTGAGATGAATAAAGGATGTTACATTGCTTGACATGGTATAAAACCATCCTGTAACATTGTTTGCTGAAGTAAGATAAACACTTCTCTGATATGGATTATGCGCAAAAACGAGATAGAAACTGAATACTATAAGCAGAATAGCAAGCAACCAGTGACTATTTCTAATAATGAAGTTGAACAGATTACGCATTCAAACCCTGTATCTTTATTTCAAAAAGAAAATATTAACGCATTAAAAAGTTGAATTTATTTATATTTCTCAATGCTATACCTGTACCTTTAGCAACAATATGTAATGGATCATCAACCACACGAAATGGAATACCAATCTTCTCGGTTAATCGTTTATCTAGTCCTCTGAGCAAAGCTCCTCCTCCTGTAAGATAGATACCATTTCTAACTATATCAGCATAAAGCTCAGGGGGCGTTTGCTCAAGTGCACTAAGTACAGCAGAATCAACCTTTGTTACAGATTTTTCTATACAATGAGCAACTTCCTGATAAGAAACAGGCACATCCATAGGTAACGAAGTCATCCTGTTGGGTCCGTGAACAACGTAATCCTCAGGTGGATTCTCCAGTTCGGTTAATACCGAGCCTACGTTTATTTTAATTTGCTCTGCAGTGCGATCACCCACTTTGATATTATGCTGACGTCCCATATAATCCTGAATATCTTCTGTAAAATCATCACCTGCTATTTTGATAGACTTGTTGGAAACAATACCACCAAGAGAAATTACAGCTATCTCTGTAGTTCCACCACCTATATCAACAATCATGTTACCTTCAGGGGCTTCAACATCAAGACCTATTCCCAAGGCTGCAGCCATAGGCTCAAAGATCATAAATACATCTCTGCCTCCTGCATGTTCAGCAGAGTCTCTAACGGCACGAATTTCAACCTCTGTACTTCCTGAAGGTATACAAATTACTACACGTAGCGAAGGTGAGAACAAACCCCTTTTATTTTTATTCGCCATTTTAATCATTTCACGGATCATCTGTTCCGCAGCATTAAAATCAGCAATAACACCGTCTCTCAATGGCCTAACAGTGCGAATGTTTTCATGAGTTTTCCCATGCATTTGCCGTGCCTTTTCGCCCAATGCTATCATTTTCTCGGTCTTACGATCCAATGCCACTATGGAAGGTTCGTCAAGCAATATCTTGCCTGCACTGTTTACTATTATGGAATTGGCTGTTCCGAGGTCCATTGCCAGCTCCTGTGTGAATGAGAATAAGCCCATAATTATAAGTTTTTAGCGTTCAGCTGTCCGCTTTATGACGTCAGCATTCGCTTTAATTTATTACTTTTTTATTTGTTAAATATAAATCAGCTTCACAAAACTTAGTGTTTGAAATGCCTTGTACCAGTAGTTACCATTGAAAGGCCGTTTTTGTTGCAAAAATCAACTGACTCAGAGTCACGAACAGACCCCCCGGGTTGAATTACAGAAGTTATTCCTGCGTTATGAGCAATTTCGACACAGTCTGGAAAAGGGAAAAAAGCATCACTTGCCATTACGGCGCCATGAAGATCGAAATTAAAGGTTTTTGCTTTTTCGATAGCTTGTTTCAATGCATCGACTCTTGAAGTTTGCCCAGTACCGCTGGCAATAAGCTGTTTATTCTTTGCCAAAACTATTGCGTTAGATTTAGTATGTTTAACCAATATATTGGCAAAAAGTAAATCTTTTATCTCTTCTTCTGTAGGTGTCTTTTCAGTAACCACCTGAATATCATCGACTGTCTGAACACTAACATTTCTATCCTGTACAAGTGCTCCGTTCAGAACGGATCTATACTGTAGTTTCTGTGAAGCCTTCTCTGTCGATTTGAGTACCAAAATTATACGATTTTTCTTTTGAAACAAAATTTCAAGAGCATCTTTGTCGTAAGACGGTGCAATTAAAACTTCAAAGAATATCGAGTTAATAGCTTCAGCTGCTTCTTTGTTAACTGTTCTGTTGGTAACTACAATACCACCAAATGCTGAAACAGGATCAGCAGACAATGCTGCTTCCCATGCTTCTTTCACAGTTGGCCTGCAAGCCATTCCACAAGCATTATTGTGCTTAAGGATTGCAAGTGCTGTCTCATCGAAATCTGAAATCAAAGAGACTGCAGCATCAATATCTAGTAGGTTATTGTAGGAAATTTCTTTACCGTGTAATTGTTCGAAAATCTCATCAAAATTTCCATAGAAAGTTCCTTTCTGATGTGGATTCTCACCATAACGTAGTTGTTTGGCATCATTTAAAGATACACGTAGTGCTGAACTGTTTTCATTATCAAAGTAGCTGAAAATTGCGGAATCGTAACCTGAAGAAACTTTAAAAGCTTCTGTAGCAAACTGACGTCGATTTTCTAAAGATGAAAAGCCTTGATTTTCTTTTAACAGCTCCAGCAAGGGCATGTATTGTTCTTTTGAAGCTATTATAAGAACATCTTTGTAATTTTTAGCTGCACCACGTATAAGTGAAATACCGCCTATATCTATTTTTTCAATAATTTCTTCCTCTGTACCACCGGCCGCAACTGTTTCTTCAAAAGGATACAGATCAACTATAACAAGGTCAATTGATGGGATATCGTATGATTTAACTTGCTTTTTATCAGATTCGTTTTCCCTTCTGTATAATATACCGCCAAATATTTTAGGATGAAGAGTTTTTACTCTGCCACCAAGGATTGAAGGATAACCACTAACATCTTCCACCGTTTCACATTCATATCCCAAAGAAGTTATAAAATCATGAGTTCCTCCCGTTGAAATAAACTTTACATGTAACCGGTCTAATTCCTGGAGTATTTCTTCTAATCCATCCTTATGATAAACTGAAATGAGCGCTGTTTGAATCTTTCGTGACATTTTACAACTTAATTAATACTATTATTTTAAAAGTGTACAAAGGTATAAAATCTATCGCTCATTTAACCGAATTGAATAATTAGTTTTATAAAATTTTGAGAAAAAAACAGCCGACAATCACTTGCTGGCTGAACCTCGGGGCTATTTTTATAAATTATCGAAATTATTAGCCTCCTAATTATTGAGAGAATGAAAAATAATGATGCAAATATATATTGAATATCAATATCGGAAAAGTATTAAAGGTTAAGTTAAAGTGAAGTTTTAATTACAATAATATTACGTTACAAAAAGTAAAAGGGTGCCGTATAATAACAGCACCCTAAATATATATTTTGCAATAAAATATTTTCTATCTAACCTCCCAGCCTAAAGCACTTGCACCCAAGACTGCTGCATCACTCTCTTTTAGTTCAGAAAACATCAGCTTAACTTTGTTTTGGAAGATCGGCAATAAGTTTTCCTCCATACTTTTACGTATAGGATTCATGATCAGATCACCTGCTTTAGACAATCCTCCGAAAAGGATTATCGCCTCAGGGCTTGAGAATGCGATAAAATCTGCGAATGATTCACCTAAAATATTTCCGGTAAATTCAAATATTTCTTTTGCAATCTCATCTCCCTCCATGGCAGCATCAAAAACATCTTTAGATGTAATATCTTCAGCGGGAATATTTCTTAACGCAGTTTTAGCATCAGGTCTTTTCTCAAGAATCTCACGCGCTGAACGAGCCATTCCGGTTGCGGAAGCATAAGCTTCAAGGCACCCGTGTCTGCCACAACCGCAAAGGCGCCCATTCTCTCTGCGCACAATAGTGTGTCCAAGTTCACCGGCAAAACCATCGTTACCGTAAACCAATTGTCCGTTTACAACTATACCACTGCCAACACCGGTTCCTAAGGTTATAACAATGAAATCTTTCATTCCACGTGCTGCTCCATAAGTCATTTCACCTATGGCTGCTGCATTTGCATCATTTGTAAGTGCTACCGGAATACCTGTACGATCTTCCAGCAACTGAGCAAACGGAATAACACCTTTCCATGGAAGGTTTGGAGCAAATTCGATACTACCGGTAAAATAGTTGCCGTTTGGAGTACCAGCACCAATACCTTTAATCTGATCTTTAGTTGTTATCTTTTCAATTAATTGATTGATGAGGTTTGTTAATTCATCAAGATAGTTTTCTACTTCTTTGTGCTTAGCAGTTTTAATACTGCCACTGATTAAAATCTGCCCTCTTTTGTCAACTATTCCAACAACCGTATTTGTACCGCCTACATCTACACCTATTGCATAAGGTTTGTCCATGATTTATTATTTACTAATTTATTCAATGATTATTGTTTTATTATAAATGCAAATATAACTATTTTCCTGAAAATTACTTTCCTGATGAATAATTATTTCATTTTAATTACATTTTCAATACAATGAGATAAAACCACAATTTTTATAGAATGTAATTTCTGCAAATAATGAAATAAATGTTTTATATTTGCAATTTAAATTTACTTTTATCGGTTATTGAGCCAAATTAGTTACATTTTTCAATTTAATATAAAACATTGTAAACAAACTGATATACTATTAACTAGTATCTTTTAAACTCTAATATATGTCCTGCTATTTACATCATGCAATAGTTCGGGAAACATGATATAAGCATATTTACAAATAACACAATAAGAAGAAACAGACAGACATTTAAACATGGAAGAAATTAAATTTTATTACGGCGAGAACATCCCTTTGGAGTTGCACAAAGTAAGAGTAGTTCAAAAGCTACACTTAGTGCCAATTGAAAGAAGATTGAAAGCTCTGGAAGAAGGAGGATACAATACTTTCAGATTAACTACTAACGATGTTTTTCTGGATATGCTCACAGATAGCGGCACAAATGCTATGAGTGATAACCAATTGGCAGCAATGATGCGTGCAGATGATGCTTATGCAGGATCACAGAGCTTTTTCAGACTCCAAAAAGCAGTTGAAGATGTACTTGGCAAAAAATATTATCTGCCGGTTCACCAAGGTCGTGCTGCTGAAAACATTCTTTCAAATGCTTATATACGTAAGGGTAGCCTTATCCCTATGAACTATCATTTTACAACTACGATGGCACATATAACCCAATATGGGGGAAAAATAGCTGAGTTGTTATATGATGAAGGATATGTGATTGACTCTGCTCATCCTTTTAAAGGGAATATGAATATTGAGAAGCTTGAGGAGACAATAAAAACTCATGGAGCCAAAAACATACCTTTTATCCGCATGGAAGCTTCAACAAATCTAATTGGCGGACAACCATTCTCTGTTCAGAACCTTAGGGATGTGAGAACAATTGCTGATAAATATAAAATAAGGCTTGTTCTTGATGCAAGTTTGTTGGGTGAAAATGCTTATCTGGTGCATCTTCGCGAAGAGGAGTTTAAAGAAAGCTCACTCGGGGAAATTATTAAGATAATGACAGATTTAGCAGATATAGTTTATTTCTCAGCTCGTAAGCTAAGCTCTTCCAGAGGTGGCGGAATTTGTACTAACGATCATGATGTTTACCAGGAACTGGAAGCGCTAATTCCTCTTTTTGAAGGATTCCTGACCTACGGTGGTATTTCTGTTCGTGAGATTGAATCAATGGCTGTTGGTTTATATGAAACACTGGATGAAACAATGATTCGACAGAGCCCTGACTTCATTGCTTATCTTGTAAATTCACTTGATGCCCACGGTGTTCCAATGGTGAAACCGGCCGGCGTGCTTGGTGCTCATGTAAATGCAATGGATATTTGCGATCATATACCTCAGAAAGAATATCCGGCAGGTGCACTTGCTGCAGCACTTTATCTTATTTCCGGAATAAGAGGAATGGAAAGAGGCACTTTGTCTAATCAGAGAGACGAGTATGGTAATGAAACACTTGCTGATATGGAACTAGTCAGACTAGCTGTTCCCAGACGTGTATTTACTCTTTCTCAAATAAAATATGTTGTGGATCGCATGGCGTGGTTGTACGAAAATCGCAAGCTTATTGGCGGTCTTCGTTTTGTTTATGAGCCTCCTGTATTACGATTCTTTATGGGCGGACTTGAGCCGGTAAACGATTGGCCACAAAAGCTCATTGCTAAATTTAAAGAAGATTTCGGAGAAAGTTTATAAAATAGATATTAAAAGGAGGATGCATCACTTATGGGTACATCCTCTTTTTTTTATAATATAAAACAACCTTTGAGCCATATAATACATTTTTAATATTATTATTAGTTGTCAATTCATAGTATAAAAGCAGATCTATCATATTAAAAGTATGTTGCATAACATATAATAATATTTTTTTATTTAATATTAACCTAATACTTTTGAGTTTGAATCAGCACAGAACAGGACAGCACACTATTTCTTTTTGAAATTATAAAGTCTTATTAAAGATGGATTTTAGATTTGATAGTAAAAACACTAAAGTAAAGCAACTTGCAGAATATATACAAGATGCCATAGCTGCAAATGAATTAAAAGTTGGCGATAAAATACCCTCCATCAACTATTTAAGCAAACAATTTTCTGTATCAAGAGATACTGTGTTTAAGTCGCTATCTGATTTGCGAGAACGCGGAGTTATTGACTCTATTCAGGGAAAAAACTATTTCGTTGCTTCACACACCAAAAATATCCTCTTATTATTAGATGAATACTCACCTTTCAAAGAGGTTCTTCATAATATTCTTATATCAAGATTACCTAAATCATACAAGATAGATCTTTGGTTTCACCAATACAATGAGCATTTGTTTAATAATATAATTTCTGATTCAATTGGTAAATATAACAAATACCTTGTAATGAACTACGATAATGAAAAGTTCTCAAACGC
>DHCC01000086.1 GCA_002398875.1 Bacteroidales bacterium UBA4912 | reverse complement strand
ATTCACCTCCATCATTGGAACATGTTTATAAGCTGCAGCATGAAAAATATACTGGGGTCTTGTTTTGGAGAAGATCTTATCCATTCGTGAACTGTTGCTAACATTAGCAACAATTATTTCTGTTCTGAGATCTCTCCATTTATCTTTAAGTTCAAGTTTCAGATCATGTAGCGGCGTTTCTGCCTGATCTATGAGTATTATACTGTTGGGATTGAAGCAGGCAACTTGCCTGACAATTTCACTCCCAATTGACCCTGCAGCACCGGTAATCATAACTCGCTTACCCTCAATGTTTGAGGCTATCTCGAGCATGTTTATGCTAATCGGCTCACGAGGCAAAAGGTCCTCAATCTGAATATCTTTAAGTTGCTCTCTGCTTTTAAGAGCTCCGTCCCATTCGTTTATAGGAACTGTTGTTAAAAGCGAGATATCATGGTCCACAAAATTAGCCAGTAGCGCTGAGTTTTTTATCTCCTGCATCTTTTGTGGCGACACAATTATGGTTCTGACATTTTTACTTACTAATACCCTGAACAGGTTCTCATCATTATCATAAATTGTCACACCCATAAGCTCTTTGCCAACCATGTGGCTTTCATCGGAGATAAAGCCAAGTACGCGGTAATTAAACTCGTTGTTACCCCTAAGTGCCTTAGCCACACTAATACCAGCTTCTTTTGTTCCATAAATAAATACGTTCACAGGTTTTATATCACTACCTGTAATAGTTTCATAAACCTCTTTCACCAATATTCGGGAAAAGATCATCAAGAAAGTGTTCAGAAAGAATATGGATATAAAAGTGAGATTATCGAGATGAAAACCGGATTGAAAATTTCTTAGTATGAGTACCGATATAAAAGTCAACCCATAACCAAGAACCAGAGCATAAACAATTCTCATGAGATCAGTAAAAGACGAGAACCTTAAAATTCCGCTAAATGTGCGTAAGGTTACAAATGAGATTGTATTAAAGAAGATCAAAAACAAACACAATGTAGTGCCATCACTTCTTATATCAGCGGTGAGTCCATCAAACCCATACCTTATGAAATACATAAGCATGCAGGAAAAAACAATCATCATAGTATCAATAACCAGAATGGCTGTTCTTGAAAGGACTCTGCTTGATAAATAGTTTTGGATAAACTTACTCATAAAAACATATATTAATGAATGATTAGCTCTATAAATTATACAAAGGTAAAAGTTTTTATTATTTATACTCTTCTTTTAATATATTGGCTTTGGTGGTTTTTTCGGTTTCAATTAATTCTACTCCCTTATGTAATAGTGGATCTTCTCTGTAATATGATGCCCAGAATGCTTCCTCTCCAAAGAAATTCCTTACTATATATGCTATCATATTATTTTCAAACAAGTCGCCGGACTCCTGAATATAATATGGTCTGCGCCTGATACCGTTATTATCGGCGTGGCTTACAAGATTTAACAAGAGTGGCTGCTGTCTGAGATAATTATAAAGATCTCGCCATGTTTCGAAGCTGCTCAACTTTTCTTTGTGCATATCAGAATACATCATTGCATACTCCTCATCTAAGCGCCTGTTAACTACACTGTTGTAATATGAGTTATATCCTGTAGTATCTCGCGAAATAAATATATCCGGCATTATTCCGTCACCACCATAAACAGTTCTACCTCCTAAAGTCTGAAAAGGTGTAAGATTTTTCAATGTATCTATATTTACGTAATCACCCTGTATATAACGATTTATAGCATCCATCTCATACTCATTATATCTACCTTTCTCATATACTCTCTGGATTGACCTGCCTGATGCTGTGTAATACCTCGCAACAGTGAGCCTTAAAGCCGATCCGTCAGGAAAGTTTCTCTGACTTTGCACCAGTCCTTTTCCAAACGATCGCCGCCCAATTATCAAGCCTCTGTCATGATCCTGAATTGCCCCTGCAAAAATTTCACTTGCAGATGCACTGAGTTCATCAATCAAAACAACAATATCATCATCTTTACATGTGCCGGAGCCATTTGCATAGTTGTCAGTACGTGGGAAATTGCGACCTTCAGTATATACTATTAGATCACCTTTCTGCAAAAACTCGTTTACCATTGCTACTACTACATCAAGCGATCCACCTGCATTCCCTCTTAGATCAATAATGAAAGATTCAGCACCCGTACTTTTCAATTTGGATATGGCAGAAATAAATTCACTAAATGTATTAAATCCAAAATTAACACCTAATTTAATAAAACCAATCCTGTCGGTTAGCATATATGCAGCGTTTACACTGTTTACAGGAATTTCACCGCGAGTCACAATTATATCATGTACAATATTGCCACCATTACTTAAAATACCGAGTTTCACTTCTGTTCCGCTTTCTCCTTGCAATACTCTCTGAACATCTTCATTTTGCATTTTATTACCGGCAACAACAGAGTCATCAACCATCACTATCCTGTCCCACGGCATTATGCCGGCTGCTTCAGAAGGACCACCGGGTACAATACTGGTCACAACTATAGTATCTTTCAGTATATAGAAGCTCACACCAATTCCAGAGAAATGTCCCTCCATAGATTCATTTACCCGTTTCATATCGGCTGCTGAAATATACTCTGAGTGGGGATCAAGCTCGTGAATTATGTTTGGCAAAGCATCTTCAACAAGTCGATAGGTATTTATTGTATCCACATACGATTCTTGTATGTAGTTTAATACTGCATTTATTTTACCAGAGCCATCAAGACTTCCGGGAATACTAAATCGGCCATATTTACTTCCTATAAATATACCAATTGCTATCCCTATAGAAATCCATAGTGGCAACCATGTACCTTTTCTATTATCTGTACCCATCAACTACTTCTCTTTTTTTAACTGTTAAGCTCCACGGATACAAGTTCGATGTTTGCTCTTTTTAGTAAATCAATACCATCGCTCAACCTGTATGCATCGGAATAAACCACTCGCTTTATTCCTGCCTGAATAATCAATTTTGCACATTCTATACATGGAGATGATGTAACATAAAGTGTTGCACCGTTGCTGCTGTTGTTTGAACGGGCAACTTTTGTTATTGCATTAGCTTCAGCATGCAAAACATAAGGTTTTGTTTTATCATTATCATCTTCACAAATGTTTTCGAAACCGGATGGTGTGCCATTGTAACCGTCAGAAATAATCATTTTATCCTTAACTATAAGTGCACCAACTTTTCTGCGTTTACAGTATGAATTTTCTGACCAAATATAAGCCATTCGCATGTACCTTTTGTCGAGTAGCTCTTGTTTATCTTCGTTTTGTATCATTCTTTATATTATACAGCCTTTAAGCTCATGTCTAGACTTTTAACAGAGTGTGTCAGAGCACCCACTGAAATATAATCTACACCCGCAAGAGCATATTCACGGATTGTATCAAATGTAATACCTCCCGATGACTCTAGTTCAACACGACCATTCACAATTTCCACAGCACGACGGGTATCTTCAACTGTAAAATTATCAAGCATAATCCTGTCCACCCCACCTACACGGAGGGCTTCATTGAGCTCTTCAAAGTTTCTTACTTCGATTTCAATCTTTAAATCTTTGTTTTTTTCTTTAAGATACTGCTTAGCTCTCGTAATAGCATTTTCAATACCTCCGGCAAAATCAACATGATTGTCTTTTAACAAAATCATATCAAAAAGGCCTATTCTGTGGTTTTCTCCCCCACCCGTTTTTACAGCCTGCTTTTCCAGCATTCGCATTCCCGGAGTTGTCTTCCTTGTATCCAAAACTTTGGCATTTGTTCCTTCCAGCAGTTTAACATACTTGTTAGTAATAGTAGCTATTCCACTCATTCGCTGCATAATATTGAGCACGAGTCTCTCAGTTTGCAGTAATGACTGTACTTTTCCTGAGACTACAAATGCCACCTCACCCGGTTCTACATGGGTGCCATCTTCTATAAAAACTTCTACTTTTAAATTGGGATCAAATTTATGAAAGACTACTTTGGCAATTTCAACGCCTGCCAGTATTCCTTCCTCTTTTATTAATAACCTAGAACTTCCTTCTTCTGTTGCAGGTATGCTGCATAATGTGGTATGATCTCCATCACCAATATCTTCGGCAAAAGCCAGTTCTATCAGGTTTTTGATTAAATTTTCTACTTCCATCATTTAATGGGTTCTACTTTTACGAGCATTTCACACTAAACAACCAAATACCCGTTTTGTTATAATTTTACTAAAATAATTCACACAAAAATACAAAATAATCGGCTACATTTGTAATTAAAGAATGGTTTTTAATTGTTTGGGGACAAAATACATACGAAACTAGCGACTATAATCCAACTTTAGAGTATAAATAGTTTTTTTTCAAATGAAGATAGCTTTACTTTCTGTAGGGAAAACCGATAATAGTTTGTTCAGAGAAATTATTGATGAGTATATCAAAAGAGTGAATCATTATATTCCGTTTGAAATTATTTATCTTCAGGATCTGAAAAACAGGAAAAGCATCTCGGAAGAGGAGCAGAAAGTTCAGGAAGGAGAAAAGTTGCTCAAGAATATTGAGCCAACAGATTATATTGTTTTACTGGATGATAAAGGAAAAACTTACAGTTCACCGGAATTTGCAAGATACATCGAAAAAAAGATGCACTCCGTTCCAAAAAGATTAGTTTTTTTAATTGGAGGGCCTTACGGCTTTTCAAAGAGTATTTATGATATAGCAAACGAAAAGATCTCACTTTCAAAAATGACATTCACGCATCAAATGGTTAGAATGGTATTTACAGAACAGCTTTACAGAGCAATGACAATCCTAAATAATGAACCGTATCATCATGAATAAAAGAACCACTTTATTGCTTTCACTGATACTACTGCTCGCTCCCTTATGTGCACAGGATATAACAGGCAGCTGGTCAGGAAGTTTAAAAATCCAGAGCTCCTCACTCCGCCTTGTTTTTAATATTGAAAAAGGCGATTCAACTCTTATTTCCACAATGGATAGTCCTGATCAGGGAGCTTTCGGACTACCTACAACAAGAACTTCATTTAAGGATGACAAGCTTGAAATTGTAGCATCAGGATTGGGAATTTTATATAGGGGAAACCTTGAAGGTGACTCAATAATAGGAACTTTTAGTCAGGGTGGTATACCGTTTCCGCTTACATTAAAAAGAGCAACAGAGCCTTTAATTCAACGACCTCAGACTCCTGTGGAACCACTACCTTATATCTCTAAGGAGGTAATTATAACAGATGACAGTACTGACATCTCTCTTTCTGCTACACTAACATTGCCTGATAGCACAGGTGTGTTTCCTGCAGTTGTATTAATTGCGGGAAGCGGACCCAACGACAGAGATGAAACTATTTTTGGCCACAAACCCTTCTTCATACTCTCTGACCACCTTACACGAAATGGTTTTGCTGTTCTTCGCTATAACAAACGTGGTGTTGGAAAATCAACAGGAGATTATTCAAAGGCAACTATTAAAGATTTTGTATATGATGCCAATAATATTGTTGATTTTCTAAAAAACAGGAATGAGATTGATGGTTCAAAAATTGGACTGATAGGCCACAGCGAGGGTGGAATTATAGCACCAATGGTTGCTGCAGAAAACACAGATGTTAAGTATATAGTGCTCATGGCTGCACCCGGTACTAAAGGAATAGAAATCGTTTTAGATCAAAACGAGAATTCAATGAAATACAATAAGTTTGAACCGGAAACAATTGAAAGAATTCAGATTCTTAATAAAGAAATATTTGAGAGTTTGCTTGAATGGACCGGAACAGAAAACGACAGAACGGCATTACGCGACAAGCTTTCGTATCTTTGGGAACAACTTCCTATAATGTTTAAACTGAAAATCGAAAAAGAGCCTTATCTTCGTGCACAATTCAACGGTATGATAACTCCCGGGTATCGCAGTTTCCTGGCCACAAACCCGGAAGAATATCTCAATAAAGTAACATGTGCCGTTTTTGCCATAAACGGCGGGAATGATGTTCAGGTACCGGCTGAAAAAAATCTTTCAGCTATAAAGGAGTCAATAAATAATAGAGGAAATACTAATATTGTTACTAAATTATATCCCCAATTAAATCACCTGTTCCAGCAAAGTATCACTGGTCAGCCCGATGAGTATGCAAAAATAGAGCAAACATTTTCTCCTCAGGTATTATCCGATATTACCCTTTGGATGAAAAGACAAGTAGAATTACTTTCTTACCCAACGATAAATTAATCCAATAAACTATTAATGTTTAAATAAGTATATAAAATGAGTAAAAAGAAAACATTATTCAAAGTCTTGTGGATCATTATTGCTGTTCTGGCAATAGCTTCTATTACATCTCTTATAGTATTCCCTCAGTGGAAAGGGATATTTCTTGCCGGCAGCGGTGGTTTTCTAATACTTAATATATTGATAGCTATGTTTTTTATTAATCAGAATTATAAAAGCTGATCAATCTTCCATATTGCTAAATTCAAAATTAAGCTGATCATACATCTCTTGTTCAATAAGATCCGATGAGTTTTCGAAAGACGCAACATTACTTAACACGATATCAGCTTTATCAGGAGAAATACGACCAAAATACTTAAGCGCATTCAGTGATGACTGACGGAGCAGCATAGATTCTGATTTAAGCCCTTCAATAGCTTTATTTAGCAATAGTTCAGGGTTGATCTTATTTACCAGCTCCGAGCGGGTGATACAAAGTCTTGCCAACAACCACAACCCTGTAGCTCTGATATTTTCTTCTTTATTGTTTAAGCTTTTTTCTACCAAATTATCAGCATAAGTCAGCTCCTGAAGCAGGTTTTTACATATCTGTTCTCGCAACTCCTGATCACTGATTTCAGATATCCAGCTTAATGCGGTCTCTTCATTAAACTGTTCCTTTGGATATAATATAGTTGCCATAATTTTCATCTCTCTCACATCCTCTTTCCAAAGCGTTTCTGCAAGCTCTTTATCTGGATTGTATTTCTGTGAAATTCTTTTTATTCCCGGTGTATCAACTCCAAAAATCATTCGATAGTTAACGCCCTTGTTACGCATACTTGTGGAGACAGGTCCATTCATTGAGAGTCTCAGATCAGTTCGTATCTTCCGTAAAATATCTTCCATAACAGATTTTTAATATTGTATTTAATTACAAATTTACTCTATTCAATTCTATTTAAAATTCTTTTTATCTATTTTTCATTACATTTGTGTTTTAATTCAAAAAAAACTGTATTATGAGACTCCTATTAATCAGTAACTCAACCAATCCCGGTGAAGGTTATCTTGAATATCCTAAACAACATATCAAAGATTTCCTTGGGGAGAAAGCTACTAATGCAATATTCATTCCTTATGCTGCAGTAACTTTTTCTTTTGAAGAATATGAGAAAAAAGTCAACGAACGGTTTGCAGAAATCGGCCATCATGTAACTAGTATACATCGTTTTATAAACCCTGTTGACGCCATCGAGAATGCTGACGCAATCGTGGTAGGTGGCGGCAATACATGGCAACTTGTGAAAATGTTGCAGGAGAAAGGATTAATGAAAGTTATTCGTAAAAGGGTAAAAAAAGGCACACCATATATTGGCTGGAGCGCCGGCTCAAACATCGCGTGTCCTACACTTAAAACCACTAACGATATGCCTATCGTGGAACCTATAAAGTTTAAGACACTAAAACTTGTTCCTTTTCAAATAAATCCTCATTATCTGGATGATAATCCTGCAAATCATGGTGGTGAAACACGTGAAGACAGAATAAAAGAATTTATTGAAGTCAACAAAGAAACTTATGTTGTTGGATTGCGCGAAGGCACAATGCTTTTGCTTGATGATGATGATCTCATCTTGCTGGGAAACCGCAAAGCGCGGATATTTAAGTATGGTCAAGAACCCAAGGAGCTGACCAATGAAGAGGACTTTAATTTTCTATTACAAAGGAGCTAAGTAATAATTTACACCAATGTCGACAGATAATTCTGCTGCCAACTCAATTAAATCTAAGTTACAGCTTGTAATAACAGACAGTAGATCGCTGGGAGTGCTTTTGCTTATATGCACGGCTCTTTCCCTTATCTTAACCAACCTTAAAGGCGTTGGAAATAATTATTACAACTTCTGGGAAACAGTGATCCCTGGATTTGGACAATTACACCTCCCTCACACAATATTGCATTTCATTAATGATGCATTGATGGCGCTTTTCTTTTTTCATGTTGCTCTTGATATCAAAAAAGAAGCAATTGACGGAGAGATCTCATCACCAAGAAGAATGATGCTGCCTGTTATCTCTGCTTTATTTGGAGTTGCATTTCCTGCATTGATATTTACTGTAATCACTAGCAACACAGAGTTTACAAGCGGTTGGGCAATTCCAGCAGCTACAGATATAGCTTTCACAATTGGATTGTTAAGTCTGCTTGGTAAGGCAGTTTCACACTCTATGAAGGTATTTATCGTTGCACTGGCCATAATTGACGACCTTTGTGCTATCCTCATAATAGCACTGTTTTATGGATCAACTCCCGATATATACTGGCTTTTAGGAGTAGCCGGATTTGCGGCAGTTATATACCTGACAAATCGTTATTATCATCAAAAACTGGTATACCTCTTCACAATACTCCTGGCTCTGGGTATGTGGTATTGCACCTACAGATCGGGTATACATGCTACTTTTGCGGGTGTTATACTCGCTTTCATTCTGCCTATCAAAAGAATGCCTGCATTTGAGAAACGACTCAGTTTTCCTGTCAATTTCATCATCATACCAATTTTTGCACTGGCTAATACAAGCATAATTATTTCTTCAACTTCAATCGAAGGACTCCTGTCTCCCATTTCGTTAGGAATAATATTAGGCTTATTTGTGGGGAAACCTCTTGGGATTTCGTTGGCTGTATATATTCTGACCAAATTTAAAATTGTGCGGCTGGCTACAAATGTAAACTGGATGGTCTTCATTGGTGTAACCATCCTTGCCGGCATAGGATTCACTATGTCTATATTTGTATCCAATCTGGCATTTCCTGATAATAAATTATACCAGGATATTGCAAAATTATCTGTTCTTATAGCTTCAGTTCTTGCAATGATAGTTGGTTACACTTGGATTAAAATAGCTGCCACAATAAAACATAAAGAAAAAGTCCAGCCACAAACAGTAAATGAGTAAAATATATGATTGATCAACGTTCTTCTCCAAAGATTGTATCTGAGTGCAGAAGAAGGTCGATATACTGCGCCCGTCTGTAAATAAGCATACTGTCGTTCTTATTCAAAACACTGTCTGACAGTTTGCCTCTGAAGTCTTCAATACTATTATATCCTTTCTTTTCCATCCAGCTGGATATGGTTTTATTTATCTCGGTTATTACGTTTGTTCCATGCTTGTAAACTGCACTTACTACCTGCACGCATGATGCACCTGAAAGAAGCAGTTTAATAACATCATCTCCGTTAAAAATACCGCGACTACTGCAAACATCAGCAGCGATTCGCCCATAAAGCATACCTGCATAACGCAGCGATTTTTTATAATCTCCTCTTTTACTGAAATTAAAAGATTTGCGATGTTTCTCTTTCTCAATATCAATATCAGGCTGAAAAAAAGCATTAAAAAGCACCAACCCGTCAACACCTGACTGATCCAATTGCTGTGCAAAGTTGAGTAAATTGGTATAATCTGAACTCAACTTAACACCAATAGGAATAGTAATATTTTTTCTGATAGATGACACAACATCTAGTTGCCAACTTTCAACGGCTACCCCATCACGATCAAAACGTGTAGGTGTCTGATAAAGGTTCAGCTCAATACCATCAACCCCGGTTTCTTCAATCAATTTTGCATATTTGATCCATGAAGATTTGTTTACTGCATTCAAACTGGCAATTACTGGAACAGAAACGCTCTCTTTGGTTTTTCGCAAAAGATTAAGAAAATATTCAATATCCGACCTTTCGATTTCTGGATGCAAGGTGATCATCTCTGCGTGAATATCATTATACTCTTCAAGCATCTCATCAAGCTGCAGATTCTCAAGCTGCACCTGCTCTTCAAACAATGATTTATACACTATGGCTGCTACTCCTGCATCCTCTGCTCTTCTCAGTGTATCGGGGTGAGATGATAATTCAGATGCACCCAAGATAACAGGGCTTTTTAATGGTATCCCCATGTACGATGTTTCCAGGCTGTTCATTTTCTGCGATTTTTTTAAGGAATGAATAAAAAATGTTATATGATTATTATAACAGAAGATTCTTGGAATAGTTTAAAACTTATTTCAAATGTTGAACAATTAGTTGTTCCTGACATATATTAAACAAACAACTCTGACCTGTCAAACAATTAACCATTGGAATTGCCAACTTATTTGAGACAATAAGTTAAGCAACATTTTTATTTAATTGTTTCTTAATACTATACGTGAATATCAATAGGAAATTATCCTACATCCGCTTATTATCGGCTTATATACGGCTTATAAACGGCTTATAAACGGCTTATAAACGGCTTATTGCATATTTGATATTATATAAAGGTATAATAAAGTAATAATAAGCTTATTTTAAACGTAACACGACTAATGTTATATTCATATATATGAATATAAGGTTTCAGGATACCTTAATAATAAAATTTGAATAGGATAAAATAGATTAAAAAGAAAGCGCCCCAACTGATCAGTGATCAATTGAGGCGCTTGTAATCTGGTACTCGGAGCG
>DHCC01000011.1 GCA_002398875.1 Bacteroidales bacterium UBA4912 | reverse complement strand
AAACGTTTATGAACAGGTTAAAAAGCTTTTATGAGCTTTAAAATCAACACTAAAAAAAATTGATTATGTCAGAATTTAACAACACAGATAAACCCATCGGCTTTGCGTCTGATCATGCTGGTTTCACCGCAAAGAATTACATAATAAAGGTGATTGAAGATATGGGTCTTAAATATAAGGATTTCGGAACCTACTCAGAAGAAAGTACAGACTATGCAGATTATGCACATCCACTGGCTTTAGCCGTTGAAAGTGGTGAATGCAGGTTTGGAATTGCTATCTGCGGAACCGGAAACGGAATCAATATGACGATGAATAAACATCAGGGTATAAGAGCTGCTCTTTGTTGGAACCCTGAGGTAACATTTTATGCCAGAGCTCATAATGATGCAAATATATTATCACTACCTGGAAGATTTCTCACTAACGAAGAGTTGTATGAGATACTTAAAGTGTTCATTACTACATCATTTGAGGGTGGCAGACATGAAAAGAGAATTAATAAGATTCCGTGTATTTGATTAATAACAGATAGTGTACAGATGAGGCTTAAAAGTAAGTATTTTACACTTATTTTCCTGTTGTTTTTTTTCTTCCAGGGATGTGTCGATATGAATCTACAGTTCGATAATAATCCAAAAGGCAATTTTGATGCATTATGGGATATTATTGATAGAAATTACTGTTTCTTTGAGTATAAGAGTATTGATTGGGACAGAATTTATGATGAATACAGCTCTCGTGTAACATCTGATATGAGCAGTGAGGGACTTTTTAAACTTATGGGCCAAATGCTTGCTGAACTTAAGGATGGACATGTTAACTTATCCGCATCTCACGACATTACACGTTATTGGGAATGGCAGGAGAATTATCCTGCTAATTTTGATATTGATATTCAAAAAGTGTATCTAGGAAATGAAACAGAGTATAGTCGTGTTTCAGGTATGTCATATAAGATTCTGGAAGATAACGTAGGTTATTTGTATTATGGAAGTTTTTCTAGTGACGTAGGAAACGCAAGTCTTGATCTGATCTTAATGAAAATGGCACTTTGCAGTGGTCTGATTATCGATGTGAGAAATAATGGAGGGGGAAGTCTTGTGAATGTAGATAAAATTGCAAGTCGTTTTTTTAATGAGCGTACACATATAGGTTATATATCTCACAAAATAGGACCAGGGCACAACGATTTTTCAGAACTGTATCCTAAATATTTAGAGAGCTCGGATCGTGTGAGGTTTCAGAAACCTGTTGTTGTGCTAACTAACAGAGGCTGTTACAGTGCTACGAACGAATTTGTAAGCATAATGAAATATGCACCACAAATAACAGTTATTGGAGACAAAACCGGAGGTGGCAGTGGATTGCCTTTTTCATCAGAATTACCCAATGGGTGGTCCATACGTTTTTCTGCATCACCAATATTAAATGCAGAAAAGGAGCATATTGAATTTGGCGTGGAGCCTGATATTTATGTTAGTATGCTGCAAGAAGACAAAGAGAATAACAGAGATACTATTATTGAAAAGGCTAGGGAATTGTTGAAAAGGTAACAGTTTATTAGTCATGAATATTGTTATTTCTCCTTATACAACGCCATCATTTAATTTATCAACGGAAGAATATCTTTTTAGCAACAAAACTGAAGATTTCCTATTTCTGTATGTTAATGATCCTAGTGTAATAATTGGTTCTAATCAGGCTGTTCTTAATGAAGTTGATATAGATTTTTGTATCGATAAAGGAATATTTGTAATTAGACGTTTATCAGGCGGCGGAGCCGTGTATCATGATAGTGGAAACCTTAATTATTCATTTATACATAATAAAACGGATGAACCTTTAAGTGCTAATTTTCTTACTCCAATAGTTGACACGCTTTATACTTTAGGTATTCCTGTTAATATTGGGAAACGAAAAGATATATGGTTAGAAGGATATAAAATATCAGGAACAGCATCACATGTTTCTCGTGGAAGAGAGCTTCACCATGGGACACTTTTGTATGACGCAGATTTAGGAGTACTGCAAAAAGCTCTCTCATCAAAACAGAAAAATATTATAAAAAGAGCAACAGCATCTGTGCCAAGTCCTGTAATTAACATTAAAACGTACCTGTTAAAAAAGTGTGGAAATGCACCCGATACAAATGAGTTTTTAGAAATTATTAAGGAGAGGCTTTTAGCCTATTTTAATATCGATGTGATGTTTAAACTTCAAAAGGAGGATATAGAGTCTATAGAAGAACTAAGAAAAAGCAAATATATTCAACGTAGCTGGAATTTCAAAATGTAAGTATGTAATAATGTATATCAAAATGTCTTAAATAAGACGCTTTGCATTCATTAATGTATCTTATAAAGATAGATGTACATATAAAATATATCTATTGTTATTTTGAAATTAAAATATATTTATGAAATTTGTGTAAAAATACACGTAAGTATTCACAATTTGTCTAATCAGCCATTGTGTGGTTAAAACAATTGAAAAAATGAAAAACACATTTAACTTATTTGTTATCGCATTGATGTCAACTACCACTTTTTATGCACAAGAAGTTGTTCTCGATTGGGAGAATCCTGAAATATTTGCAGTAAACCTTGAAAAAACAAGGGCTACTTCGATACCTTACACAAATGAGGATGCCGCAATTATCGATTTGTATGAAAAATCCCCCTATTATCAATCATTAAATGGAGAGTGGAAATTTCAATGGGTTCCAACAGTAGCCGATATTCCGGCTGATTTTTATAGTGAAAGTTTTATTGATGAAGATTGGGCAACGATACCAGTGCCCGGTAATTGGGAGTTCAATGGTTATGGTACACCTATGTATGTTAATATTGGTTTCGGTTTTTCTGCTAAACCTCCGCATATTGATCCTGATTTTTCACCAGTTGGAACTTATAGACATACATTTACTATCCCGGAAAACTGGAGTAACAGACGTGTGTTTTTGCATTTTGAAGGTGGAACAAATTTTATGTATGTTTACGTAAACGGACAAAAAGTTGGAATTAATAAAAACGATAAAAGTCCAGCTGAGTTTGATATAACACCATACATTCGCGAAGGTGAAAACCTGCTTGCTTGTCAGGTTCACAAATTTAGTGATGGCTCTTACCTTGAAGACCAAGATAAATGGCGTTTAGCTGGATTCAACAGGAATGTTTATTTGTATAGTACTGATGATACCAGGATAAGGGATTTCTTCGCTAAACCTGATCTGGATAAAAATTATGAGAATGGAATATTCAGCATTGATGTTTCATTAAAAAATTATAGTAATCAAAAAAAAGCCAGGGAGATTACTGTTTCTATTTTAGATGAAAACAAAAAGCGCGTTTCAAGTTGGACAAAAACAACAGAAATAATAGCCGAAGGAGAGGAAATAGTTAATCTATACGGTACAGTACTGAATCCTCTAAAATGGACTGCTGAAACACCTAATCTATATACTTTGTTATTGACTTTAAAGGATGAAAAAGGCAATCTGATAGAGACAACATCAAGTAAAATAGGATTTCGTAAAGTAGAAATTAATGATGGTCAGCTTTTTATAAATGGTAAGAAAATATTCCTGAAAGGAGTAAATCTTCACGAATTTAATACCAATAATGGAAATGTTGTGAATGAAGAGATAATGATGCGCAATATTCAACTTATGAAAGAGTTGAATATTAATGCTGTACGCACATCTCACTATCCTCAGTCTCCTTTATGGTACAGACTTTGTGATAAATATGGAATATATCTTGTTGATGAAGCTAACCTGGAATCACATGGGCTGGGTTATGGTCCGGACAACGTTTCAAATTTTCCTGAATGGCGCGGACAACATTTGGACAGAATGTATCGGTTAGTTGAGAGAGATAAAAATCATCCTTCTGTAATAATTTGGTCGCTGGGAAATGAAGCTAGTAATGGAAAAGCATTTTTCGATATGTACGATTGGGCAAAAGAGAGAGATCCGAGTCGCCCTGTACAATACGAACAAGCCCATCAGAGAGATAGAAATACTGATATCTTTTGTCCTATGTATCCTTCCTGGGAAAGCATGAAACGAGATGCAGCAAGAGATCTGGGAAAACCTTACATTATGTGCGAATATGCACATGCTATGGGGAACAGTATGGGTAATTTTCAGGAATACTGGAATCTGATGCGAAGCAGTAAAAATATGCAGGGTGGGTTTATATGGGAATGGTATAATCATGGCTACCCTGCACAGGATGAACATGGTCGTTTCTATTGGGCTTATGGCGGAGATTTAAATGGTTATGATCTGCCAAATGACGGAAATTTCTGTATGGATGGTCTTATTACTCCAGATCAGGACTATATGCCACATACTTACATTGTTAAAAAAGTTTATCAGAATATATTATTTGATTCAAAAGATCTGAATAAAGGACTCATTACAGTAATCAATGACTATAAGTTTACAGATATTACTAATGATTCTCATGAATATGAATGGGTTTTACTGAAGAATGGTGAAATTTTAACAGAAGGTAGTTTTATGGTGGAAGTACCTGCTGACTCTAGAAAAGATGTACAGCTCGAATTACCTGATCTTCAATCTGAAGAAGGTGCTGAATATTATCTTCAGATATTTGCTTATGATAAACAGGGAAATCAATTTATTGAACCCGGGTTTGAAGTAGCAAAAGAGGAGTTTGAGTTTGACTTCAATAATTACTTTGTTCATAAAAGCAAAACAGGTGTTATTGATATTAAATTAGAAGATGAGGTTGCTATAGTTACTTCCGGTGATAAAGAGTATGTTTTTTCACTTAAGGATGGCAGATCACTTATCAGTATAAAGGTTGAAGGCCAAAATGTTTTCAGAGAACTGCCAAGGTTAAATTTTTGGAGAGCAGCTATTGATAATGATTTTGGCTCTAATGAGCAATATAATCTTCGTCTATGGGAAGCTGCCGGAAATAATGTGATTTATACTTATCGTGGTAATAACAAAGATTCTAATGGTGCTATATTCAATTATAGAGCGAAGCTAAGAGGGATCGAAGCTTTTGTTGATATAGTATATGTTGTAAACAACGATGGTAGTCTAACTACAAATCTTCATTATCAAGCACAAAGCAACGAGCTTCCTGAGATGATGCGGTTTGGTATGTTAATGGTTTTACCTGAACAGTACGATTATGTTAACTGGTACGGACGTGGTCCTCGTGAAAATTATATAGATAGAAATGGTGATACTTTTATGGGTATATGGGATGGGTTTGTCATTGATCAGGCTTATCAATACTACCGGCCACAAGAAACAGGTAATAGAACTGATGTTAGATGGATTGCTCTGACAAATGAAAATGGAAATGGTATACAGGTTGAAGGTTCCCAGCCTCTATCTGTCAGTGCAACAAATTACAAACCAGAAGACCTTGATCCGGGAATGACAAAAAAACAGCAACACTGGTCAGATATAATTCCACGAAAAGAAACAGTACTCTGCGTGGATCTTTTTCAGCGAGGTGTTGCAGGTCTTAACTCATGGGGAGCCCGACCTTTGGATAAATACAGGTTTTCTGATAAGGAGTATAAGTTAAGCTTTACAATAAATATACTTTAATTTATATTTCAAAAAAAAATGGCAAATAGTAAACGTAAAATACAACTATCTCTTATGATGTTTTTACAGTTTTTCATTCAGGGATCGTGGTATGTAACCATGGGAACATATTTAGGTCAGACCTTAAATTTTTCTGGAGTTCAAATTGGTCTTGCTTATGGAACTGCAGCTATTGCTGCTATTATATCACCAGTCTTGGTAGGAATGATTGCCGATCGTTTTTTTTCACCTAATCGAGTACTGGCTTTCCTAAATATTATTGGTGCAATTTTACTTTTCTGGTTAACAAGAATTGATAATTTCACATTGTTTTTCCCGGTATTATTGGCATATACAATTTGTTTTATGCCAACAATGTCTCTGTGCAACTCAATTTCATTTGAAAATCTTAAAGATCCCTCCAAAGAATTTTCCAGAATTCGCCTTTTTGGCTCTTTCGGTTGGATAGGTGCAGGATTATTAATAAGTGCTTTCAAGCTAGAGGCTTTTTCTACCCCCTTTCTCATAGCTTCTTCTGTTTCTTTGTTATCAGGTATTTATGCATTGACTCTGCCTTATAAGGAACCTGTTAGGATAATTGAGAAAGTAAATATCGGACATATACTTGGATTTGACGCTTTTAAGCTTACAAAAGATAAGTCGTTCCTTACGCTATTAATATTTTCAGCATTGATTTGCATACCACTATCTTTCTATGATTCATTTACAAATCTCTTTATTGTAGATGAAGGAATTAGTAACGCTGCTGCAGCAATGAGTCTAGGACAAATAGCAGAAGTAATATTTTTATTTACTTTTCCATTCTTCTTTAAAGTACTTAAATATAAGGGAAGTATCGTCGCTGCTATTGTAGCTTGGATACTAATGTATGGATTCTTTGCTCTTGGAGCTCAAACCGGTTCAAGTGGTTTTATTTATTCAGTTTTACCGCTTCATGGATTTTGTTTCACATTTTTCTTTGTAGCAGGTCAGCTTTATGTAGACGAAAAATCACCTTCTACTTTACGGAATTCTGCGCAGGGACTTATCACATTTGCAACTTACGGTGTGGGGAAATATATAGGAACATTTGTAGCCGGTAATGTCGTTGACAACTTTTCCAGTGATGGATCATATAATTGGGTATCTGTGTGGACTGTACCTTTTATAATGGCAATAATTTTCCTGATAGGATTCGTATTACTTTTTAAGGAGAGAGAAAAAAAATATTATCAAATAACTTAAACTGATTGCCTATGATTTATTAAGACATATATAATCAATAATTATCCAGAGATATAAGACCATTTTTTTTTATTAATAATTCAATAAACATGAATAAAACATTTAGAGATTTTAAAACGATAACTGGAGTTATAAAGACTCAGGTGAATCGTCTTTTATTGTTGGTAATTTTCACATTATCTGCATATACTGTTTTTGCACAAAAAACCGTGACAGGTACTGTTATTGATGTTGATGGTGAGCCACTTATTGGTGTGAATATTGTTGTAAAAGGTACCACTGCCGGTACTGTAACAGATGTAGACGGAACCTATATACTTGGTGTCGCTAATAATGACGATGTACTCGTTTTCTCTTATATTGGTTATCTATCTGAGGAGATTCCCGTTGGAGACAAAACAGTTGTTAATATTACACTTATTGAAGATACAAGAGTTATTGATGAACTAGTTGTCGTAGGTTACGGTGTACAAAAAAAAGTTACTGTAACAGGATCAGTAGCTACTGTACAAGGTGAAGACTTAGAAGCTTCACCGACTACCAACCTGACAAATGCAATGGTTGGTCGTATGCCGGGTGTGATAGGTTTTCAGAGAGCTGACGAACCGGGAGGCGGAGGTACTACTATTCGTATTCGCGGAAGAAATTCGTTAGGAAGTAATGATCCTCTGATAGTTATTGATGGTGTTCCAGGACGCACGGGCGGACTTGATAGATTAAATCCAAATGAAATAGAATCGATTTCTGTATTGAAGGATGCTGCAGCTGCTATTTATGGGTCTCGTGCTGCAAATGGTGTTATTTTGGTAACAACAAAGAGAGGGCAGGCGGGTAAGCCTACAATAAATTATACCGGAAATTACGGTTTTTCAACTCCAACCAGACTACCTGAAATGGCTAATGCATTTGAATATGCCACATTGTTGAATGAAATTAATACAAATGTTGGAGGAGATCCGGTTTATAATGATGAGGAACTTCAGAAATTTAAAGATGGTTCGGATCCATGGGGTTATCCAAATACAAACTGGTTTACTGAAACTATAAAAGACGCATCTCCTATGTATCGTCATGATTTGGGTCTTTCCGGTGGTACAGATAAATTCCAGTATTATATAAATCTTGCTGCAAATGGTGAAGATGGTATATACAAGAATTCAGCTAACAGATATGATCAATATAGTGTTCGTGTTAATTTGGACGCAACTATTAATGATTATATCAAATTGTCTTATGGAAATATTGGACGCATGGAGTATCGTCAATATCCAACAAAAAGTGCCGGTTCTATATTTTCAGCACTTACAAGAAGTAAGCCAACGTTACCGGCTTATTGGCCTTCAGGAGAACCGGGTCCTGATATTGAATATGGTGATAACCCGGTAGTGACTGGTACTGATGCAACTGGTTATGACAGACAAAAAGATTATTTCATTCAAAATACACTAAGGGCAATTTTCAAAATACCCGGAGTCGAAGGTTTGTCACTTACAACAAGTGGTACTTATGATAAGTATTTTAAAGTAAGGAAGTTGTTTAATAAACCCTGGACGCTTTATTCTTGGGATGGTAATAAGGAACATGTTTTAACACCCGGTTTAAGAGGTCCCGGAACACCTGAATTGACCGAACAGCTGACAGATCAGACTTTTTGGATGTTAAATGCGGTTGCAAATTATGATAGAACTTTTAATAATCATACAGTAGGTGTTACGGCAGGTGTTGAAAGTGAATACAGACAACAGGCATGGAGAAGTGCATTCAGAAAATATTTTCTATCAGATAAAATCGATGATATGAATGCCGGGGGAGTGAAAGATATGAGTAATTCCGGCGACACATGGGAAGAAGCACGTTTGAACTATTTTGGCAGATTTAATTACAACTATCTGGAAAGATATATTGTAGAATTTGTTTGGCGTTTTGATGGCTCTTATCGTTTTCCAAAAGAAGAACGATATGGTTTCTTTCCTGGCATTTCAGCTGCCTGGCGAGTCTCAGAAGAGGGATGGTGGAAAGAAGGTGTTCCATTTATAGAATATTTCAAATTAAGGGGATCTGTTTCTCAAACTGGTAACGATGCTCTTTTAAATACAGATGGTAATCTCGACCGTTCAATACAATATCTGAATACTTACGGTTTTGGTACAGACTATCTGTTTGGTAATGGTTTTGCTAAAACTTTACAACCTACCAGAACACCTAATCCAAATATTACCTGGGAGGTTGGAACAACATATAATCTCGGATTAGATTTTCAGTTTCTTAAAAACCGTTTGACATGGGAGACAGATTTGTTCTATCATAAACGTACAAATATGTTGATTTATCGCAATGCATCTCTTCCTGAAACTTCAGGTATTACTTTGCCAAGAGAAAATCTTGGAGAGATGGAGAATAGGGGGATTGAATCAATGATAGCATGGTCAGACAGAAAAGGTGAATTTGATTATAATATTTCTTTAAACACAACTTATTCAAAGAATAAGATACTTTTCTGGGATGAGACACCGGGAATACCCGAATGGCAGAGATCAACAGGAAAACCTGCTGGTACATCTTTATATTATATATATGACGGTGTATTTAAAGATCAAGCTGATGTTGATGCATACCCTCATTGGACGAATGCAAGACCCGGAGATATAAGATTCCTGGATTATAACAAAGATGGAAAGATTAATGCTGATGACAGAGTCAGAAGTGATAAAAATGCGGAGCCAAGATTAATTTTTGGACTTATATTTGGTGCTCAGTGGAGAAATTTTGATTTCATGGCTTTGTTTCAGGGGGCATTAGGTGGAGAAACATATATCTGGCGTGAGAGAGCCGGTGAAGCAGGCAACTTCTACAAAATGACATATGAGAACAGATGGACCCCCGAAAATCCAAGTTCTGTAAATCCGCGAGTTTACAATAGGGAGAATGAATACTGGGTATCTAACAGAAACACATACTACCTTTATAACTCTGATTACGTGCGTCTGAAAAATATTGAATTAGGATATACAATTAATTCTCCATTTATTGAAAGAGCGGGAATTACTGACATGCGTATTTTTGCAAACGCGACCAATTTATTAACCTTTGATAAGGTTAAAGTTCAGGATCCGGAAGGTGATGCTACAGGACAAAACTATCCTCAAAGGAAAGTAATGAATGTGGGTGTTTCTTTAACATTTTAAAATAATAGATATGAAAAAGATAAAATATATATTTATAATCATACTGATTCTTCCATTAGTAATATCTTGTTCGGATTTTATGGATTTGACTCCCACAAACGAATATACTGAAGAAGCAGTTTTTTCAGATGCAGGCTTAACGCAGGCGTTTGTAGACAGAATTTACGCATCTGTACGGTCAGGAGCAAGTGAACATACTTTAGATGGTTTAACAGATGATGCCTATTTCACACACAATTATGGTCAGGTTGCTGTAAATACAGCTGCTGTTTCAGAAAGTGATTTACAATGGTATAATAATGGTAACAACCCATTTAGATGGGTGGACAGATACAGAGGTATAAGATATGCCAATATTGTTATTGCAAATGTTGATAATGTGCCACCAAGACAAGGTTACAGTACAGACAAGATGAAGGGTGAAGCATATTTTTTACGTGCCTATCTATACTCAGAGCTAGTTCGTGGTTATGGCGGTGTGCCAATTGTAGATGTACCATATGAAATGGATCAGATTGAAGAAATGCAGATACCTCGCAATAACATGAAAGAGTGTCTTGAGTTTATTATAGCTGATTGTGAAGAAGCAGAAAAATATCTCCCTGCTACCTCTGAATTAGGCAGAGCTACAAAAGGTGCTGCAACTGCACTTAAGGCCAGGATGCTGTTACATGTTGCCAGTCCCTTATATGCAGACAGAACTGTAAATACCTTACCTGCAAATCAGTATGAAGGTGATAGAGGGGCTCTTTACAGAGCAGCAATAACAGCGGCAGATCAAGTAATTAATAGTGGCACTTATGCTCTTATTGATTGTGGTGATGGATTAAATACCGAAAGAGCGATAAAGTTCAACTCAATAATTACAAAAAACAATGAAGAGCAGATTTTTACGCGTCAATATGGTACTTTGGGAGACTGGAATCAAATGGGTTTATGGCATGGTCCGAACGGCTACCACAACTGGGCAGGTACTACCCCGACACAAGATTTGGTGATGTCTTTTGAATTCGAGGACGGAACCCTGTCTGAGGGTATGACAAAACCTGAAGAGTGGCAAATAGGTAATCCATACAATGGAAGAGATCCAAGATTTTATGCAACAGTTGCAACTGATGGTAATGACTGGGGAAGGCCAAGACCTGCTGATGCTTTTGATTTGGATCCTACACCACTTGGTAACTTACAAACAGGTTTCTACGAAATGACAGATGGTGACACTGAGTTAAAAGTAGACTTGCCTGACGGTACAAATAAAACAATCAAAGGTATGTGGGGTATTGATACCCGTAAAGGTCCTATTGAAGACTGGAATGGTTCCTGGACAGGATATTATGAGAAAAAATTAATTGACCCTACAATTGATGCACAAAACTTTCCTCAGGAAGTCCCCTGGACTTATATACGTTTAGCAGAGATGTATCTTATTGCTGCTGAGGCTTATATTGAGTTGAACGAATTAGATGAAGCTGTTGAATATCTGGATGCAGTTCGAGGTAGAGTAGGTTTGTTAAGTACTAAGGATGCACTTATCGCACAAGGAAAATCCTTTAATCAAGTAAACATGCGAGAATTCGTGCGTCACGAAAGGAGAGTAGAATTTGCTTATGAGTCATTCCGCTATTTCGATGTGCGTAGATGGATGATTGCTCCAGTAACAAATAATAAGCAACTTACCGGTATAGAGATCTTTGGATTGTTAAAACCGGGACAGACTCAATCAAAGCCCTATATACATAACGAGGAAAAGTATAATTACTATTATATAGTAACAGATCTGTCTTTTAGAGAGAATCGCAGATGGGAAAATAAAATGTATTTTGCACCTATATCAAGAGAAGAGATAAAAAGGAATCCTAATCTTGAACAGAATCCGGGTATGGGTGAGTAATTAATTAATTTTTATAATCTTTTTTAAGCAACAAACAGTAGCAATTGCTACTGTTTGTTGTCTTATTGATAGATCAGGCTTTAAAAAATTATTATTTTATGTGAATAATAGATAATATGTCCCTGAAAGTGCATTTTATACATTTATTTTCTCTGTTATTATAAATTTTTTGTACTTTTATGGACTTTATGCTTTCTTTTTGGAAGCTTTAATCATATTTTTCATATCATAAACTACAATGTCGAAAATTTCAAAGAGGAAAAACAAACCCAAAAAGAAATTTCATCAACGAAAAGGTTTTATCCTGACAACAGGAATAACAATAGGGGTTGTATTTGTCGCTGCCTTGTACCAGACTTCAGTATATTTTTCTACAAACGAATCTTGTATGGTTTGTCATGTTCATCCACATGCTGAGGAAAGTTGGCAACTTTCAGTACACGTGAATAATGGAAGTGGGGTGATGGTTAACTGTGTTGATTGTCATCTCCCGCCAACTGACAATACATGGGCTCATTATTCTGCGAAAGCAGTTTTAGGCGCACGGGATGTTTGGGGATACCTTACAAAAGATAGTGCAGATTTTAATTGGGAACAAAAATCAGAGCTGGAGCATGCAGTTAAGTATATTCCAAATGAATCCTGTGTGAAATGTCACCAGAATCTGTTTCCTGAAGGTGTTACTGATGACGGTATTACAGCACATCTTTATTACGAAGAAAATGCCGAAAAACTCGATTTACAATGTATTAGTTGCCATTTGGATGCCGGGCACTATAATCCAAATTATGCTCATGGGCAGATGGTAGGAATTCCCGGAATGTCTGGAGCCTACGATGTGGACACTAGTCTATATTTCAAAGAAGCTACTCAGATTGCTACTTTTGCTGATTTCAGGGAACAGATTCCTGGAACAGCAATATCATTTAATATGATTGCAATAGATGGTGGTACATTCAAGATGGGAAGTCCCGAAAAAGAATCTTTCCGAAATTCTGATGAATCACCTCAGCACGAGGTTACAGTCAGTCCTTTCTTTATGGCTGAAATAGAAACAACATGGGATCAGTATTGGGCTTTTTATGCTGAGACTATGAGTGAGGGAAGAACACCACCAGAAGTAGTATACGAAAATAATCTTAATGCCTTGGGTGTTGATGCAATCTCAGGTCCTACACCACCGTTTGGATATCCTGACCAGGGTTGGGGACAGGGTGACAGACCTGCTATTACTATGACTCATTATGCAGCTGAAACATACTGTCAGTGGTTGTCTGAGAAAACAGGTAAGAAATATAGATTGCCGACTGAAGCAGAATGGGAATATGCTGCAAGAGGTGGAACTGAATCGGCATATTTTTTCCCGGGAAATCCTAAGGAATTCTCAAATCAGGGATTTATGAGGAATATTTTTAAGCCTAAGACGGACAGTATAAGTTATTATGTAGTTTATGATTATAATAGTAGCGGACGTACCCAACTACCTTCTGAGGTAATGCCTAATCCTTTTGGACTGAAAAATATGTTGGGTAATGTACTCGAATATACAGCCGACAAATATGATCCTGATGCTTACAATAAAAGAACCGGTGTAACAGTAAATCCGGTAGTTACAGAAGGTGAGGAATGGGTAGTACGTGGCGGATATTACAATTCTGATGCTGCAGAAGTACGCAGTGCTTCTCGTTTTCAAACACACCATGATGATTGGTTGAGAACTGACCCGCAGCAACCAAAAAGTATTTGGTGGTATTCTGATATTAAAGGTATTGGGTTCCGCGTTGTATGTGAATCTGAATTTTAAAACTAACTGAAAAATTTCTAATTTATTTGTTTTATATAATATTTATCCAAAATGAAAAAAGAGAATAATTTAACCAGAAGATCATTCCTTAAGACTTCTGCTGTAGCAGGAGCAGTGGGTGTAATTGGCACAGGGTCAGCAGGATTGCTGACATCCTGCAGTGGAGGAAGTGAAAAGAAAGGTGGAGCCGGAGCTCCTTTAAGAGAGCCGGGTAGTTATTACATACCCGAGTTGCCTGATCTCGCAACTGACGGAAAAGAATTAAGAGCCGGAGTCGTAGGCTGTGGCGGAAGAGGTTCAGGAGCTGCTTTCAATTTTCTTAATGCTGCTAATGGTGTTACTATTGTAGCTTTAGGTGATGTTTTTCAGGACAGGGTAGATGGACTTGCAGAAAAATTAAAATCAGAGAAGAATATAGATATTCCTTCTGAAAAGCGCTTTGTTGGTCTTGATGCATACAAACAGGTGATTGATAGTGATATCGATGTGCTTCTCGATTGTACACCTCCATTTTTCCGTGCAGAACACTTTAAATATGCTGTAGAGAAAAACAAACACTGTTTCCTTGAAAAACCAATTTGCGTCGACGCAGCTGGATACCGTACAATTGTTGCAGCAGCTAAACAGGCACAAGCTAAAAATCTTCGTGTAGTCACAGGTACACAAAGACATCACCAAAGAAGCTATGTTGAATCCTTTAAGCAGATCATGAATGGCGCAATAGGTGAAATCACCGGAGGTGTAGTATACTGGAATCAAAGTATGTTGTGGTATCGTGAACGCCAGCCTCAATGGAGTGATTTCGAATTCATGGTACGCGACTGGGTTAACTGGAAATGGCTATCAGGTGATCATATTGTAGAACAACATGTTCATAATATTGATGTATTTACATGGTTCTCAGGACTAAAGCCCGTTAGTGCAGTAGGTTTTGGTTCTCGTCAGCGTCGTGTAACAGGTGATCAATATGATAATTTCAGTATAGATTTTACAATGGAGAATGGTATTCATCTACATAGCATGTGTCGCCAGATTGATGGTTGTGCAAACAATGTAAGTGAATTCATACAGGGTACAAAAGGCTCATGGTCAAGTAATGGCGGACATGTTATTAAAGATCTTGCAGGTAACGTGATATGGCAATATGATGGTGAAGCAGAAAAAACTCTTTACAAGCAGACTGACCCTTATACACTTGAGCATGTTAATTTAATCAATAGCATTAGAGGCAACAGCCCTATTGAACAAGCATCAGAAACTGCTGTATCTAACCTTGCTGCAATAATGGGACGAGAGTCAGCCTATACAGGTCAGGAAGTTACCTGGGACGCAATGACTGCATCACCACTTAATTATACTCCTGCTGACATGAATATTGGCAAGATGGATATGTCAGGATTTACTGTTCCGGTTCCCGGAAGTGCAAAAAAATAAAAGCTTATGACATTAGACAGAAGGAAATTTCTAAAAACTACAATTGCCGGTTCTGCAGCCCTGGCAGTTGGTGGATGTAACTCATTTGCTTCAACAAAAACCAAAGAAGCTAATGTTACAGGAAATGCAAAGCTAAATATCTCTTTTCAGGAAGGTACAGCTCCGGGAGCTAACCTGAAAGAAAAGTTCGATTTCATGGAAGAGCATAATGTTGTAGGATTTGAACCTCACGGCAAACCTCTTCTGCAGAGAAAAGAGGAGTTTAAAGAGGCTCTCAAGGGACGAAATATTAAAGTAAGTGCTGTTTGTGCAGGCTTTGATGGTTTTATTCTTTCAACAGATCCCGAAGTACGTAAATTGTGTCGTGATACAATGGCTCAACTAATAATTGCTGCAGGTGAGTTTGAATCAACAGGTGTTATTATCGTACCGGCTTTTAACAGTCAGGTTCCGGTAATGCCTCACACACAGGAGACACGTGATTTCCTTTGCGAACAGTTTGATGAAATGGGGACTTTTGCTCAACAACATGGAACTACTGTAATTTTAGAACCATTGAATCGAAGAGAAGCTTTTTATCTCAGACAGGTATCTGATGCTGCATCTATATGTCGTGATATAAATAACCCTGGAGTAACTTGTTTGGGCGATTTCTGGCACATGACCTGGGAAGAGACCTCTGATATGGCTGCTTTTATATCAGCCGGAGAGTTTCTTCAGCATGTACATATGGCCAGTCGTAAGCGTCGTAGTATGCCGGGAGAAGATGGAGAAGCTGATAATTATGTTAACGGTTTCAAAGGGTTAAAGATGATTGGATATGACAAATATGTCAGTTTTGAATGCGGACTTCAGGGTGAACGTGAGGTAGTAGTACCTGCTGCACTAGAATTGTTGCGTAAACAGTGGGACGAAGCTTGATAATATTATAATATCCTGCATAAAAATATGGGTGGATGGAAGTTATTTCTTTCACCCATTTTTTTATATGTGCATCAATTTCTGTATTTTTACATATCTGATATATAACTCTACATGGAACGTTTTTTTAAATTTCTGGCCTCTTATAAGGGTTCAATTGTTTTAATGCTTATCTATTCAATAGGATTAGCAACAGCAACATTCATAGAAAAACAGATTGGTACTCAAGCAGCAAAGATGCTTATCTATTACTCTCCTTTGTTTATTTTACTGCAATTGCTACTTGTTGTTAACTTCTTGCTTGTGTTATTTAAAAGTAATTATATTAAAAAGACAAGATGGGCGCTCATAATTATTCATTGTGCTCTTATAGTGATTCTTGGTGGTGCTCTCACAACTTTTCTTTTTGGTAAAGAGGGGCAGATACATATTCGTGAGGGAGAAAAATCTGACCAAATGGTCATGCATACATCTAAGGGAGTAAAAACTGAAACATTACCTTTTATTCTTGAGCTGAAAGACTTCAGATTAAATCGTTACCCCGGTTCAAACAGTCCTTCCTCCTATGAAAGTGACCTCATGGTACATTTAGATGATGAGGTCAGAGAAGTATCTGTTTTTATGAATAATGTTCTGGACCTTAAAGGATATCGTTTTTTTCAGGCATCGTATGATCAGGATGAGCTAGGTACAATTCTATCAGTTAATAAGGATGTCGCAGGACGAACAATTACGTACATAGGATATATTTTATTATTGATAGGTTTTATATTGATGTTTCTAATGCCCGGTTCCAGATTTCGAAAGCTTGGTGAGCAACTCAAAGAAACAAGAGAAAAAATAATAAAGCTATCGGTGATGTTAGTTTTGATACTTATTCCACTGTTTAGTTTCGGTCAGAATAATACAAACGGTGCTATACAATCAGATACTACGAACAAATCCAACTATTCGATTTCAAATTCCAGAAAAGATTTTAGTGAGTCTTCTATAATAGAAGTCGTCATAAAAAATAAAATCCCGATGGAGCATGCTGAAAAATTTGGCGCACTACCTGTACAGTTTCGTGGCAGGGTAATGCCTATGAACACTTTTTCTTCTGAAATATTACGTAAAATTCATAAGGAAACAACCATTTACGAATTGAATTCAGATCAATTTTTACTTAGTCTTCTCGCAATGCCTCAATTATGGATGCAGGTAAATTTTATTGCTTTATCAGGAGATCAGCCTTATGCTTCCTACAATCATTTTTTTGATGAAAGAGGTAACTATCTTTTATTAAGTCAATTACAGGGTATTTATCACAAACCAGCTGATAGCCGCACAACTTATGAGAAAGATTTGATTAAACTTGATGAGAAAGTAAATATTATTTATCAACTTTTCACACATGTAATACCGGGAATTTACCCACATTCAGCAGATCCTTCACACACTTGGTATAATTTGGGTGATGATCTGTCTGTTTTCGTTGAGCAGGACTCAATTTTTATAGCTGAATCATTTCATAATTACCTGTCAGAAGTTCGTTTATCTCTTCAAACAAACAACTGGACCAAACCTGATGACCTGCTTAACTTAATCAATGAGTATCAGCTCTTGAATGATAAAGCTTCACTAATAAACCCTGAAAAGATTAAGGCAGAAATAAAATATAATAATCTCAACATATTCAATAGTACTAAACTTGGTTATTTTATCTTCGGAGGATTACTGCTTGTTATTGCATTCATACAGTTAATAAATAAAAGAAAGTGGATGAGTCTTGCAACTATCTTTCTAATAATCGGAATTGTGGTAGTCTTTATTTACCATATTTTTGGAATGGGAATGAGATGGTATATTTCAGGATATGCTCCTTGGAGTAATTCATACGAAACTATGGTATATGTGGCATGGGCTACAGTATTAGCCGGTTTTGTTTTCGGAAGGAAAAGCGCGCTTACACTTGCACTTGCAACACTTTTTGGTGGTATCATTCTTTTTGTTTCAGGACTCAACTGGATGGATCCTCAAATAAATACACTTGTGCCGGTCCTTAATTCGCCTTGGTTGATGTTTCACGTTGCGGTAATTGTAGCTGCTTATGGCTTTTTTGGTATCTCATTTTTGCTTGGATTAACTAATATATCAATAATGTCTTTCAGTAAAGATAGTCCTTTTATGGCTCTAAGAGTAAGAGAACTGAGTATAATCAATAACATGTCACTCCTGACAGGACTGGCACTTATGACAATTGGTACTTTCCTGGGAGCAGTTTGGGCAAACGAGTCTTGGGGGAGATATTGGGGATGGGATCCAAAAGAGACATGGGCACTCATTACAATAGTTGTTTATTCTATTGTTACTCACTTACACCTGGTGAAAAAGTGGAATAACGACTGGTTATTTAATTTCACCACTGTATTGGCTTTTTCATCTGTATTGATGACCTATCTCGGCGTAAATTATTTTCTTAGCGGAATGCATTCTTATGGACATATGGACAATTCATCATCAATTTTTGTATATATTGCAATAGTATTTATAATTATTGGAATTATTGGATTACTCTCTTACAGAAGAAGAAATAGATTTACTGAAACAGGAATTTTATAACTGTGATACATCTGTTAGAATTAATATATGAGTTTGAATTTAGAGATTATGATTAAATGGGGATTTATTGGTTGTGGTGATGTTACTGAAAAGAAAAGTGGACCGGCATTCAGAAAAGTAGAAGGTTCAGATGTAGTTGCAGTTATGCGCAGGGACACTGAGAAAGCAAAAGATTACGCGCTGCGCCATAGAATTAACAGGTGGTACAATAATGCACACGATCTAATAAACGATCCGGAGGTTAATGCTGTTTATATAGCCACTCCCCCCGGATCTCATGCAGAATATGCGATTGCCTCAATGAAAGCGGGAAAGCCGGTATATATCGAAAAGCCCATGGCAGCATCTTTCGAAGAGTGTTTACAGATAAATCAAGTTTCAAAAGAAACAGGTGTACCGTGTTTTGTTGCTTATTACCGAAGAACTTTACCCTATTTCCTTAGAGTTAAACAAATAATTGATGATGGACTGCTTGGAGATATTTCAACAGTACAAATCAAGTTTGCTATACCTCCTTATAAAGCTGATTTTGACCTAGATAACTTGCCTTGGCGAGTAAAAAAGGAGATCGCAGGAGCCGGATATTTCTACGATCTTGCTTCACACCAGCTGGATCTGCTTGATTATCTGTTAGGGGAGATTGAAGAAGTACAAGGTTATAAAAATAACATTGCAGGCTTATATGACGTGGAAGATACTGTTGTTGGCTCATTCAGATTCCAATCCGGAGTTTTAGGTAGTGGCAGCTGGAGTTTTATTGCACCTCAAGATACACGTTCTGATCTGATTTACTTTACTGGAACAAAAGGCAGACTTAGTTGCTCCACATTCGATTTTTCTCCCATACTTTTGGAAACATCTGAAGGTGTACAGGAATTTATGGAAGAAAATCCTGAAAATATTCAATTTTATCTTATCCGGAGTATCGTGAATTTTCTTAACGGCAAAGGTGATGAACCCATAAGTACCGGTACAACAGCTATGCGAACAAATTTTGTTATGGATAAGATTTTGGGATAAATAAGTTATAACTCGATTTCAGAAGCTTCCCTTGAAAATAGTGGGATTTATTGTAAGGCTTATATAAGCCCAGTCCTGCCAAGCATCTGGATCACCTGGGCGACCTTTAGCAATTGGCATAGCGTCCGTTGCAAACATAAATGAATATCCACCCTCAAGCATGATATATTTTCGTATAGGGTAATTAAATTTGAAATCTATTTCAGATCCAAGATTTTTTTTCAATTTGCCAGACACATCAATCTCTTTATGAGAATTAAAATGATTATAACTCAGATCCAATATGAGTTTTTTGCCGCTATTCCATTTCAGTCCAAGGTATTTGTGAAAAACGCCGTAAGGATCGTTACCTTTAAAATAGTCCATTGCACCCATAAAGCTGTGATTTGAGCGATAAAGAAGATCCATAAACCTCTTTTTATCAGAGTCGGAGTCCTGTCCCGGGTGAAACTCCATTCCCCCATATAATGAAAAAGTAGGATTAACATTATAACCTCCGCGCAATGCAAGCATATAAGCATTAACACTTTGATTATTAGCATTGGTTCCCATTTGATAATAAGCAGTTCCCATTATATTAAATCGGTTATTTTCATAGCCGATATTTGTACCCATAGTCTGCATATAAACCTTATCAGAAATCTGTGTTTTAGGATCACCTGTTTCAAAGCCCAGATTAATAAAAACTGCAGAGGCTGTGAAACCACTTTTGTTGTGAAACTGATACCACAATGTCTGCATGTTTTGGTAAGGCTGCCCCGTAGCTTCGTAAAAAGTACCTGCATTTGTTAGCTCTCTAGACTGATTATATGCCAAAATAAAGTGCAATGTATTCAGATTATCTTCATAACCAAGTTTAATTGCATCATGCCAGATACCTGTGGGAGTCCAGTTTGAAACAGAAAGTATTCGCCCGTCATCGTAATTCAATGATTGTCTGCCGACTCTTGCAAAAAAATTGTTGTGAGTCAATTGACCCCATGCTTCATTCAGGGTAAAACGACTTCCATCATTATCATTCTGCATCTTCTGTCCCCAGAGTGATATATCTTGTGCAGCCACTCTTGCAGAGAAAAAACCGTTATCAAAATTTGCACCTATTCTTGCCCTGTTGGAGATAAAAGCTGAAGCATCATCACTTTCTAGTCGCGGGTAATTGTAACCGTTACGATATTCAAAACGTGGACGAAAGTTGATGTCAATTGAAAACTCTCCTCCTGTTTCTTCCTGTTGTGCAATCAGATTCATTGGGATTAGAATGCTTACCAACAATATTATTGTCAAAATTCTTTTCATAGGATTAAAAATATTGATTTTCAAATATGTTATTTTATACTAATTCAAGTGATACATCAGGTTGAAAATGATTATAATTATAATGCTGATTCGAACTATATTTAATTGATTAGTGATCCTGTATGTTAAAAGAAAATATTAATAAGGAATCCAGATATTATAAAAGGCAAAGATAAATTAATTTGGATAAAAAACATTTAATTTATCTGTTTTCGTTTGGCATTTCTCCAAATCTGCCACGAATTAACCAGATTTTGCCACAAAACGTAAGTTCCGGGACCTAATGTTGCCAGTGGATTAAGATAAGTTTGAGTGAGCCAGATAGCAAGAACAGTGTTTTTTTGTCCCAATCCCTGTCCCCCTGCTACAGTTCTGCCAAACTTACTGCCGATAAGTCTGCCAAAATAAAACTGCAACACACATATAATCATTGAAGCAGTGGCGATTATTATCTCTAATGTGTAGTTGCCATCATCCTGCAGACGAACATATTGTGTCACATTTCCAATAACAATCGTTAATGCGGCTGCCCATATATAAAAAGATACAATCTGTGCATTCTGAACTTTTTTATGAATCACAGGTGCACTCTTTTGAAGCAAAAGTGCAAAAAGAAAAGGAACTATAAGTATTGGTATTACGCTTAGAAAAATGTGCCAGAAGGAAGATAACAAATTAAAATTTTCACTTGTACCACCTACAATTGAGAGGAAAAGCGGTCCGATTAATGCCACAGATAAATTACTTATTATTGAATAGGCTGCAGTTACCGATATGCTACCTCCGAGTAAGCCGGCCACAACTGGTGCCGATGTTGCGGTTGAAGTTAATACACATATCATTGTAGCCTGTGCCAAAATCTCATTTATCGGGCGCAGTGCTATATAAATCAGAGCACTGCCAATATATTGGATTGCAAGGAGAATGTAATGGAATTTAGTTAATTTGATGTCGTTTAAACTAACCCGGCAGTAGGATATGAACAACATCAAAGCAAGAAGAAATGGAAGAAAAGGAGAAAAGACAGAAAGTTGTTTGTGAAATGCTATCCCTACAACCATTGCTATAGGGAGCAGATATTTTTCTAAGAATTTTTGCATATCAGTTGTAATAACTTCCCGGTGTGTCTGATTGTTCAGACTTTCTCATAATATCCTTATAGTTGATATCAATCATCAGCTGTTTACGATCTAATACAAAATCGTTTATAAACTTGTCAATTTCGGGAAGGAATTCAAACATAGGATATTCAGAAACTTCATGCCCAATATTCTCTATACTATAAAACTGATAAGGATAACGTTCCTGTTTAAACCTCTTTACCAGAGAATTGGAGCCAAACATGCCAATTTGAAATAATCTTATCTTATCATAAGGAACAAGCCTGTCAGCACTGCCATGAAAGAAAAGAGTAGGGGCAGGCTTCTGAGAGTATGACGGCAGACCTTCTTTACTGAAAATACCTCCCGCAAACGAAATGACACCGGCATAACGAAAGTCGACTGGCAGAACATCAGCTGTAGGTTGATTATCCCGTTCCTCATAATCTGCCTGTAAAACAGTGATAGCGCCTGCACTTGATCCGCTTATAATTATAAGAGAAGGATCAATGTGAAGATTTTCAGCATTTTCCAGAAGATAGTTTGTTGCGGAATAAAGGTCTGATACAGCCAAATCAATCGCGTTCTGAATTGGTTTATAATTCAGCATACCAGGTGCTTCTTGACCTTTCATTCCCAGACGATAATCTATAGATACAACCGTGTATCCCCTGTTTGCAAAATAGTTGAAAAATCCTGCATAGTCCTGAAAGTCTCTGCTACCTCCTTTAAAACCACCGCCAAATACAAAAACTATACAAGGTTGAGGAAGTATTGAGACGGAATCACTTTGGTAAATATCCATTTTTAGTTCCTGTCCATCCTTCACTGCAAAAACCTGAGTCTCTTTTTGAACACTATAGCCCAGCAGGATAAAAGGTGAAATTAAAAGAGCAATAAAAGTAATAAACCTGATGCGTATCATAATATTGCAAAAGTATTTTTTATTGTTGTATAAAGTCTGTAACTATTTTCAGAATTTCAGATCTTGCCCTGTCGTAGTCATCATTACAGATCGTAACGTCAAATTGGGGGGCGAAACTTATCTCATATTCTGCTTTTGCAAGACGACCTTCGATTACTTTAGGAGAATCAGTTCCTCTTTTTTCCAGTCTCTCACGCAACACTTCAATCGAGGGAGGCATAATGAATATACTTAATGCCTGTTTACCATATATCTTCTTTATATTGAGACCACCAATACAATCAACATCAAAAATAACGTTGAAACCCTCTTCAAGGATACGATCCACTTCACTTTTCAGTGTTCCGTAATATCTGTCGGGATACACCTCTTCATACTCAAGAAATTCATTGTTATTGATTCGTTCACGAAACTCTCCAGGTGAAAGGAAATAATATTCAACTCCGTTTTTCTCTTCTCCACGTGGTTTACGGCTAGTGGCAGAAATTGAAAAGCTGATATTCAAATCCTGAGTCAGCAGATACCGCACAAGAGTTGACTTGCCTGCACCTGAAGGGGCTGAAATTATAATTAGTCTGGCCATTCTTTTATTATAAAATATTTAATATTTGTTCTTTAATTTGTTCAAGTTCATCTTTCATTTGAACAACAATTCGTTGCATATCAGATTGATTAGACTTAGAGCCGAGTGTATTAATTTCACGTCCTATTTCCTGTACTATAAATCCTAGTTTTTTACCCTGTGATTGATCTGCCTTGAGAGTTTCATCAAAATAATTAAGGTGATGAGCTAGTCGGGTCTTTTCTTCGTTAATATCTAGTTTTTCCAGATAATATATAATTTCCTGTTCAAACCTGTTTTTGTCAATCTCAAAACCTTCCAGATGACTCAATCCCTCATATATTCTGCTCTTAACTTTTTCTATTCTTTCTTCTTCAAATTGCTCAACTTCTGACAGCAGAGTTCTGATGTTACTAATTTTTTCTGAAAGAACATTTTCAAGCATTGCACCCTCTTGTTTGCGGAAAGAAATGACCTCATTTGCTGCATTTTCTATTGCTTCTTCTATTACTTTCCACTCTTCTTCATCAAGTTCTTCAATGTCCTGTTTCATTACATCGGGAAGTCGCAGTAGTACCGAAAACCAATCGGCAGGTGCAGGGATATTATTATTAAGGGCAAATTGTTCAATTTCATCCCGGTATTGAGCTAACACATTGTGGTCTATTCTCGAAGATACATCTTTAGAGAATACTTCCACATTCATTGTAAGGTCGATTTTTCCTCTCTCAAGAATTCGGGAGAGCGAGTTACGTAGTTCTATCTCCTTCACACGATATACGCTTGGAATACGTGTGTAAAGATCAAATTGCTTGCTGTTTAAGGATTTTATTTCTATTGTGATTTTCTTGTTGGGGAGTTCTGCAACAGCTTTACCATATCCCGTCATTGAATGTGTCATACCTTTATTTTTTCACAAAGGTATAGATTTTTATTCAATTATGCATGCTCCTTGTGCCTGGCTTTCTGCTCTCCCTCTTTTAATATACGGTCTGCTTTATCTTGTTCGTCAGCCAGTTTGAGAAGTTTGCGCGACTCAACAAGATTAGAAATCAGTAGAAATATACATGCAATAGTTGCGAGGTATTGTATAGAGCCCGGAATAAATACTTCAAGAATTATAATTGAGCCAATTAACAGACGTACTTCAGTAGGTCCGAAAATACCGGAATCTATCGAATATTGTCCGCCTATTTTGTATCGCAGTTGCGCCGTAATCATTTCCCAACCATACAGTACAACGAAAAAGAATCCTGCAAACTTCCATACACCGGGTGCATAAATGATGAAACCTGTACCAATAAGTATAGTCCCAACCCAGTCAACTGTAACATCAAGCGAGAAACCATACCATTTACGAGGCCTGTTGCGGTAATATGCGAGCCTGCCGTCCAGCGAGTCGCCTATCCAGTTTATAATAAAGCCCAACAGGGACAGAAGCATCCAATATCTGCTAAAATAAGCTCCCAGCACAAAACTGGCTGCAACCATTAAGTTTCCAAAAAAACCAATTGCAGTAAGTCCGTCAGAAGATATCCACACCGGCACTTTTTGTACAAGGTATGCTATGGTTTTTTGTTCCCATGCACGAAGTATATTTGTTCTTTGTCTGTCTGCGCTGATAAGTCTTAGCGACTTAGCCATGCTTCTTTTGTTAATATTCATATCAATACTTAATTTGCGGGTTATACTTTCGTTCTATGGGATAATGAACTGTGTGACTTTTAGTTCTATCTCTCATTGCAAATGTAACCAATAAAATCCGGATGTTACAAATTTGTTAAGAAAAAAATAAATTCTAAATTTAATTAATCCTAAATTCCCCACTTTTAAGAAAAGCTAAGTTCTAATTATTAGAGTATAAGCTCTGTTATTTTTACTTACATTTGTATCATGAAAAAGGTATTCACATCGTCGCAACTGGAGATTTACAGTCCGGAATTCTCGGAATTGAATATTCCGCTGGCTGGGGTGGCTTCTGCCGGTCCGTTCACTAACGTAGATGATTTTGTAAGTGAACGAATTGATTTGAATAAACTGCTTATCAGACATCCCGAAGCTACGTTTTATGCTAAAGTTAAGGGCAACTCAATGAGCGGAGACTTCAACGATGGGGATTTGCTTGTTGTGGATAAGGCAGAAGAGTGGTCGCATGGCAAGATAGCCCTCTGCTACATGGATGGAGAGTTTACGGTAAAAAGAATAGATATTGAAAAGGGGGTTTGCAGACTTATGCCATCTAATCCCGAATATAAGCCGATAACTGTCACTTCTGAGAATACCCTTATGATATGGGGAATTATTGTATATTCCATAAGGAAGCACGGGTAGTTAAAGATTAGTCAAATAGAGGTCAGACACAAACAGAACAGGATATATTAATGGTAGCACTGGTAGATTGCAATAATTTTTATGCATCGTGCGAAAGGGTATTCAACCCCTCTTTGAACGGGCGGCCTGTCGTTGTTCTTTCAAATAACGACGGGTGTGTTATTGCCCGAAGCAGTGAAGCCAAGAAAGCTGGTGTAGAGATGGGAGTGCCTGCATTTAAAGCTGCAGAGTTGTTCAAGAGGCATAATGTTGCAGTCTATTCAGCAAATTTTGCTCTCTACGGTGATATGAGCAGGAGAGTTATGTCTGTTCTTTCAGGTTTCACTCCAAATCAGGAGGTATATTCCATAGATGAGTGTTTTCTTGATCTGTCAGGTATTCAAGATGATATGAGGGTATATGGCCTTAAGATGAAGGAGAAAGTGTGGAAATGGACAGGTATACCTGTTGGCATTGGTATAGCTCCCACAAAGGCCTTGGCAAAGATAGCCAACCGAATAGCAAAAAAGTATCCTTCACAAACAGGTGGATGTCATGTAATAGACAGCGAAGAGAAGCGACTGAAAGCATTAAAATGGCTCCCTGTTGAGGATATTTGGGGAGTGGGCAGAAGGAGTGCAATGAAACTGAATGCAGCAGGAGTTACCAAAGCTATTGAATTTGTTCAGATGCCTGAGTCTTGGGTGCGCAAAAATATGACTGTAACAGGAGTAAATCTTCAACGCGAACTTAAAGGTATTCCTTCAATCGATTTAGTTGACCTTGAAAAAGCAAAGAGTTTTTCCGTTACCCGCTCTTTTGAGAAGGAGTATGATACCTGGGATGAGGTGAGAGAACGTTTGGTCACCTTTGTTTCTCTGGCAGCCGTTAAGCTGAGGGCACAACATTCTTTATGCCGTCGTTTGCAGGTCTTCCTACAGACAAATTTCTATAAAGACAGTGAGGAGCCTGTTGCCCGTAGTGTGGAGGTCAGACTGCCATTTCCAACTTCATCAACGCTTGAGATTGTTGATTTTGCACTGGCGGCTTTAAAACAGATTTATGAACCTTTCAGACATTATAAGAGAGCAGGGGTAACGCTATACGATTTTATCGATACGCAAAACTGTCAGCCCGCACTTTTCCCTGAGATGAACTCTGATCCGCGTCATGGGCGACTTATGGATGCTGTCGACAGAATTAATCACAGAACAAAAGGCGGGGTCAGGCTGGCTTCCATGGATGCACGAACGTTTAAAATGCACCGCAATCATCTTTCAAAGGAATTTACAACCAATATTAATGATATTCTTGAAGTGAAATGTGACTAATCTATTTGAATTTTAATAAATTGACCTTATATTTGGATAATATTAGTTGCGCCTCGTTTAACTAATGAGGTAATGTTTGTATCCATGAACCGAAAAATAATCCATATTGATATGGATGCTTTTTATGCATCCATTGAACAGCGAGATAATCCTGAATATCGGGGTAAGCCGCTTGCTGTTGGATATGGTGAGAAACGAGGTGTTGTAGCAGCCGCCAGTTATGAAGCCCGAAAATATGGTGTTTATTCTGCAATGCCTTCAGTAACAGCACTACGTAAATGTCCGAATATTATTTTTGCCCCGCCAAGGTTTGATGTATATCGAAATGTTTCTAACCAGATAATGCAGATTTTCCATGAATACACATCACTTGTAGAGCCACTTTCGCTTGATGAAGCTTTTCTGGATGTTTCTGTAAATAATAAGGGAACACGTTCTGCAACTCTTATCGCTAAAGAGATAAAGCAAAAGATATACAACCGTACACACTTAACATCTTCTGCAGGTGTTTCATATAATAAGTTTCTTGCAAAGATAGCTTCTGATTACAGAAAACCTGACGGACTGTTTGTTATTGAACCTGATAAAGCAGAAGCTTTTGTAGAGAAACTGCCAATAGACAAATTTTTTGGTGTCGGGAAAGTGACTGCCAAACGTATGTTTGAGTTGGGAATACGAACAGGTTATGATTTAAAACAATGGTCTGAAATTGATCTGGTCAGGGAGTTTGGAAAAGCCGGTATTTCATATTGGCATTTTGCAAGGGGAATTGATGACAGAGAGGTTGAGTCAGAAAGAGTGCGTAAATCATTGGGTGCAGAGGTTACATTTATGGACGATCTGGATGAGATAGTTGACGTTTTGGGGTCACTTGATCAAATTGCTCATGAAGTAGATCGTAGAGCCCAAAAACGTAAATTCCTAGCCAAAACAGTCACATTGAAAGTAAAGTATGCCGATTTCACGCAGATTACCAGAAGTAAGACTGTAAACTATTATATAAACAGCTACGAGAAAATGTTTGAGTTGGGTAAAGAACTGTTACTTCAGGTTACTGATATTGAAGATAAAAAGATACGTTTAATGGGACTCACTCTCAAGAAATCGGATGCTGAATTAACATCTTCTCCATCTGGGGCTGTTCAGCTAACTCTCGACTTCGAAGATTAGTGCCTGATCATAAGGGTATATAATTTTCCGGCTTCTTTGCTTTAATATCCTTATAATAAGATCTGATCTTAATGATGTCACTTTCGTAGTCACCTGTTGGATGAAATACTTCCAGCACTCTGGCTTCTTTTTTTCCATAATCAAGTCCTACAAGCAGAATAGGAACATTGGCTTTCAAAGCGATAAAATAAAAACCTTTTTTCCACTCTTTCACAGGCTTTCGTGTGCCTTCAGGTGTAATACCCAGATGCATCCACTCACGATTCTGAAACACATTTGCAAGTTTGGTTGTAAGTGATTCACTGCGATCTCTTTTTACAGGTATACCGCCAACTTTTTTGAAGAAAATATTGAAAGGAAATACAAACCATTCTGCCTTAATAAGGAAATTTGCCTGCCTTCCCAAAGATGAATAAGCAAGCTTCCCAACTACAAAATCCCAGTTACTCGTATGAGGAGCCACTACCAGCACACATTTGGGCACTATAGGGAAAGGGTCTATTGCTTTCCATCCCATAATCCTGTTTAAAATGAATTTGCTTATGTTAGCCATCTTTTATTTACAATTTATGAGGTGAATTTCTCCAGTTCTAATGTTAACTTCTCCCATTTATTCATAAAGCTTTCCAGATGTTTTTTCGTATCAAGATACTTCTGAAGCTTTTTTGTGTCAACAGCACCTTCCGGAGTAGCCAGTTCCGTCTCGAGTTCCAAAATTTCAGTCTCTAATTTCCCTATCTTATCCTCTGCCTCTTCAATATCTCTTTCAAGTTTTCGTTGTCTGCGACTCAGCTCTTTCTGTTCCTGATAAGAGAGTTTATTTGAAGTGTCCGGAGTCTGTTCTGAGTTTGCTGCCGAAGCAGCGTTAGTTACAGCAGCTGAGGATGAAAGTTCCAGTTGATGCAAACTGTTAAGTTTCTTCTTAGACAGGTAGTCATAAATACCGCCAATATGTTCAGACACTTTCCCGCCGCCAAACTCATACACTTTGCTGACAAGTCCGTCAAGAAAATCACGGTCGTGAGATACTATAATTGCAGTTCCGTCGAATTCCAGGATTGCTTTTTTCAGAACATCTTTTGATGCCAGGTCCAGATGGTTGGTCGGCTCATCCAGTATAAGCAAATTAACCGGTTCCAGTAACAAGCGTATCATGGCAAGGCGACTTCTTTCGCCTCCCGACAAAACTTTCACCTTTTTATCAGAAGCTTCCCCGCCAAACATGAAAGCACCCAGAATATCTCTGATTTTAGTGCGTATATCACCTACAGCCACATCATCAATAGTTTCAAACACTGTCTTATTTTCATCCAGCATCTGTGCCTGATTCTGGGCAAAATATCCGATTTTTACATTATGTCCAAGTTTAAGGTTGCCTCCATGATCAATCTCACTCATTATGCATTTAACCAGAGTAGACTTACCCTCACCGTTTTTACCTACATAAGCTATCTTTTCCCCACGTTCAATAGTAAGGTTAACATCTTTAAAAACAAGGTGATCACCATAAGATTTAGATACATCTTCCATTATTACGGGATATGATCCGGAACGCGGTGCAGGAGGGAATTTCAGATTAAGCCTTGAGTTATCAACCTCATCAATCTCTATTCTTTCAATCTTGTCGAGTTGTTTGATTCTCGATTGAACTTGATTTGATTTGGTGGGCTTATAACGGAAACGCTCAATAAAGTCCTCGGTATCCTTAATTTGTTTCTGCTGATTTTCAAATGCCCTGATTTGTTGTTCACGCCTTTCTTTGCGCAGTTCTACATATTTTGAGTAGTTTACCTTATAGTCTTGAATATCACCAAGAACGATTTCGAGTGTCCTGTTAGTAACGGCATCCAGAAATGCACGGTCGTGTGATACCAGCATAACTGCATTTGCATGAGTGCTTAAAAAATTCTCCAGCCACTGAATAGATTCAATATCAAGGTGATTAGTGGGCTCATCAAGCAAAAGAACATCTGGTGCCTGAAGTAGTATTTTTGCAAGTTCTATTCGCATACGCCAGCCACCGCTGAACTCACCTGTTGATCTCGAAAAATCACTGCGTTGAAAGCCAAGTCCTAATAATGTTTTCTCTACTTCTGCTTCGAAATTGTGAATTCCTGACATCTGTAAAAGTTCCTGCAGATCAGTTGCCCGTTCAATTATAGTTTGATATGCTTCCGACTCGTAGTCATTGCGTTCAGCCATTTGATTATGAAGGTGCTCCAGATCCTGCTCCATTTTCTTAAGATGACCAAATGCCTGAGATGCTTCCTCAAAAACAGTGCGACTGTTATCGAGTTTCATCTGTTGCGGCAAATAGCCTATAGTGGCGTCTTTTGGAACGGAAACGTTTCCATTGGTAGGCTTCTGCACACCAGCTATAATTTTTAGCAGGGTAGATTTTCCCGCTCCATTTTTTCCGGTTAATGCTACTCTTTCATTTCTGTTTAATACAAACGAAATGCTGTCAAGTAGTGTAAAGCCTCCAAATTCAACGCTTAGATTTTCAATACTTAGCATTCGAATTAATTTTGTGCAAAGAAAACGCTTTTTGAGTGACTATAAAAATATATTTTTCTTACTGTTGTATTTAAATGTTACACAATTATCACTGCTACACAAGAGTCATTGATTTTTACTGACTTGATAAAGTGGATAATTTTCATTATATTTGCAAACATAATATTAAACATAAAATATGGCAAAATCAAATTCATTTAGTAAAAGAGAAATCGAAAAAAACAAAAGACAAAAAAGACAAGAAAAACAACAGAGAAGAGAAGCCAGAAAGCTTCAGCCTGCGGATACTTTTGAAGACATGATAGCTTATGTGGATGCCAATGGTGTAATTACAGACGAGCGTCCGGAGCCAACAAAAGCGGAGGAAATCGAACTTGAAGATATTGAAATCTCAATCCCACCAAAAGAAGTTGAAGAAGAAAAAGAACCTACAGGCAGAGTAGATTTTTATAATGAATCCAAAGGATACGGATTTATTAAAGATTCCTATGGCCAGAATACTTATTTCTTCCATAAGAGTAATGCAGAATACGGCATTGAAGAAAATAATCTTGTGACTTTCCGTTTGGAAAGGGGACCAAGAGGAATGAATGCAGTAGATGTAAAAATGCTTAAGTAAAACTTAAGCATTTTTTTTAACCTGTCTGATATCTTTATTTGAAAGATTGGCGTGTCAGCGCTTCTTAATTATCTCTTTGATTTCCTCGAGAGATACACTTTTTTGTTCTCCCGATTTCATATTCTTTAAGGTAATTGTATTGTCTCTCATCTCATTCTCGCCAACCATTGCCACATAAGGAATCTTATTGTTGTTAGCATAAGTGAGCTGTTTCTTCATTTTAGCTGTTTCAGGGTAAAGTTCGCTACTTATTCCTGTGTTTCGCAATTGACTTATTAAAGGTAATATATAGCTCTCCTCTTTTTTTCCAAAATTCACGAACATGAGTTCAGTAGAGTGAGTGAGATTTTCCGGGAACAGATCCAGTTGTGTCAATACATCATAAATCCTGTCTGCACCAAAAGAAATTCCAACTCCCGAAACCCCGGGCAGACCAAAAATACCTGTAAGATTATCATATCTTCCACCACCTGTAATACTTCCCATTTCTGCATCTAGTGCCTTAACTTCAATAATAGTACCGGTATAGTAATTCAGACCTCTTGCAAGGGTTAGATCAAGGACAACTTCATTATTCAGAGAAATTGCTTTAGACTTATCCAATAGATAATCAATCTCATTTACACCTTTCAAGCCAGTTTCAGATTCAGATAATATCTCTTTAAGCTTAGATGTTTTTTCTTCTGTTGATCCGCTAAGGTTTAAAATTGGCTGCAACTTGCTAATTGATGACTCCGAGAAGCCGGATGAGGCAAGTTCTTTGTTCACTGATTCAAGACCAATTTTTTCAAGCTTGTCAATTGCAACAGTAAACTCCGTTATCTTTTCAGATTCACCAATTATTTCTGCAATACCTGACAATATCTTCCTATTGTTAATCCTTATTGATACATTTATTCCAAGACGTGAAAACACCTCGTCAATTATCAGAATAAGTTCAACTTCATTTAATAAAGAGTCGGATCCTACAATGTCAGCATCACACTGGAAAAACTCCCGATACCTGCCTTTCTGTGGTCGATCTGCGCGCCAAACAGACTGTATCTGGAAGCGTTTGAATGGAAATGTTATTTCGTTGCGGTGCATTACTACATAGCGTGCAAAAGGTACTGTGAGATCATATCTCAGACCTTTTTCAGAAATCTTATTTGCTGTTTTAACAGAATTACCCTCTGTCAAATCATCTTTACTAATATCTTTGAGAAAATCACCCGAATTAAGAATCTTAAAAAGCAATTTGTCACCCTCTTCACCATATTTCCCCATCAAAGTTGACAGGTTTTCCATAGCAGGTGTTTCAATTTGACTGAAACCATAGAGTCGGTAGACCTCTTTAATTGTGTCAAAAATATAATTACGTTTCGCCATTTCTTCAGGCGAAAAGTCACGTGTACCTTTAGGGATAGAGGGTTTCTGCATCTTATATAACTGTTTTAAAATGCAAAGATACAGTTTTACCTTACATTTTAAAAGAGGTAGAGTTAATCAATCGTATTATCGACCTCCAAAATTGAATACAACAGGAATAGCGGCTGGTACTTTAATTAAAGTATTACCTACTGTCAGCTTAGGCCAAAGTTTAACTGTAACAGTTGTCTCGTTTGGAGTAATCCCAAGGAATCCGCTCATCTCATTAGCCACCCGATCCTGTGAGTATCTGTTCATAAGGTTTTTAAGGTCTATGCTGATCGGAATAGGAACAACAGTTGTTTCACCCGGCTGAATCCTGATAGGGATATCCATCTTTCCCTCTGCAAACTCCAACTCATTAATCATAATTGAGTAATCCAACGCATCAAGAAATGCTGCAGATGAATTTGGATTAGTCACATCCATATTAAGAGTCATGCTGAATGGAATATTCTGCATAGTACTATTTCCTGCAAGAACTGTAGAAATAGAAGCCAGATTAGAAAGAGAAATAGCTGAGGCATTTCCCAGATTAATACCGGCCAGCTGTATATTGCTTAGTGAATTATAACGGTATTCGCTTTGTGAAAGCTGATAAGCTCCACCGATTTTGTTCATTATATCACAGCCTGTCAGCATAACAGCTGCAAGAACGATCAACATTATTCTTTTTGTCATTTATGTTTAGTTTATTTGATTTTAACCATTGTAGCTCCATATCCATATTCCTGAAAAGAAGCATCCTGGTAGTAGCAGGTTGGGTAATTTTTCTTCAATTCTTTTATAAGAGCAGTTTTGAGTACACCGTCACCTTTACCGTGAATAAACACAATTCTAACGTTTTTATTATTTATATTTTCTTTCATGACATCATTGAATTTCTTCAGCTGATATTCAAGAATGTCAGCATTACTCATACCGGCAGTTGTATCAAGCAACTCATTTATATGCAGATCTACTTCAATTATAGTATCACTCTTTCTCTTTCTTATAGCTTGTTTCTGCGGCCTTCTTTCTGAAACTTCTTTTTCTTTTATTGCACGCTCCAGATCACCTGCTGAAATTAGCAATTCTCTTTCAGGAATGTCATCCTTTATTACGTAATAAATTATTGCATTATCCTCAAAATAATCATTTTCACGAAAGCTGTGTAATTTGTAGAACTTTACAGTATCTATACGCAGTTCAACTGAACAAGGATTCTTAAACTTGTATTGTTTGTTATGTTTGAAAGCAATAAACTGAACTGATACTTTTTCAATATCGTTCAGTGTTGTTTTATCAAATTCCTCCAAAAATATCTTTGTGTTTGGTTCTACTATACCATTATATCTGCTTTTCCAACTGTTATTCTCCCGGCTCATATAGTTGAAAAAGAGGTAATAATTGCTGTCGTTCACAAAATAGCATTCATACGTAGATGTAGAAAGGTTTTTCAGATCAATTGGCAGAAAGGCAAGACAAGCAGTGATTTTTTCTCCTTCAGCAGTTTCTTCAGGCTGATATGTCTCACTGACCGTGACTTCAGGTACAGAATCTTTACGATCTTTTTTTGTTTCTTCTTTAGCGCCTTTCTGAAAGTTGTCGTCATCTGTGATTTGTCCCATTTTAGTGTCTGAAGCAGACTCCACAACCACACATTCAGAGATTAGCACCGGAATATCAAATCCATGCTCATCTTCTACTATAACAACTTGTTTGTTCTGGAAACCTTTCACTAATCCTCCTCCAACTGTGTTGAGGAATCTAACCCTGTCTCCTGTTGATATTTTTTTCATTTCTATGTTTATCACTATTTATCACCAAATTCCACTTGTTTTGATTCCCGTTAACTTGGTTGATTACGGTTATAACTTTTGTTTTGGTGTTTAATTTTGTAGTGTTTTGCAAAGTTGACTATTTTTGCGGAATAAATGCACTAATTAATATGAAAATAGATTTTTCGATACTAAAAAAATGAAAAAAGGCGATATAGGTAATATTAAGATTTCAGATTTCACATATATACTACCCGATGAAAAGATTGCGAAGTACCCTTTGTCACAAAGAGATTCCTCCAAACTTCTAATTTATAAAGACTCCAAAGTAAGCAGCAGTGAGTTCTCTTTACTTACTGAATATATTCCCGAAAACAGTCTTCTGATATTCAACAACACAAGAGTCATTCATGCCAGACTCCATTTCACAAAAGTCAGTGGAGCAATAATTGAGGTGTTTTGTCTCTCGCCCTATGAACCAGGAGATTATGTAATGAATTTCCAACAACGAGGAGAGTGCTCATGGACTTGTATGATTGGTAATGCAAGAAAATGGAAAGATGAGGTTCTATCGATGGAAATTGATATTAACGGAATAGGAGTGACGATTAATGCTCAGAAAGTGATGACGACAGACAACACCACAAAAAGCAGTTCAGATGTTACTGTAAGGTTTTCATGGGATAATAATGATTTCACTTTTTCTGAATTACTTGAGGTAGCCGGAAAATTGCCTATACCTCCCTATTTAAACAGGCCTGCTGAAGCAAAAGATGATGAAACATATCAGACTCTATATTCGCATGTCGAGGGTTCTGTAGCGGCACCAACTGCCGGATTGCACTTTACACCTGAAGTAATGGATAAACTTACTTCAAAAAGAATTCAAACAGCTGAAGTTACTCTTCACGTAGGTGCAGGTACATTTAAGCCGGTTAAGTCTGAAGTCATTGCCGATCACGAAATGCATACAGAGTTTATATCAGTACCAAAGGAAACAATTGAGAAAATAATTAATCATACAGGTGATATTATAGTAGTAGGAACAACTTCAATGCGTACTGTTGAAAGTCTCTATTACATAGGCAAAAAGCTTAAGGAAACGCCTGATATAAAACCTCATAAACTTGCTGTTAATCAGTGGGATCCTTATAGTGAAGAAGAATCGGCAGATCCCTATATTGTGTTACGTTTCATTCTGGATTATCTTGAGCAGACAGATCAGGATCAGCTTATTTCTGCCACAAGCTTGATGATTGCACCCGGTTACACATTCCACTATCCGGATGCAATGATAACCAACTTTCATCAACCCCAAAGTACTCTGTTACTTCTTGTTTCAGCATTTGTAGGAGACGAGTGGAAAAATATTTATGAATACGCTTTGCATAACAATTTCAGGTTCTTAAGTTATGGTGACAGTTCACTTTTGTGGAAAAACCTCAAATAAACATGTTTTTTGGTTAAAAAGGTACTCCAGTCCCACTATTAAAGCCTTTTTTTGTAATATTGCATAACAGTAGAGTCAGAATTAATCACTTTTTCAAGAAGCTCAATTTGGCAAAAAAGTTCGCTCGCATATTAGCTATCATAGTAATTAGTATTATACTGGTTAATATACTACTTTACATCACATTTAGTATCCCTCCAATTCAGAAGTGGGCTGCCGATTATGCCCTCGAAAAGCTGGAGCCGGTATTAGGCACGAATACCAATCTTGACGGAATTAGAATACGTTTGTTTAATACTGTTGAATTAAATGGTTTATATGTTGAGGATCAACAACAAGATACTCTTTTTTATGCCGGTAAAATTAATGCAAGAATTCGGGCTCTTGATCTGCTGAGAAGCAGGGTCACAGTTCAGAAGGCAGGTGTTGAGAACTTTAAGGCCATTCTTTACCGTGAAACATCAGAAGCACCTTTTAACTTTCAGTTTATTATTGATGCATTTGCCACAGAAAAAGATACAACAGTTGTAAAAAAGGAAAAAAAACCAATGCGTATCACTGCTGAAGAGTTAATTCTAAAAAATGGATCTTTACGATATAATATTCTCTCGGAACAGGAAACTCCCGGTGCATTCAATAGCAACCACATTGATATAGTTAACCTCAATTTCAAAGCAAATGGTCATTTTCAAAGTGTTGAGGATATATATGCTGAAGTTGATTTGCTAAACTTCATTGAAGCTAATTCAGGATTACATCTGATAAATCTGGAGACAGAAGTTAAGGGAAAAGGAAAGCAGCTTGAAAGTGATAATTTACAGCTCACCCTTAATAAGTCAAATATTGAAATAGATGTTGCAAGCTACAATACTGAATCGAAGGAGTTTTCACTCAAAATGATAAGTGGGCAGTTGGATCCCAAGGATATAGGGGTATTTTATTCTCCTATTTCAGATTTAAGTGAAATGTTATCATTCGAAATAATAGCTGATGGTCAGTTACCCACAGCAAATCTTAATAAACTGAGTCTGCAATACGGAGCCGATACTCAATTCGAGATTACAGGGATGATATCAGATTACAGCGACTTCAATAATAGCGATTTAAAGGTAGATGTAAGCAGTTTGTCTGTTTCCCAGTCTGATCTTGAGTCTATTATACGTGTTTTTGCCAATGAATATTATTCACCAACACAATTAACAGCACTTGGAGATCTTAATCTTAATCTACAGGCAGTAGGTAAATTGAACCGATTTCATTATGACAGCTATATTGTCACCGAACAGGGCAATGTCACAATCAACGGTACAGGCAGAATTACAGATAAGTTCAAATATCTTAGTTTCGAAGGTCCTGTAAGGGTTGAAGATATTCAGATAGCTAATATTATCGGTGATGGCGCCGGATTAGGTAATACTACAATGAGTGCAAATGCTAAGGTAGTAATTCCCCGAGACTCTTTATTATCAGTTACTGCCAAAGGGGTTATTGAATCATTAACATACAAGGACTATTTTTACAACGACATAAATTTCAATGGAATATATCTTGGAAATAATGTGTCGGCAAACCTTAATATGGATTCACCGCTTAATCAATTTGATATAAATGGCGACATAACTTTTGGAGATAGCTTAGGATTCATTGTTGATGGAAATGTACAGCGTCTTAATCTGAGTCCCTTCATTTTAATGGAAACGTGGAATACTCCATTACTTACAACGCAAATTGAGGCCAATATGTCAGGAACCACGATTGATGATATGACAGGTACTCTTGTAATTGACAACACCTCAATTGTTGACAGCAACTTTATATATAACCCCGGTCCAATATATTTACAAGCACTTGCTGATGCTGGTGAAGGTAAGAAGCTGCAAATCATGTCTGAATTCATGGAGGCAGAAATAATTGGTGACTATTATTTTTCATCTATTGCAAAAGAGGTTAAGCAGGTATTGAGACCACATCTCCCATCATTGTTATCAGAAACATCAGATAATCAGTTAGAATCCACTAACGAAAATATATTTCAGGATACAGAATTATCAAATGAAGAAGTCGAATTATCTGGAAAGAATAATTTTGATTTCAATATTCAGCTTAGTAATACTGAGGACTTATCATATACTTTTGCTTTGCCTTTTTACAACGTGGAGCAGGCTACTATAAATGGTAGTGTTAATATGAAAGACAATAACTCTCTACAGATAAATGGTTATATCCCACGGATGATGTTTGGGAAAAATGACATAAGGGAGACAAAAATTGATTTTAACAACAAGCAATATGGGGCAAATGTTAATGTTAACACATACCTGGTGCAGAGTAACGGGTTTATTAATGCGATACTGAAAACTGAAGCTGCTAATGATTCTGTAATTAACAATCTGGCTTTTGATATTGAAAAAAGTAATAGCAGTGCAGACGGTAAATTATTAGTTTCAATGGGTTTCAGTCGTGACCGTGATAACCAGCTAGCATCCAATATAAGGATTCATCCCACAACAATAGATTTTAACGGTAATAACATTGACATCAATGATGCATCTATTTTGTATAATAAAGATCGTATTAGTATCTCTAACTTTGGTATCACAGAAGAAAATATGCTATTACTGGGTATCGATGGTGTAGCATCCAAAAGTGAAGCTGATAATTTGCGTATTTATTTTAATAATACTGAGCTGGCAAATATTCTTACTGCAATTAATATTTCAAACTTCTCCGGTTCTATAAATGGGGGTATAAATATTCGTCAAGCGCTTGAGACGCCGATGATTAGTACTGATGAACTGCGAATCGAAAATATTACGGTACATAACGATACTATTGGAACTTTAATTATTGAAGGTGACTGGGATCAGACATATTCAGGACTGAATCTTGCTGCTAACTTGATTAACGAAGGTGAAAGAAGTCTGGAGATAAAAGGATATATACCTACAGGTGATGAAAGTCCTTTACCCATGGATGTTACTGTTCTTACGGAGGACTTTGAGCTTTATGCACTGCAGCCGCTGACAGTAAGTGCTCTAAGCCAGTTATCCGGACGTGTCAACTCTAATATTAAAATTACAGGAAAACCCTCGGAGCCATTAACAGAAGGCTGGTTGGGAATTGAAGACGGTATAATAAAAGTGGCGTATACTAATGTAACATATTATCTATCAGATACTATACAGATAAAAAGCGATAATGTGGGGCTTGAAAATCTTGTGATTCGTGATCAGAATAATAATACAGCTACTTTAAACCTGAGCCTTTCTCATACTAATTTCGGAAGAATGGTGTATACGGCTGGTATCACTTTGAACGATTTTATGCTGCTCAACAATAAAAATCGTACTGATCTTATGGTTTATGGTGATCTCAGACTTTCGGGTAATTTAAGTGTTACAGGTTCTCCCATGGGTATTTATGGGGATGGAAAACTTACTACCAGAAGTGCTTCAGAGGTAACGGTCATGCTTCCGCAAACAGCTCAGGCTGCAGAATATAGTGGGGTGATTTACATAAATACTCATCAAGCAGACTCGCTGGCATTCCTGAGAAGACGGGATGAAGAGTTAAATCTGACAAATTCAAGGGTAAATAAGGCAATTCCTATTGTGATGAGGGCTACAGTTGATCTGAACCCGTTGTTGGAAGCGTCTGTTTTACTTGATCCCACAACAGGTAATGCAATCGAGGTAAGTGGTGATGGTGAGATTAATATAAACTTCAATTCTAAATCTACTCCGCCAGTACGTTTGTATGGTGATTATGTTATTAATAGCGGTAAATTTCATTATAACCTGCAAAATCTTCGTACAGTCGACTTTAATATTCGTGAAGGTAGCAGGCTTACAATGGAAGGTAATCCTTTGAATACTCAGTTTAATATAATTGCATATCTACCTGTAAGAGCTGACCTTGCAGCTTTAAGTCCCACTTTTGCAACAGAGCTCGCAAATACCCGTGTTCCGGTAAATGCTTTACTGCAAATAAGAGGTAATCTTGAAGGAATGGATTTGCAGTATGATATTGAATTACCCGAAAGTTCAAATGATATCCAACAGCGTGTAAATAGCTTTATAAGTGACGAAGATACAAAAATTCTGCAGTTTGCCTATCTGGCTACAACAGGTAGCTTTATCCCTTCGCAAGGGTCTCCCGACCTGAATTTTGGTCCTTCTGTATTTACTAAATTTGCAGCCAGTACACTTTCGCGTGGACTGGATGCTCTTTTTTCCAGTGCATTGAATGACAATTGGTCGGTTAGCACAAACCTAGAATCAGTTGACGGCACTCTTGATAATGTGAGAATGGGGCTTGACGTTTCTACTCGATTGTTAAACAACCGGTTACGAATAACAACTAATCTAAGTTATGGTGACAATAGCATGATGGCTTCTCAACAAGCATTTATGGGAGAGTTTGACATGGAGTACGATATAAATAACTGGCTGATGCTGCGTGCATTTAACAGGGCTAATGAGCGGTTTTACAGCCGTACACCCACAACGCAGGGAGTGGGCGTTGTTGTGACAAAAGAGGCACAATCTCTCAGAGATCTTTTTAATTTTAGATTTATAAGACCCAAAGATGAGGATGAATAATTATATGAATAAATACTTACTTTCATTAGTTGCGATAATTATTTTCTCCGCTTGCAATGTAACAAAGAAAGTACCTGAAGGTAGTTATCTACTTGACAAAGTGGATATCAACTCTGATGTCAGAGGTATTGGTTCATCAAACCTTAAACCTTATCTGAGACAAAAGCCAAACTCATCTATTCCTATTCTTGGGAAGTGGAAATTGCACATGTATAATATTCCTGAAAATGATTCCACCTGGATAAATCGCCAGCTGCTTAAATATGGCGAACCGCCTGTACTGTATAATGAACAACTGGCTATTGTTTCTTCAGAGCAGATCCGATTGCATTTGAAAAATAAGGGGTATCTGAATGCTGAGGTTGATACTGCTGTTGTAAAAGAGGATAAAAAGGTCAATGTTACTTATGATATTGTAGGGCATGAACCTCACAGAATACGTAATTTCAATGACACTATAAATTCTATAGATACTACAATTTATAAAATACTGGATGAAACAAACAGACTTAACATAATTAAGGAGGGTGATATTTTTGACTTGTCTGTGCTTGAGCAGGGAAGAGAAAATATGACTACAACACTCAGAAACAGTGGTTATTATAATTTTTCTAAAGAAAACTTTTATTTTCTGGCGGATACCGCGGTAGGTGTAAACCAGGTAGATGTTACGCTTTCTTTGAATAATCCGACAAATGCGCCGGTTCACAGGAGGTATAATATTGGCAACGTAACTGTTATCAATGGTGTAAATCCTGATATTCTGGAGGACTCAACAAGATATAATTTACTGGATACTACCGATTACAGGGGTATTAAGATAATCTCTGAAAAAGAGCAATTCCTAAAACCGAGAGCAGTATTTTATAACACTTTTGTAAGACCGGGACGTTTATACTCTGATCGTATAGTAGAAAGAACCTACTCATCCTTAAACAGCATGTCTGCTATTAACCAGACTTATATAAATCTTACTCCTGTCGAAAGGAATGATTCATCTTATCTGGATTCCAGAATAACCCTTTTACCGGGAAATGTTCATTATATGCAATTTGGAGTTGATGGTACCAATTCTGCAGGAGACCTAGGTGTAGCCAGTAATATTACTTACGAGCACCGTAACTTTTTTAAAGCGGGTGAAACATTCCGTATCAGGCTTAATGCAGCTTATGAGTTTATCAGATCTGACAGTCTGGACCTTGTGGATAATAGTTATTATGAATACGGTGCAGAGGCGTTTTTGTCAATTCCGCAACTTCTTCTGCCCTGGCTGTTGCAGCAACTTAAAGATCAGCCTTCAGCATCTACCGAATTTTCAATTGGAACTAACTTCCAGAAACGCCCTGAATATCTGAGGCAGTTCTTTAACATGTCAACGCGTTTTCAGTGGTCTGCTATGGAATGGAAATTGCTGAATGTTTTTGAACCTGTTGCTATTACTTACGTTCGGATGCCATGGTCGTCACAGAGATTCAAAGATTTGTACCTTAGTGATGAGGTAAATCCTATACTTCGTTATAGTTATGATGAACAGCTTATCGTGAGTTCAGCCTACAATATTACATATACAAATTACAACCGTATTTCAAGAGGCGATATGCCTGACATACCTTTCAGAATTCGTTCCGGTATTGAATTAGCCGGATGGATACCAAGAATTGCAACAAGTATTGGTGCCGGCGAAAGGGATATAGACGGAAGGGAATCATTCTTTAAGATACCTTACTCAGAGTATGTTAAAGGTGATTTGGATATTTCTCCTATGTATACCTTTGATGACAAAAGATCAATTGCTTCTCATTTAGCTATAGGTGTTGCAGTGCCTTATGGAAATTCAGATATTTTGCCTTTTGAAAAGCGTTATTTTGGTGGTGGTGCAAACAGCGTGAGAGGGTGGAGTACGCGAACTTTAGGACCGGGTACTTATGGTACAGACTCAACATCACATGATTTCGGACACAGAGTAGGAGAAATTAAGCTCGATTTCAGTGTTGAATATCGTCGCAAAGTATCTAAATTGATCGAGTTAGCCGGATTTGTAGATGCCGGTAATATCTGGACAATCAAAGATTATGTCAAACAGCCGGGCGGACTATTCGAATTGAGTAATTTTTATAAGGAACTGGGTGTTGCTTACGGACTTGGAGTCAGGCTTGATCTTAACTTTCTATTACTCAGGTTGGATTTTGGTATGAAAGCACACAATCCGGCATTACCTAAAGGTTCAAGATGGACTATCTTCAAGCCCGATTTTGGCAGAGATTTAGCCTTCCATTTCGCAATTGGCTATCCTTTCTAAATAAATTTGTCGATTTTCTCGTTAAACTTTATGCTTGATGAATGTTCCTTCATCCAGTTCATCAAAAGCCGTTTCAAGTTCTTCGCGAGTATTCATAACAATAGGTCCTCCCCACGCAACCGCTTCTCTAAGTGGTTTTGCCGCCAAGAGGACAAAACGTGCACCCTTGTTTCCGGATCGAACAGCAACAGTGTCGTTCTCTTTTGCATTTTTATCGGCAGATGTAAATAGCACAGCGCATGATTTATTTTCAAAATCCGATAACTTTTCATCCACTGCAATCGTTCCATCCAGCAAATAGATAAAAAGTGTTTCATCGTTGGGTGTCTCGGAGTAAGTCCATTTGCTGTCAGGAGCCAGGTCAACATCCAGATACTGAACTTTTACATACTTTCCCTCAAAAACGCCAGTTTTGCCTTTGTAAGAACCTGCAAGTATTCTGATTACCGCATTTTCCTCTTCAGTTACAACAACCTTATCCTGCGTTATATCGCCATAAGCAGGGTGATTCATCTTGTCCTTTGCAGGCATATTCACCCAGAGCTGACAACCAAGCATTCTTTCTGAAGCTTTCGGCATTTCCTGGTGAATAATTCCGGATCCTGCAGTCATCCATTGACACTCAAGATCATTGATGGTACCCTTGTTGCCCAGACTGTCTCCATGTTCTATCTTACCCTTTACAAGATATGTAATTGTTTCAATTCCCCTGTGAGGATGCCATGGAAAACCCTTGATGTAATCATCGGGATCTGTTGAATCGAATCCGTCGAGCATTAAAAACGGATCGAAATCGGTGATATTATTTGCTCCCAGAACTCTGCGTAAACGTACTCCCGCACCGTCGACAGCATGCTGTCCCCTAATAATCTGTGCAGCTTTTCTTTTATTTATCATGTTATTCCTGTTTTGATTTAAATTATCTATCCTCAAATGTATTCAAATTTGTCTGTCCATGCAAGAAATCAGGGTTAATTGACTTAAGAGAATCTATAAACTCATCTTATTTTATAGGTATATCGGTTGTAGATTAGATTAACTTTATTCTCATTTTGTACTTACCAATACCATATTTAAACGAGCAACATAAGGACGAGGTATGGCTGAGTTAAGAGCCAAGTAAGTCTGAAGTGCGAACGTGACAAGTTACTTATTGTAACCTGCGATAAAATAAGAAACGTGGAAACTGAGTGGTATATTACAAAAAATGTCGGACCAACTATTA
>DHCC01000012.1:31056-32037 GCA_002398875.1 Bacteroidales bacterium UBA4912 | reverse complement strand
ATGGAGTATCAGATGAGTACTCCACAGAACGACTACTGGTGGTGGGCCGACGGTCTGTATATGGTTATGCCTGTAATGACTAAGTTATACAACATAACGGAAAACGAACTCTACCTAAGTAAGCTGTACGAATATTTCAGCTTTGCTAAAGAGCTTATGTATGATGAAGAGAGCGGACTATTCTACAGAGATGCCAAGTACATTTACCCTGAACATAAAACCAATAAAGGTGAAAAAGATTTCTGGGCAAGAGGCAACGGTTGGGTATTTGCAGGACTCGCCAAAGTATTAGAAGATTTACCGTTGAATGATACACATCGCGATGAATATATTCAAGTTTATCAGGCTATGGCAGCATCTCTTAAGAATGCACAACAAGCTGAAGGATACTGGAGTAGAAGCATACTTGATTTGCAACAAGCACCCGGTTATGAAACCAGCGGTACCGCTTTTTTTGTCTATGGTTATTTATGGGGACTGAACAATGGACTTCTTAATGAAGCCGAGTATTTAGCCACAGCAGAAAAAGGCTGGGAATATCTTACCGAAATTGCTCTTCAGGAAAATGGCATTGTAGGCTATGTACAACCTATCGGCGAAAGAGCTGATCAACACAGTAATGTAGGTCCTGAAACAACTTCAGACTTCGGAGTTGGTGCTTTTTTACTTGCAGCAAGTGAGATGGCAAAACATGCCGAATCAAAAACTTCATTTACTCCCGGTGCAATCTGGAGAGATGATCAAGGTAAGCATATCAATGCACATGGTGGCGGTATCATTTATCATAAAGGTGCTTATTACTGGTATGGCGAACACAGACCTAACAGGGGTTATATTACGGAAGAGGGAGTAACATGTTACACCTCAAAAGACCTTTATAACTGGAAAAACGAAGGGGTGGTACTTAAAGTTTCTGAAGATGAAAATAGTCCTATCGTAAAAGGTTGTATTATCGAACGTCCTAAAGTTATATATAACAAG
>DHCC01000012.1:0-30882 GCA_002398875.1 Bacteroidales bacterium UBA4912 | reverse complement strand
GTAAAGTTAAGCGATTTCGAAAAATGGTGGACTCCTGAATGGAGAAGTGCTATAGAAAAGGGTGTACATGCACTACATGATCTTGAAGGAGGACAGATGTCGCGCGACATGACTCTATATGTTGATGATGACAATAAAGCATACCACATTTATGCTGCAGAAGAAAACCTGACACTAAATATTGCAGAACTTTCCGATGACTATCTTGAACACACAGGACGTTACATCCGTGTTGCTCCGGGTGGTCACAACGAAGCACCTGCATTATTCAAAAAGGATGGTCGCTATTTTATGATTACTTCCGGCTGTACAGGTTGGGAGCCCAATGCTGCTCGTCTGCTTGTGGCTGATGACATCATGGGCGAATGGACACAGTTGCCAAATCCCGCTAAAGGAAGAGGAGCTAACCGTACATTTGAGTCACAAAGTACTTATATCTTACCAGTAGAAGGGAAAAAAGATGCCTACATTTTTATGGCTGACAGATGGAGACCGGGAAATTTAGGTGACAGCCGTTATATCTGGTTGCCCATACAGTTTGAAAACGGATATCCTGTTCTAAAATGGATGGATAACTGGTCACTGGAGACTTTTGACGAACTGCTTCCTGATAATAATGATCCCGTAGTACACGAAGGATATAACCTTGTGTGGAATGATGAGTTTAACACAGACGGCACACCTGACAGTAATGTATGGTCCTTCGAAAAGGGTTTTGTTCGCAACAATGAACTACAATGGTACCAGGAGGATAATGCAGTATGTAAGAATGGTCTACTGACAATTTCTGCCCGTCGCGAAAACAGGGATAATCCCATGTATGAAGCAGGCAGCAACGATTGGAGACATAGTCGGGAGAAGATAGAATACAGTGCATCTTCTATTAAAACTCAGGGTAATAAGGAGTTTCAGTATGGACGTTTCGAGATTAGAGCAAAGATTCCAATCGCAAGCGGCTCTTGGCCTGCAATATGGACTCTGGGAACCGAGATGGAGTGGCCCTCTAACGGTGAAATAGACATTATGGAATATTACCGTATTGACGGTATTCCACACATCCTGGCAAACACAGCCTGGGGAACAGATACAAGATTTAATGCCAAATGGGACAGCTCTACTATACCTTTTACATATTTCACAGATAAAGATCCTAATTGGGCAGATAAATTTCATATCTGGAGAATGGATTGGGATGAAGAGGCAATCAGACTTTATCTGGATGATGAGCTATTAAATGAGACACTGTTAAGTGAAACAATAAATGGTTCACTCGGTGATAATAAAAACCCGTTTATGCAGCCACACTACATCCTGCTGAATCTTGCAATTGGCGGACGTCATGGCGGAACACCTGATGATGCAGTATTTCCTCTAAATTATGAAGTAGACTATGTGAGAGTTTATCAGAAAAAGTAAACTAAATTAAGTAATTAAAGTTTTTAATTCTAAATGAAGATTTTACTACAGAGTAACAATCTAAATAGATTAGAAATAAACCAACTAATTAAAGAAGGTAAGATAATTGATATAACATAACAGATTTATTCAAATGTTAGGTTAATTAGTAATTACAACTTGCCTTCTTTAATTTTGTCTATATATCCTGTTGGTGCTAACCCAAACACCTGTTTGAAACTTTGTCTGAAATAAACTGTATTACTTATACCAACCAAGTACCCCACCTCAGATACAGTATATTTACCTGTAAGCAGAAGTTCTTCAGCACGGTTCATTTTCACTTTACGAATAAATTCATTTGTGGAAATTCCAGTCAGTGCTTTAATCTTTCTATAAAGTGTAGAACTGCTCATAGACAACATTTCAGAGAGGAAGCCAACATCAACCTTCTTATGTTCCATATTTTCAAGGATCAGTTCAGTTATCTTCTCTATAAATTCATTATCAAGCTGATTTATAGAATTATTAATTATCTCACTTTTTTTGTCGAGTTTGACATGAAATTTAAACTGTTCTGCCAATTTTCTCCTACTATCCATAAGATTATTGATCCTACTCTTTAAAAGAGTTGCACTAAAAGGTTTAGTCAGATATGAATCTGCTCCAGACTCATATCCATCCTCTTTATCCTGTAGTGATGTTTTAGCTGTTAATAAAATCAAAGGTATATGACTGGTTCGCATATCTTCCTTAATCATTTTACAAAAGGTAATTCCATCCATTCCAGGCATCATGATATCACTTACAATAATATCCGGAATATTTGATAATGCTACTTCAAGTCCTTCTTTTCCATCAGATGCTGTCAACACCTCAAATAAATCAGATAATGAATCAGATATATAATTTTGAATATCTTTATTATCCTCTACTACCAGTAAAATCTGTTTATTATCTTCACCTGAATCTTCAACTTCAATTATTTCTTTATCTATGTCAATTTCTTGTACATTTTCTTTTGTTTCATCAGAATGGAGAGCGTTGGGATAAATATTGTGGGTTTTAATTGAAAAAGTAAAACGACTCCCTTTGTTGATCTCGCTTTCTACTTGAATCTGCCCCTCATGAATTTCAGCAAGTTTTTTTATAAGAGCTAAACCAATTCCACTTCCCGATATAAGCCTATTACCTTTAACCTGATAATATCGATCAAAAATATGCTCCAGCTCCTCTTTTGCTATACCGCATCCGGTATCTTCTACCACAATTTCTGTATAAGACTCGTCATCTTTATTGTTTGTCCTAAGAGAGAGAGTAATACTACCTTCTTCTGTATTTTTAAGAGCGTTTGACATGAGGTTATCTAATATGGAATAAACTATTTCCTTATCATAATAAAGTACCATTTCCTCACTCTCTATTATAACCCTATACTTCACATTCTGTTTTGTGTTCAACTCTTTGTATTTCAGCCATACTTCACTAACTAAGGCAGAAAGATTGCCTTTACTTACAGTCAGATTTTTATTCTGAGTTTCGACTTTTCTAAATTCCAAAAGCTGATTTATAAGATCAAGTAAACGCAAAGCACTCTTTCTGATAAGAGAAACCTTTTGACTCTGCTTTAATTGCAATTGCGGGTCTTTTTGTAAATCTTCTAAAGGTCCAATAATCAGGGTAAGAGGTGTACGCAATTCATGAGTAATATTTGTGTAAAAACGGAGGCGCTCATCATTCATTTCTTGCTCTCTTGCAAGACTTTCTCTTTGGAGATCATAAGTACTTTGTATATCTACTCTTTTCTTATAAAAATAAAAAACAGAAAGTATAATCAAAAGTAAAACTATAGTATATATAACTTTTGCCCACCAAGTCAACCAAAATGGTGGAAATATTTGAATATTCAAACTGAATATTTCACCATGATTTTTCTGGTTTTGCATTATTGCTGCAACCTGAAAATGATATTTCCCGGGTCGCATACCACGGAAAGTGACGCTATTTTCATTTACTGACTGCCAGTTACTATCAACACCCTCTAATCTATACACATATTCAACTCTGTCCTTCAAAGCGTAATCCTGTATATTGAAGAATATTGTAAAGTTATTCTGTTTGTAGGATAATTCTATCTTTTCATCTAGTCCCTTAAAGTAATTTATGACCCTCTCTTCTTCTAAAGCATTTTTTACTTCATAAACCCTCATTTCTGTTACTATGGCAGGTGGACTAATTCTTTCCTGCAATATTGTGAAAGGTTTAAAATTATAAACTCCATTAATTGAACCAAAATATATTTCACCATTTTCCTCATCATTAACAACAGAACTTAAAAAACTATTCATGGAGACTGTGCCTTCATGATCAAAATGCTGGATCTGATTTGAATCAATTAAGTACACACTGATACCTGCATTTGTAGTAAACCATATATTGCCTGACAAATCCTCCGTAATAGCTCTGACATAAGTATTTTCAAGACCATCTTCTCTTCCAATAATAGAATAAGTAATTGTATCGGAATCAGTAAATAGTACCAGACCGTCTCCGGTAGCTACCCACACTTGATCTTTTGTGTCTGCATAAACATAATTAATGGTATTAGAGCAGAATCCGTTATATTCATTAAAGTATTGAATTAATTCCATTTCAGGTGTAAATAATGCTAATCCACCTCCAAAAGTTCCAATCCAAATACGTTTCTTACTATCTACTAAAATTGATCTTACTAAATCTTCAGGCAATCCATTATCTAAACTAGTATAGCGTGCTTCTTGCGTTTTCTCGTCGCAATCAATCAAATAAACACCTGTACTTGTTCCCACCCAGATATTATTTTCATCATCTTCATAAAAGCAACGAATATCTTGATTGTTTGTACCATCGAGCTGAAATGTTTGAATCTTACCTGTTTTGTGATTATAATAACTAACACCACCCATAAACGACCCAATCCAGATATCATTATTATGATCTTTCATCAATGCTTGAATAGTGTTATGATACAAATCATCGGATTCAACAGACAAAACTTTTTTACGCTTACCATTTTCAAAAATATTAATACCACAACCATCTGTACCTATCCAAAGTCTTTTTTCTTTGTCAAGTGCAATGCTGAGAGCCATTCTGTTGTTCATCCCATAGATATCGTCAGGTATTGGAGAAAAACTGTACCTGTTAAATAAAGGAGTTTCATGACTAATAAAATTGATGCCTCCCCCGTATGTCCCTAACCATATATTATTGTAAGAATCTTGAAAAACAGTACGGACTGAAGGATTAGATAAAGCATATCTGTTATTGCCGGATTCATAATGAAACACATTCAATTCGTTGTCTGAATTAAAAAAATATTGTCTCAAGTCTAAAACGTAGACTCCTTTTAATTCTGTAGCTACCCACAACTTATTATCATTTGTTTGTTTAATATCAGAAATAGGAAAACTCAATGCATTGTTTGTAGAACTATCAAATATCATAAATGTTCCTTTATCAGCATTAAAAAGTGCGAGACCCTTATCGGTACCTACCCAGATATTATGATTACTATCCTTATATATTTTTCTTACTTCGTTACCGGGAATTGACTGAGAATCACCGGGAATATGTTGATAATTTCTTAATCTTCCGTTCTCAAGAGTTAAAACAGATAAGCCGTGATTTACATGACCTATAAAAAGTCTACCTTCACCATCATCCATAATGCTCCAAACATTATCTGAAGGAAGCTCTGTTAAGGTAGATGTATTAAAATGAGTAAATATTTCAGTCGTTTTATCAAAATATTCAACTCCTCTATGATACGTACTAAGCCATAAATTACCATCTGAAGATTGGATTATTGAAGTAATATCATTTGTTATTAAACTACTAGCCTGACCATCAATATGCTTATATATTACTATTGAATCTAATGCATAATTATATTTATTTAATCCATCACGTTGAGTAGCTATCCATATTACCGGCTCTATTGGATCAGCAAGAACATAATTAAGTTCATTTCCACTTAAATCACCATTATATTCATAGTATCTATTAAAATGAAGTCCATCAAATCTGTTTAAACCTTCTTCGGTAGCAAACCACAAAAAGCCATCTTTATCTTGGGTTATGCTTACAACATGATTGTTAGAGAGCCCCTGTTCAACACCCAACTGTATAATTGGTGTATTGGCATTTAATCCAAGAGTATGAAGCACAAAAGATAGTATTGCAATTATATAAAATGGTTTTTTCATCTTCATAATTCAAATATAATCAGTATTTAATATTTAAAGTTATTTTTCAATCGTTATTTAATATTATTTCAGAAGATAATTAAATAATGCCCTCAATTTTCCTTTAACAATAAAAGCACAGTATTTAACCTATCGTAACACACTATGTGTAAATTGACCTATTTATGATCCATTAATGCACGATTTGGAATCTCGTTTGACATAAACTTGTTGTAATTTTGCAAATATTGTCTGAAAGGATTATGCATTGTTAAAAAACAATTTTATAAAAACCACCTTTGTGTAATTTGACAGTGATTTTTTTTGATTTATCCAAATCAAAAAGGAATAAATTTATTAAACCACTTCTAAAATTACCACACTAGTTTTAATGTGCAGAAATGCTAATTAGACAATAAAGTTTTATTTTATCACGATTTATAATTAATCTAAAAAAAAACATGAGAATGAGAAAGAAAACTCTTTTTAAAATGAGGAAGGAGCTGTTTATGTTGACTTTAATTTGGGCAGTTTCTTTAGGAATGTTTGCGCAGAACATTACTGTCAAAGGAACAGTGAGTGATGCCAATCAAGAACCACTGATTGGAGTAACTGTTCGGGTTCTGAATTCAACCATTGGTACAATTACTGATTTTGACGGAAATTACACCCTTTCAGATGTAGCCCCTAGTGCCACATTAGAATTCTCCTATGTTGGAATGGTAACACAAACCATTTCATTAAATGGAAGAACTAATCTAAATGTAACACTTACTGAAGATAGGGAGCTGCTGGATGAGGTTGTTGTTGTGGGTTACGGTACTCAATCAAAAAGACGGGTGACTACCGCAATTAGTAATGTTGATGCTGAAGACATTATACGTTCATCTTCAACAACTACTGCCGGAGCACTCACCGGAAAAGTACCCGGAGTTTCAACAAGAGCCATAGACTCCAGACCGGGTCGAGGAATAAATATTGAAATTCGTAATATGGGAAAACCATTATATGTAATTGATGGTATTCCTTATGGTGGTGATGCTAGTAGAAACTGGCTTGGAAAATCAGATGTTTCAGGTGAAGATGCATTCAATGCACTAAGTCTTGAGGACATAGAAAGCATCTCAATACTGAAGGATGCTTCGGCATCTATTTACGGACTACGTGCAGCCAATGGGGTGGTATTGGTTACAACAAAAAAAGGGAATAAAGATGAGAAAACAACAGTAAACATTAATGCATATTATGGCTGGCAAAATCTCACACGCTTTCCTGAATTAGCAAATGCCTACCAATATTCTAGAGGCTTACTTGAAGCAGAGCAAAATGCAGGAAGAAATCCGAGTGCAATTTACACTCCCGAAGAACTTGAGAAATGGAAAGTAGGTACAGAACCCGGATATAAAAGCTATGACTATTTTGATATTATCATGCGAAAGAATGTACCTCAATATAATCTAAATGCTAATGTATCAGGTGGTACGGATCGCTCAAACTACTATTTATCATTATCTCACACATCACAGGATGCTATGATGAAGGATTTTGATTATCAAAGAAACAACTTTCAGGTTAACCTTGAAAGTAGAGTTACTGATAAATTCACAGTTGGAACGCAAACCAGTGCACGACTAGAGAGAACTAGAGATGTTGGTCTGCCTGGAGGTGATGGATACTTCTCTTCAATCTTATCTGCATTCAGCAGCATTCCTACTTATGGACCGTATGCTAATGACAATCCCGAGTATATGAATGCTATTCCCAACAGACCTGACTTGAACCCTGCACTGTTTTCTAGAGATATAGCCGGATACAAGGATAACTACACAAAAAACTTTAATACAAATTTATATGCACAATATAAATTTGACTTCGGACTTACCGCTAAATTCACATACTCTTATAATTACACACATCTTGATTTCGACGGATTCCAATATTCGTATGATTTCTACACATACGACAGACCAAATGATGAATATAAATTAGGTGGAGGACAGAGTGCAAGATGGAGACTTGAAGAGCAAACCGATGCTATTTCAAATTATGGTCAATTTTTACTGAATTACGCAAAATCATTCGGAGATCACAATCTGGACTTTGCTTTTGCTTATGAAAGATCTGACTTTGACCGTGCAAATAGATGGTCAAATACTGCACCAACAAACAACTATATCCCTTTTAAAACATTACCTGAATTAACCGGCTATGGTGATCAGTGGTCATACCAGGCAAGGTCAGGTTATGTAGGAAGAATAAACTATAGTTTCTATGATAAATATATGCTCGAACTTCTTGGTAGATATGATGCATCTTATTTATATGCGCCAGGTAAACGTTGGGGTTTCTTCCCTGGTGTATCTGCCGGTTGGCGTATCTCTGACGAACCTTTCTTCAAAAATTTAAAGGATAATGTGAACGACCTAAAATTAAGGGTATCCGTTGGTCAAACAGGTAGCGAACAAGGTGTTGGGATGTTCGGGTATTTAAGTGGTTATGATTTCGGAAGCGGTGGTGCCGTTTTAGACGGTGATTATGTTATTGGAGTTAGACCACGTGGTTTACCTGTCACAAACTTATCTTGGGTGAAACACACTACATACAATGTGGGAATTGATGCTATTTTCCTTGATAGCAGACTTAGTTTCTCAGCCGATGCATTTACTAAAGTAATTTCAGGAATACCAGCAGCACGTTATGACGTACTTCTTCCAAGTGAAGTGGGATATTCTCTTCCAAATGAGAATCTTAACAAGAATGCTTTCAGAGGCGCAGAAGGTATTATAAGATTTACTGACAATTTCGGTGAACTTAATTATACTATTAGTGCTAACGCCACATACTCACGTTTTAGAAGTCTCGAAACTTACAAACCAAGGTTCGGTAATTCCTGGGATGAATATAGAAATTCAGCAGAAGATCGTTGGGGTGGAATTTGGTGGGGTTATCAGGCTATTGGCAGATTCGAATCAATGGATGATATTAGAAATTACCCTATCGATAATGACGGACAGAACAATAGAACACAACTACCTGGTGATATTATTTATAAAGACGTGAATGGAGACGGAGTTATAAACTCCATGGATGAAAGACCAATCGGTTATCCTGACAGCTGGGCACCAATGTTAAGCTTTGGTGGTAACATCGGATTAATGTGGAAAGATTTTGATCTTAATATGGATTTCGCAGGAGCTTCTATGCAATCATGGTTCCAGGATTATGAATTAAGAAACCCATTCCATGCAGGTGGAAACTCTCCGGCATATCTTCTTGAAGACAGATGGCACCGTGCTGATGTATATGATCCTAATAGTGAATGGATACCAGGTAAATACCCTGCAATTCGAAAAGGAACTAGTGTTAACAACGGAAGGAACAGCGATTTTTGGCAACATGATGTCAAATATATACGACTAAAGAATCTGGAGTTTGGATACACGCTGCCGACCAGCTTACTGAGTAAAGTAAATTTAAATAAACTTCGAGTTTATGTTAGCGCATCTAACCTTTTAACGCTGGATAATATGAGGGAATACCAGATTGATCCGGAAATTCAAGCCCGAGCAGCAGTGGTATATCCACAACAGAAAACCATATTGTTAGGGTTTAATTTAACTTTTTAATACTTAAGATTATGAAGATAAAATACATATATTTATTAATTGCATTGATGATTGTTGGTCTCTTTACCAGTTGCAATGAAGATGACTGGTTGCAGAGAACACCCAAAGACAGGATTACTGATGAACAACTATGGAACGATCCTAACATGATATTGGGGCTTTTGGCTAACTATTACGACAGACTACCTCAATTGGCAGGTGTATTTAATACAGGCACAAATGCTGAATTTGATGATGCTATGTGGTCGGGGCATGTTGATCAAAACTGGAGAAACGATATCCATTATGGCGATGATTATGCACGATATTGGGATTACACTTTTATTCGTCATATAAATCTTTCTCTCGAAAATCTTGATGAGTATAGTGTAAAACTAAGTGATGCCCAGAAGAAACAATTTAATGCTGAACTTCGCTTTATAAGAGCTTATGTTTACTTTGAAATGGTTAAGCGAATGGGTGGAGTTCCGCTTATTACAAGTCAACTTATTTATGATGGAAGCGGTGACCCTTCATCATTACAGATTCCTCGTGCCAAAGAGTCTGAAGTTTATGATTTTATATATAGTGAAATACAAGAAATTAAAGATAACTTAACTGAAACTGTTGGCAGTAGAACTCGAGCAAATAAAATTACAGCACTTGCTCTACAAAGCAGAGCAATGCTTTATGCTGGTTCTATTGCAAAATATAACAGTCTAATGAGCTCTCCAATATCTACAACAGGTGGAGAAGTGGGTATTCCTGCAAATATGGCAAATGATTATTATCAAAAATCTCTATCTGCTTCAGAAGAGATAATTGCTGATCCTGAATATGAACTTTACAATCCTGCAGGTTCTGCAAAAGGTGAGAACTTCTATAAGCTGTTTTTTGACAAGAGTGCAAAAGAAGTTATTTTTGCAAAGGACTTTATGACAGGAAAAGTTCATGGTTTCACTTATGACAACGTTGTAAGAAGTTTTAGAACAGATATCGAAGGATCATCAATATTAACACCTTCATTGAGTTTAGTTGAAAGTTTCGAATACTTGGACGGCTCTAAAGGAACACTGAAAGATAAAGATGCACAAGGTAATTATATTACATATACAAATATGGCTGATATTTTTGCCAATAAAGACGCTAGACTTTATGGAACAGTTGTATACCCTGGTAGTCAATTCCGTAATATGCCGGTAAATATGCAAGCAGGTGTTGCAATTTGGGAAGATGGAGAATACACCTTTAAGGTTGGGAATCTTGGATCAGCTCATGATGATGGAGGTGTTTTAACCGGATTTGATGGGCCAAGGAATGATGATCAATATGTGAGTAATACAGGTTTTTACCTTCGCAAGTTTGTAAGTGAGAGCCCACAAGATGGAGTACGTCCAAGTCTTGCATCAAACTGGTGGACATGGTTCCGCTTGGGTGAAATTTACCTCAACGCCGGAGAAGCAGCATTTGAATTAGGGCAAACTGCTAAAGCTTTAAATTACATTAATGAAGTTCGTGAAGCACATGGTGGATTTCCTGCTAATAGTCTGACTGAACTTACTATAGAAACGATTCAGAATGAGCGTCGTGTAGAACTTGCTTTTGAAGACCACCGCTTTTTTGATTTAAAACGATGGAGAATAGCAGACAAAGTATGGAACGGTCTGGAAACTGATGCTAATGCAGTAGTACACGGTCTATATCCATACCGCGTAATAAGACCTGGTCATCCTGATGATGGTAAGTATATTTTTGATCGCATGAGACCGACTCGATTCAGAAGAGCCAGATTTTTTAAAATGGCTAATTATTATTCTTCAATTGATCCTTCGGTGTTGAATAATAACCCAAAACTGGTCAAGAATCCATTCCATTAATTTTGACATAAAAATAAATTCGTATGAAAAAACATATATTATTTATAATAGTAATTATTAGTTTCATATTTACAGCATGTGAATATGACAATTTTGAAGAACCTAAAGCTACCCTTTCCGGAAGTGTAGTTTATGAGGGGAAACCGCTCGGAGTAAGAACAAATGGTACCCAGCTGGAACTGTGGCAAGATGGCTATGCATTGAGATATGCTATCCCAGTACATATTGCACATGATGGAAGTTACTCTGTAAGCTTGTTCAACGGTAAGTATAAAATGGTGCGTAAAGCAGGTGCTCCATGGGAAGCTCAGTTAAACGACACTATTATAATTGATGTGAATAACAATACAGTTTTCGATGTGCCTGTTAGACCATATTTTACAGTGACAAATGAGAGTTTTCAGCACTCATCAGGTACTATAACAGCAAATTTCACTGTTAATAAAGTAGTTGAAAATGCTGATTTAGCACAAGTAAGACTTTTTGTTGGTCACTCTATACTAACAGATCAGAACCGGAATGAACAAGCAGTTAATGCTGATCTTTCTCAGGTTGTCCCTGGAGAGAATGCATCAGTTTCTTTAAAACTGTCTGAAGCACTAGCCGGACTAGACTACGTTTTTGTCAGGGTTGGAGTACGTTCAAACCAATCTAATGAATTCGTTTACACTCAAGTAGAGAAGATTAGTTTAAACTAATATAACTTTAAAATCAAAAGAGCAACATCTGATCAATCATTTCGTTGCTCTTTTGATTTTATTTTATAAATTAGGTGCAAAATAGGATAATATCAGGTCATATTTAAAAAATCAATAGCCAACTTTCTTTATTTCTCTAAAAGGCTATTAAAAGTAATACAATGAAAAGATTTTTTATTACATTTTTTCTGTTGTCATTGTTAATTCCGGTTACTTCAGAAAACATTAAAATTAAAAGCCCGGATAATAATCTAATAGTTAACATTATACAGAACAACGGGAGTCTCTTGTATAATATCACTTATAAAGATAAAGTGATTCTTGAAGATTCCCCATTGGGTTTGATTACAAACGTCAGTGATTTTAGCACTAATCTAATGTTTGTAGAAAAAAAAGAACAGGTCATTAACAAATCATATTATGAACCAAAAATCAAAAAGAGTTATGTTGAATTTCAGGCAAATGTAGTAACCGCAACTTACCAAACACCTAAAAAGGAAAAAATTAGTCTTATATTCGTGGTGAGCAATAATGATATTGCATTAAAATACAAACTTGCCCAAAACGGAGAAACAGCTCGCTGCATTGTAGAGAAAGAACTCACAGGTTTTAACTTCCCATCATTTACTACAACCTTTCTTACTCCACAGGCAACTCCAATGATAGGTTGGATGAGAACAAAGCCTAGTTATGAAGAAGAATATGTGCCTGACGAACCTATTGGTACACCTTCAAAATATGGTTTAGGTTATACATTTCCCGGACTTTTTCATTTGGGTGAGAATGGCTGGGCCCTCATTTCAGAAACAGGTGTCGGCAGTAATTATTGTGGCTCAAAACTGAGCGAAGGTAGTAAAGATGGACTTTATTCAGTTGCTTTTCCGGAAGAGGGTGAGAATAACGGTATTGGCAGTGCTAACCCTGCTATACCATTGCCAGGCGAAACCCCTTGGCGTACCATAACAGTAGGCGATAACCTAAAACCTATAGTAGAAACAACAATATCATTTGATATTGTAGAACCTTTATACGAGTCCTCAACTGATTATGAATTTGGTCGTTCAACATGGAGTTGGCTACTTTGGCAAGACGGAAGCATCAATTATGAAGATCAGAAAACTTATATTAATTTATCTCACGAACTGGGATATGAATTAGTACTTATAGATAATTGGTGGGATACTAGAATTGGGAAAGAGAAAATTGAAGATTTAGCAAAGTATGCAAAATCAAAAAATGTTGGTATCTCACTTTGGTACAATTCTAATGGATTTTGGAGTGATGCACCACAAGGACCGAAAAACTGCATGAATAGTTCTGTTGCACGAAAAGAAGAAATGTCTTGGTTGCAAAGTATAGGTGTAAAAGGGATAAAAGTAGACTTCTTCGGAGGTGATAAACAGGAGACAATGAAGCTTTATGAAGATATTCTTTCTGATGCCAATGATTACGGACTAGCAGTTATTTTTCACGGTTGTACGCTTCCACGAGGTTGGGAAGTAATGTATCCCAATTTTGCTGGCAGTGAAGCTGTGCTGGCATCCGAAAACCTTATTTTTACGCAGCATGCAAATGATAATGAAGCATATAATGCTACGCTGCATCCATTTATCAGAAATAGTGTAGCTTCAATGGATTTCGGGCCTGTACTACTGAATAAAAGACATAATCGAAATAATGACGGTGGAACAATTCGTAAAACAACAGAAACTTTCCAGTTGGCCACGGCTGTTTTGTTTCAAACACCTGTTCAGAATTTTGGTGTTACCCCTAATAATTTGGATGAATATCCTTCTTTTGTAATAGATTTCATGAAAGATATTCCCACTCTATGGGATGAGACAGTATATATAGACGGTTACCCGGGAAAATATGTAGTTCTGGCACGTCGTAGTGGGAAAAATTGGTATATAGCAGGTATCAATGCAGAAAAAGAAACAAAAGAAATAGAAGTAGATTTACCAATGCTTGCTGGGGAATCTGTACAACTGTATACAGACAAAAAAGACCGTTCACCTCAAATGAGCCAAATCAAGATAAATGATTCAGGTAAAGTAAAATTGACAATACAGTCTGATGGGGGGACAATTATTACAAAATAAATAGTTAACTTTACACTCATTACAACCTTTTGAGAGTATAACTATACTAAAAAGAAATTTCGAATTCAATTATTATAAACTGATTAATTAAACAGATCCATGAATCTAAAAAGAAAACTTCAAATTGCAGCACTTCTAATAATAGGTAGTGCATCACTAACAGCACAAAATAATAGATTAGTTATTGAAGCTGACCGTGGAGAGACAACCATTAACCGACATATCTACGGACACTTTTCTGAACATCTTGGTCGCTGTATCTACGGAGGCTACTGGGTAGGAGAGAAATCATCTATACCTAACACTCGCGGAATACGTAACGATGTGGTTGAGGCATTAAAGGATGTACAGATACCTAATCTTCGCTGGCCGGGCGGCTGTTTTGCTGATGAATATCACTGGATGGATGGGATAGGTCCTCGTGAAGCTAGACCCAAAATGATTAACACACATTGGGGCGGTGTGGTGGAAGACAACAGTTTCGGTACACATGAGTTTTTAGACCTGTGCGAACAACTTGGCACTGAGGCATATATAAGTGCCAACGTAGGCAGTGGCACTGTTGAGGAGATGTCTAAATGGATTGAATATGTTACTTTCGATGGTGAAAGTCCCATGTCTAAATTACGTCGTGAAAATGGGCGTGAAGAACCTTGGAAAGTCAGATTCTGGGGGATTGGCAATGAGAGCTGGGGGTGTGGAGGTAACATGACTCCTGATTATTATTCAGACCTATATCGTCATTATGCTACTTTCGCACGTAATTACGGTGATAATCGTCTTTACAGAATTGCCTGCGGAGCTAACGGTGGTGATTATAACTGGACTGAGACTTTGATGAAAAATGCAGGGCGTCAAATGCAAGGGTTATCACTACACTACTACACAGTACCCAAAGACTGGGGTGATAAAGGTTCTGCACTTGTTTTCGATGAAGAAGAATACTTCACAACAATCGAAAAAACCCTTTTTATGGATGAATTGATCACTAAACATGGTGCTATTATGGATAAATACGATCCTCGAAAACGTGTAGGTATGATTATCGATGAGTGGGGTACATGGTACAACGTTGAACCTGGAACAAATCCAGGGTTCCTATATCAGCAAAACACTATGCGTGATGCTATCGTTGCAGGGATCAATCTGAATATTTTCAATGCTCATGCTGACAGAGTGCAAATGGCTAACCTTGCGCAAACTGTAAATGTACTGCAGGCAGTTGTTCTGACTGATGAAGAAAAAATGCTGCTCACCCCAACATACTGGGTATTCTATCTCTATAAGGTACATCAAGATGCGACACTCCTTCCAATTTCATTTACCAGTAATAAGTATAGTATTGGTGAAAGAGAAATTGATGCAGTAAGTGTATCTGCTTCTAAAGATGATAATGGCAAAATTCACATTACTCTTGTTAATGCTGATTTGAATAAAGAGCAAAAGATCGATACACAACTCATCGGAGCTAATGTTAAGAAAGTAAGCGGTCAGATACTTACCAGTAATAAAATTGACGATCACAATACTTTTGATAATCCATCAAAAGTTAAAGTACAGGATTTCAAAGGAGCCAGCTTATCGGGTGATAAGTTATCAATTACTCTACCTACCAACTCTGTAGTGATGTTGGAACTACAATAAATAAAAAACTAATGGATATTAAAGCTTTAAAACAACAGGCATTTCAGGCTAATCTGGATTTAGTTAAACACGGATTGGTAATATTTACCTGGGGAAATGTAAGTGCCATTGACCGCGAAAAAGGATTAATTGTTATTAAACCTTCAGGTGTATCCTATGATGGCATGAAACCTGAGGATATGGTGGTTCTTGATATAGAAGGTAACGTAGTTGAGGGAAAGTATAAACCTTCATCAGACACAGCTACTCATCTCGAACTTTATAAGGCATTTCCTGATATAGGAGGAGTGGTACACACCCACTCCACTTTTGCAACTGCTTGGGCTCAGGCAGGGTGTGATATACCAAATATTGGCACAACACACGCAGACTACTTCAGTGGAGCTATCCCATGCACCCGTGACATGACAGAATCTGAAGTTAAAGGGAATTATGAGAAAGAGACAGGCACTGTGATAATAGAACGATTTAAAGAACTTAACCCGGTTCATATACCAGGCGTACTTGTTAAAAATCATGGTCCTTTCTCCTGGGGAAAAAATGCAGAAGAGGCAGTTCATAATGCAGTAGTGATGGAACAGGTAGCCAAGATGTCATTCATCGCTTTTCAAGTTAACCCCGAACTCACTATGAACGAGCTGCTTATTCAAAAGCATTTTTTTAGAAAACATGGACCAGGAGCGTATTACGGTCAATAAAACAAAGAAATTAACACTTAAATAAATATAATAGATTATGGAGTATAAGAATAAAGAAGTATGGTTTGTAACAGGAGCACAGCTTCTGTACGGTGGCGATGCTGTTATTTCAGTTAATGCCCACTCTGAAGAGATTGTAAAAGGATTAAACGAAGCCGGAACTCTACCCGTAAAAGTGGTTTACAAAGGAACAGCAAATTCATCTCCTGAAGTAGAAAAAGTTTTTAAAGATGCTAACACAGCGCCTGAATGTATTGGGGTAATTACATGGATGCACACTTTCTCACCTGCTAAGATGTGGATAAAAGGTTTACAGAATTACAATAAACCACTACTTCATCTGCATACACAGTTTAACAAAGAGATTCCATGGAGCGAAATTGATATGGACTTCATGAACTTGAATCAGTCTGCTCATGGAGACCGTGAATTTGGTCATATAGTAAGCCGAATGCGTAAAAACAGAAAAGTTGTTGTTGGTCATTGGTCAGATGTAAAAGTTCAAGATCGCATTGGGGTATGGATGCGTGTTGCAGCAGCTTGGGCTGATGCACAGGATATGGTCATAGTTCGCTTTGGTGATAATATGAATAATGTTGCTGTGACAGATGGTGACAGGCTTGAAGCTGAGCTTCGTCTGGGATATCATGTTGATTATTATAGCATTGGTGATCTAGTAGCATATCAGGATAAGGTAACAGATAAAGAGGTTGATGAACTTGTATCCGAATATGAACAACTTTATAACATAGCTGACAACTGTAAAAAGGGAGCAAAAGACCACGGACAGGTTCGTGAAGCTGCAAGAATAGAAATTGCTCTCCGTCGATTCTTGGAAGACAAGAATGCAAAGGCATTCACTACCAATTTTGATGCGTTGCATGGATTAAATCAACTTCCCGGTTTAGCTAGTCAGCGGTTAATGGCTGATGGTTACGGATTTGGTGCTGAAGGAGACTGGAAAACAGCTGCTTTATTACGTACTATTTGGGTTATGTCTAAAGGGCTAAAAGGAGGCTGCTCTTTCCTTGAGGATTATACTTATCATTTTAAAGGTGAAAAGAGTGCTATTCTGCAATCTCACATGTTGGAAGTATCCCCTTTAATTACATCACAGAAACCTCGCCTTGAAGTACATCCTTTGGGTATAGGCGGAAAAGCAGATCCTGCACGCCTTGTATTTACAGCAGACGAAGGTGCAGGGATTGCTTCTACAATTATTGATATGGGTAACCGTTTCCGAATGATTGTTAACAACGTGGATGTAATTACACCTGAAGCAGCACTGCCTAAACTTCCGGTTGCCAGTTCACTATGGATACCTCAACCTAATCTGGAAATAGGAGCAGCAGCATGGATTTATGCGGGAGGTACTCACCATTCAGCATTCAGTTATGCACTGACAAACGAATACTTTGAAGATTATGCAGATATAGCTGGAATTGAGTTAGTGACTATAAATAATGATACTACTATCAACAATTTTAAATTCGAACTCAAAGTTAATGAGGTATATTACCTATTGAATAAATCATTACAATAATAAACTCAGCGATGAAAAGAAACAGAACAATTCTGTCAGTGGTATGCCTTCTTTTTCTGTTTTTATCGCAGATAAATGCAGAAGACATACCACAAAATAGAATAGGGGTGCACGATCCTGTTATGATTAAACAGGATGGCACCTACTATCTTTTTACAACCGGACGAGGAGTCAGTGTATGGTCGTCTGTTGATTTAGTATCATGGAACCGTGAGAAGTCTGTATTCTCAGAAGTTCCGAAATGGACCCAAGATAGCATCTCAACATTCAGGGGGCATTTTTGGGCACCTGACATTAGTTATCATAACGGAGAATACCATCTTTATTATTCGGTTTCTGCATTTGGGAAAAACACTTCCTGCATGGGACTTGCCACCAATAAAACTCTTAACCCGAAAGACCCGGAGTTTAATTGGGTAGATCATGGTGCTGTAATCTGCTCAACTCCTAATGTTGACAACTGGAATGCAATCGATCCTAATCTGATTTTCAGCGAAAATGGCACTCCTTTTCTGTTCTATGGTTCTTTTTGGGACGGACTTCAGTATGTAAGACTTTCGGATGATCTGAAAAGCCTATATCCTGGAGAAAGACCTGTTACTATTGCTTCAAGCAAGAAAGACCGTAGAAAAGAGAATCCTCCTTCGATTGATAATAATCCAGTAGATGCAGGCGGAAACGCTATAGAAGCACCTTTTGTATTCAAAAAAGGCAACTACTATTATCTGTTTGCTTCAATTGATTATTGCTGTAAGGGGATTGAAAGTACCTATAAAATGATATACGGAAGATCCGAAAATGTAGAAGGTCCGTACTACGACAAAGATGGTAAAGATATGCTTTTCGGAGGAGGAACTATACTAATGGAAGGAGATGAAAACTGGCATGGCGTAGGACATAATGCTGTTGTCAATGATTTTGATAAAGACTATCTGATATTTCACGGTTATGACGCTTTAGATGAAGGCAGGTCGAAACTTCGGATATTCACACTTAAATGGGATAAAGAGCTATGGCCGACTGTAGATGAGGCCATATATTAAGAAATAATAATAATAAAATAAATGAAAAACAAACAGGAGTACAAAGATATGAGTAAATATGTTATTGGATTAGATTATGGTTCAGATTCTTGTCGTGCCATTATTGCCGACGCATCTAATGGAAACGAAATTGCAACCTCAGTAAAATATTATCCTAGATGGATAGAGGGAAAATACAGCGATCCGAAAAGTAACAGGTATCGTCAGCATCCGCTGGATTATATAGAAGTGCTTGAAGAAAGTATACGCGAAGCACTTTCTAAAGCACCTGCAGGTACAGCAGAAAAGGTCGTAGGAATGGGATTCGACACAACCGGCTCAACACCTGTACTTACCAATAAAGAAGGCACACCACTTGCATTATTGCCTGAATTCGAAGAAAATCCAAATGCAATGTTTGTGTTATGGAAAGATCATACGTCAGTAAAAGAAGCAGATGAAATTAACAATCTAGCTAGAAAATGGGAAATAGATTACACAGCCTATGAAGGTGGAATATATTCATCTGAATGGGTTTGGGCAAAAATGTTGCATATCCTGAGGGAAGATGAGAAAGTACGTAATGCCGCTTACTCTTGGGTGGAACATTGTGACTGGCTACCGGGATTAATCACAGGAAACACTAAGCCCGAGACAATGCCTCGTAGTCGTTGTGCAGCGGGGCACAAAGCCATGTGGCATGAATCATGGGGAGGACTTCCTTCAGAGGAGTTCTTAGTAGCACTTGATCCATTACTATCTGGTTTTCGTTCTAGACTTTTCGAAAAAACGTACCCTAGTGATGTTAAAGTAGGAAATTTAACCAAAGAGTGGGCAGAACGACTTGGACTTTCAACCAACGTTTCTGTTGCAGTAGGTGCGTTTGACTGTCACATGGGAGCTGTTGGGGTTGAGATTAAACCTGGAGATTTTGTTCGAGTTATAGGCACATCAACTTGTGATATTATGGCAGTTCCTTATGAAGAAATCGGAGACAAGCTGATTCCCGGAATTTGTGGACAAGTAGATGGTTCTGTAATTCCTGGAATGATTGGTCTTGAAGCCGGTCAGTCTGGATTTGGTGATATCTATGCTTGGTTCAAAAAAGTGCTGGAATGGCCACTCCACAATATCTTAGGAAAAACTGATTTAATTGATGATCAAACAAAGGAAAAACTTATCGAAGAAGTGGCAGATGCAATTATTCCGGAACTCACCAAAGAGGCAGAGAAAGTTCCTGTAACTGAAAGTACTATCCTTGCTACAGATTGGATGAACGGGCGCCGTACTCCTGATGCAAACCAGTTACTTAAGGGTTCCATTACAGGATTGACTTTGGGAAGTTCTGCTCCACTAATCTTCCGTGCATTAGTAGAAGCTACTGCGTTTGGTTCAAAAGCTATTGTTGATCGTTTTCTTGAGAATGGGATAAAAATCAACCAGATAATTGGTATTGGCGGAATTTCTCTTAAATCACCATTTGTTATGCAGACTATGTCTGACGTGCTGGGGATGTCGATCAAAGTAGCAAAAACTGAACAGTCGTGTGCATTTGGTGCTGCTATGTTCGCATCAGTTGTAGCTGGAATTTATGATAAAGTTCAGGATGCTCAGGACGCTATGGGTCAGGGATTCACTACAACTTATTATCCTATTGAGGAGAACCATAAATTATATGGAGAACTTTATAAGAAATATGAAAAATTAGGTAAGTTCTCTGAAGAAAACGCATTACTCCAAAATTAAAATTAAACGGATAAATAATTATACCTAGAGTATAACAAATATTGAAAGATGAAAAAAATATTTATGCCGGCATTTACAATAGCGTTTCTGCTATCTATGCTGACAATTAATAAGATGTATGCCAATGAACCAGATTCGGCATACATCTTTGCCTATGCAACAACTAAAAACAATAATCATAATGGTCTGCACTTTGCCTGGAGTCTTGATAAAAAAGAATGGCACCCGATTGGTCCAGAACATAGTTATATAAGAAGTGATTATGGTAGATGGGGTTCTCAAAAAAGAATGATATCACCTTTTGTATTTCATTCCAAAGACGGTATGTGGCATTCTGTATGGACACTGAATGAACAGGATGGAGCCTTTGCACATGCCAGTTCGCCGGATCTGATACAATGGGGACGACAGTCTTACCCGATAGTAATGGAAAATGGGAACTGTCTAACTCCTGTAATATCATTCGATTCTTCAAAAAATAAGTATATTATTTCATGGATAAGTGAAACCGAAAGTGGGGAAAAAACCTTTTCTGTCACAACTGATAACTTTAAAGAATATAGTAAAGCCACTGTTGCTGCAAATATTCCCACTGAAAGGGAAATATTTACTATTTCAGGAACTAAAGAAACAGGTACTATACACAGAGTTAAATGGACCACTGTAAAAGAGCTTATTCAAGCACAACAACTGTCTGCATTTAAAGGTAACCTCAATGGAGAGACTACAAGAGAAGATGCCACACGATTTGCTTCTCTGGAGCCTGTTGAAGTAGCAATTAAAGCGGATAAATCAAGAACAAGAGAAATCAGTGATATGCTGATGGGTATCTTCTATGAAGACATCAATTATGCTGCTGATGGTGGGCTATACGCCGAATTGGTTCAAAACAGAGGTTTTGAGTATAATCCTTCTGACAAGCTGGGCAGTGATAAAAACTGGAACAGTCGTAAGGCATGGTCAGTAATTAACACGGAATCATTTCAAATAGACTCTATCTCTCCGGTCCATCCCAACAACAAACATTATGCTGTATTACAGGTAGATAAAAAAGGAACAGCACTTATAAATGAAGGTTTTGACGGCATTCCTGTTAAATCAGGGGAAAAATACAACTTCTCAGTCTTTGCACGCACACCGGAATCAAATACCGGACCACTAATTATTCGATTGATTGATAAACTGGGTAATACTGTGGCAGAATCACGAACAAAAAAACTAAGCAAAAATTGGGTGAAATATGAAGTCGTACTTACTGCTAAGGAAACAGTACCTGATACCAAAATAAGCATAGAACCACAAATTATCGGAAGAGTTGACCTGGACATGATTTCACTCTTCCCTCAAAAAACTTTTAAAGGACGTCGTAACGGAATGAGGGCAGATATAGCTCAGACACTGGCTGATATGAAGCCAACCTTTGTACGATTCCCGGGAGGTTGTGTTGCTCATGGTGACGGACTTGATAACATCTATCACTGGAAACATACAATAGGTCCTCTCGAGGAACGCATTCCTCAGCGCAATATATGGAATTATCACCAGTCATTCGGACTTGGATATTTTGAGTATTTTCAGTTTTGTGAAGATATAGGAGCTCAACCTATACCCATAGTAGCTGCGGGAGTACCCTGCCAGAACTCCGGTCACCACGGCTGTGCAATTGGAGGGCAGCAGGGTGGAATCCCCATGAGCGAAATGGATGCTTATGTACAAGATGTACTCGACTTAGTAGAATATGCCAATGGTGATATCACTACCGAATGGGGTAGAAAACGAGCAGAAGCAGGTCATCCAAAACCATTTAATTTAAAGTACATTGGCGTTGGAAATGAAGATCTTATTACAGATATTTTCGAAGAGCGCTTCACTATGATATATAATGCTTTAAAAGAGAAACATCCGGAGATAACCGTTATCGGTACAGTAGGCCCTTTTTTCGAGGGAACTGACTATGTAGAAGGATGGAAATTAGCTGACAAACTAGAGATTCCAATTGTAGATGAGCATTATTACAACCCTCCGGGATGGTATATTCATAATCAGGACTTCTATGATAAATATGATCGCTCAAAATCCAAAGTCTACTTAGGTGAATATGCCGCACATCTACCTGGTAGACCCAATAATATCGAATCTGCTCTTACAGAAGCACTTCACCTTTGTAATGTAGAACGTAATGGCGATATCGTAGTGATGACATCATACGCACCGCTTTTGGCTAGAGAGGGAAATACGCAATGGAATCCCGACCTGATCTATTTTAATAATACAGAAGTTAAACCGACAGTAGGCTATTGGGTGCAACAACTTTTCGGACAAAATATAGGAGATGAATATATTTTCAGTGACATAAAGCTTTCCAACAACTGGGATGCAGTCACAAAAAGGATTGCCAAATCTATCGTTCGAGACAGCAAGACTGGTGATCTGATTGTGAAGCTTGTCAATCTTCTTCCGATAGAAGTAAAAGCTTCTATAGATCTGTCGGAATATAATATTACAACCCGGTCAGCTGTCAAAACTATACTAACCGGAACACCTGACGACAGGCTGGCAAAGCCCGTAACTGAAAACGTTCAGTTTAACGGACAAGATACTTTCCCTCCCTACTCTTTCACAATTATAAGGATAAAACAATGAAAAAGAAAAGACTAAGTTGGCTACTGATCGCTTTAACCTGCCTTACTCATGCGAAAGCAGGAACCGATCCACAGGTAGCCTATTTCAAATTACAAGATGTGAGACTGTTAGACAGTCCATTTAAGAATGCAGAGAATCTGAATAAGAAGTATCTTTTAGAACTTGATGCTGACCGACTACTCGCACCATTTATTAGAGAAGCAGGGTTACCTGCTAAAACAGCAAGTTATAGTAACTGGGAAAATTCAGGACTTGACGGACACATCGGAGGGCACTATTTATCTGCTTTATCCCTAATGTATGCATCAACCGGCGATCGTGAAATTGGCGATCGTCTTGGTTATATGCTTAAGGAATTAAAACGATGCCAGGCAGCCAACGGAAATGGTTACATTGGAGGGGTTCCCGGAAGTAAAGAGATGTGGAATGAAATTGCTTCGGGAAAAATTGAAGCTTCAGGTTTTGGTCTTAACGGAAAGTGGGTACCTCTGTATAATATCCACAAGACCTATGCAGGACTAAGAGATGCTTATACTGTTGCCGGATTTAAAGAAGCAAAAGATATGCTGATACAAATGACTGACTGGGCAATTGAACTTACTAAAAACCTGTCAGAGAAGCAGATGCAAGACATGCTTCGCAGTGAACATGGCGGACTTAATGAAACATTTGCAGATGTAGCTGCAATTACCGGTGATAAAAAATATCTGGATTTAGCACACAAATTCTCTCATCATCGAATTTTGAATCCACTTTTAGAGCATAGAGACGAATTAACAGGAATGCATGCAAATACACAAATACCGAAAGTGCTTGGATTTAAACGAATAGCCGATCTTGAAGGTAACAAATCATGGGACGAAGCAGCCGGATTTTTCTGGGAAACAGTTGTAGAAAACCGATCTGTTTCTATTGGAGGCAACAGTGTATCCGAACATTTCAATTCGGTTGATGATTTCTCCAGGATGATTACAAGTATAGAAGGACCTGAAACCTGCAACACCCATAACATGTTGCGACTAACAAAAATGCTGTATGCCACCTCAGCCGATAAAAAATATATCGATTACTACGAACGTGCACTATATAACCATATTCTTTCGACACAGCATCCCGAAACAGGAGGACTCGTTTATTTTACACAGATGCGACCGGGACACTACCGCGTATATTCACAACCACATACAAGTATGTGGTGTTGTGTAGGTTCCGGAATAGAAAATCACTCTAAATATGGAGAAATGATTTATGCTCATACCGATAATGAACTTTATGTGAATCTATTCATTCCATCAGTTCTTCAGTGGAAAGACAAGAAAATTGAAATCATTCAGGAGAATAATTTTCCAAACGAAGCAAAAACAGAAATTACTGTTAATCCACGCAGAAAAAGCAGGTTTCGGTTAAATATTCATTATCCGGAATGGGCTAATGAAGGCAAGGTAAGACTTTTACTAAATAATAAAGAGATACCTGTAGTTGAAAAAGATGGATATATATCTATCAACAGAGAGTGGAGAAAAGGTGATAAAGTGGTAATGGAAATGCCTATGAGTGTTAGAGCAGAACAATTGCCGGACAACTCCAATTATTACTCTTTCACTTACGGACCACTGGTTCTGGCAGCTAAAACCGGAACTGAAGACATGACAGGACTATTTGCTGATGATAGCAGAGGTGGACATATAGCCCATGGTAAACAGATTCCTCTGAATAAAATGCCTATGGTTGTTGGTGAACCGGATGAGTTGGCTTCACTTGTTACGCCTGTAGAAGGAAAACCATTGACTTTCAGACTAAACAGCCTCTATCCAGACACATATTCTGCAGGAATGGAACTTGTTCCTTTCTCAGGGATACATGAGTCAAGATATATAATATACTGGCCACAAGCTACTAAAGAAGAAGCAAAGCAGATTAGTCTGGATATGGAGAAAAAGGAAGCTAAGCAACTGCAGCTTGATGCCGTCACACTTGACAAGGTGGTTAGTGGTGAACAGCAACCGGAATCAGATCATTTTATTAAATCAGATAACTCCGAAGCCGGAGTCTTCGAAGACACTCGTTGGCGTGAAGCAAGGGGTTGGTTTAGCTACCAACTCAACAACAGCAACAAAAAGGCAAAGTATCTATATGTTAGCTACTTCAACAACGAACGTTCACGTAATTTCGACATTATCTTAAATGGAGAGAGGGTGAAATCACTATCCCTAACAGGTTATAAAGGTATGGAACCACAGACGGTAATACTGCCCATCCCAGAAAAGTTAATGAACGAAGAAACCCTTACCGTTAGGTTCTCCGCTATGCCGGGAAGCAGAACAGCCAGAATTACTGAGACACGCCTGCTTTCAGAGAAAGTAGATGAAAAAAAATATGTAGCCTACCTATTTACTTATTTCACAGGCAACAGAGTTGAAGAAGAGGCAGTAAGGTATGCTATCAGCAATAATGCGTTAGATTATTACACACTTAACAATAATCAACCTGTAATCGACTCCAAGAAGATTAGTTCTACGGGTGGTGTGCGTGATCCTCATATTCTTCGAACAGAAGATGGTAAGTCATTTTACATGGTAGTTACAGATATGACCTCAAGCAAAGGATGGTCCTCTAACAGAGCCTTCGTTATGTTAAAATCAAATGATCTCATCAACTGGACTTCTAATGTGATAAATATTCAGGAGAAATACGAGGGACAGGAAGATCTTCTAAGGGTGTGGGCTCCACAAACAATATTTGACCCTGAAGCAGGTAAATACATGATATACTGGTCGATGATGCATGACAATGGACCAGATATCATCTATTATGCTTATGCAAATGACGACTTTACTGACATTTTAGGAGAGCCGAAGCCACTGTTTTTACCTGAAAATGGCAAATCTTGCATCGATGGTGATATAGTACTAAAAGACGGCAATTTTTATATGTTCTACAAAACAGAGGGAGACGGCAATGGACTAAAACTGGCTACAACAAAATCTTTAACTTCAGGTGAATGGACAGAGTATCCCGACTACAAACAACAGACAAAAGAAGCAGTAGAGGGCTCAAGTCTCTTTAAATTGATTGATTCCGACACATATATTCTAATGTATGATGTTTATATGAAAGGTGCTTATCAATTTACAGAAAGTACTGATCTTATGAACTTCAGCATTATCGATGATGCAATTTCTATGGATTTCCATCCACGTCACGGATCCATAATTCCTATAACACAAAAAGAACTGGACAGATTAATCGCTGAATGGGGAAAACCTGAAAACTATCAAAGAAATATCTCAAATCCGGTACTAAAAGGCTTTTATGCCGACCCGGATATTCTATATTCGAATAAAACAAACAAATACTATATATATCCAACAAGTGACGGCTATGATGGTTGGTCGGGAACCTATTTCAAAACATTCTCTTCCGAAAATCTTGTAGACTGGAAAGATGAGGGAATCATCCTTGATCTTAAAAAGGATCTCACTTGGGCCGACAGGAATGCATGGGCACCATGCATTATAGAGAAAAAAACAGATGATAGTTACAAATACTACTACTACTTCACCGCAGCTCAAAAGATTGGAGTAGCTGTAGCTGATGATCCTGCAGGTCCTTTTATTGATTCCGGTAAACCTCTTATCAATTTTAAGCCAGAAGGAGTCAGAGGCGGACAGGAGATTGACCCTGAAGTATTTTATGATCCTGTCTCTGGAAAAAATTACCTGTATTGGGGTAATGGATATTTAGCTGCGGCGGAATTAAATGACGATATGATCTCTATTAAAGAGAATACTATTAAAGTTCTGACACCTGCTGACGGCACTTTTCGTGAAGCTATCCATGTTTTCTACAGAGAAGGCATCTACTATTTTCTTTGGTCTGAGAACGACACAAGAAGCGAAGACTATAGGGTACGATATGCTACTTCAGACTCTCCTATGGGACCCCTTGTAATACCGGAGAATAACCTGATTCTCTCAAAAAGTTCAGATGAAGGTATATGGGGAACAGGACATAATGCTACACTGAAAGTGCATGACAAAGATGAATGGTACATTGTTTACCATCGTTTTTTCCGCCCTGAAGGAATCAAATGGGGCGATGCTGCTGGATTTCACAGAGAGGTATGTCTTGACATAATGGAATTTAATAAAGATGGAAGCATCAAACCTATTATCCCAACTCCATAAATTTATACTGAAGTAATCCAAAAATCTGCAGATATTGTAATTATAATTAAATAAATATATGCGAACCCCTTTTAAACTAACTTAATAGAAATGAAGAAGAATTTTTTAATTTTACTGTTTATATGTCTCTCTGTGGGCATTTTCGCACAACAGCAAAACTATGAACTGGTTGTTAATGTAAACAAGGTGGGGGCTAAGGTTCAGCCTACCATGTACGGATTGTTCTTTGAAGATATCAATTTCGGTGCAGATGGTGGTCTGTATGCCGAACTTATTAAGAACCGTTCATTTGAGTTCCCACAGTCGCTTATGGGCTGGAATACTTTTGGCAATGTAGAAGTGAGAAATGATGGTGGACCCTTTAACAGGAATCCGCATTACGTGCGTTTATCTACTTCCGGACACGGTCATAAGCATACCGGACTTGAGAATGAAGGATTCCGCGGAATAGGAGTAAAAAAAGATGGTACTTACCGTTTCTCGGTATGGGCAAGAACCGTCGGCAACAACAGTACTCAAAAGATCAGTGTGGAACTGATAGATGCCGAAAATAATCCTTTTGAACGTAAAGAAGTAGAAATAACTTCAAGTGATTGGAAAAAATATGAAGTAATTCTTACCTCTCCAAAAGAGGAAGAGAAAGCCTCTCTGCGTATTTTTCTGACAGCAGAAGGTCCTCTGGATCTCGAACATATATCTCTTTTCCCAACCGACACTTGGAAAGGAAGGGAGAATGGTCTACGTAAGGATCTTGTTGAAGCTCTTAATGAGTTAAACCCGGGACTATTCCGCTTTCCGGGCGGATGTATTGTGGAAGGAACTGATCTGGAGACACGTTATGATTGGAAAAAATCAGTGGGACAGGTAGAAAATCGTCCGTTAAACGAGAACAGGTGGCATTACACATTTGCACACAGACTTTACCCAGATTACTTTCAGACCTACGGCATGGGTTTCTATGAACTCTTCCTTTTATCAGAAGATATAGGTGCAGAACCGCTGCCGGTAGTCAATGTGGGACTTGCTTGCCAGTATCAGAACGAAGGAGAACACTGTCATGTACCTGTAGGAGAACTCGGCGATTACATTCAGGATGCACTTGATCTGATTGAATTTGCTAATGGTGATATCACTACAGAATGGGGTAAACTAAGAGCTGACATGGGTCATCCGGAACCATTTAACATGAAATTTATCGGTATTGGTAATGAACAATGGGGACCGGAATATCCGGCAAGACTGGAGAAATTTGTTGAAGCAATCCGCGAAGAGTATCCAGAGATTAAAATTATTGGAAGTTCAGGACCACAGGCAGAAGGTAAAGATTTTGAATATCTATGGCCTGAAATGGCTCGACTTAAAGTAGATTTGGTTGATGAGCACTATTATCGTCCTCCCCAATGGTTCCTTGACAATGCTGATCGTTATGATTCTTATGACAGAAAAGGACCTAAAGTGTTTGCAGGTGAGTATGCAAGTCACCACAGAAACAGGAAAAACAACTGGGAATCAGCTCTAACCGAATCAGCCTTTATGACTGGATTAGAAAGAAATGCAGATATAGTACACATGGCAACTTATGCTCCTCTTCTGGCTCATGTTGATGCATGGCAATGGCGCCCGGACCTCATCTGGTTTGACAACCTTCGTGTTATGCGTACACCTAATTATTACGTACAGAAAATATATGGGCATAATCCCGGAACAAATGTACTACCACTCACATGGAACAAGCAACCTCTTACAGGACAAGAAGGGTTGTATGCCTCTTCTGTAATAGATACAGATAAAAATGAGATTATTGTTAAACTGAGCAATACATCTGAAGAGATCAAGAATGTAAAAATCAATCTTGAAGGTCTTGGAAGGAGAATGAGAATTCAACCTGGTGTTGAACTTACAGTTATGAAAGGAGATAAAGATCTGGAGAACACACTCGACAATCCCAAAATTATTCTCCCTCAAGAATCATCTACTATAATGACCGGCACAACTTTAGAAGTTCAGGCAGCTCCAAATTCCTTTAACATGTTTGTAATTAAATATACTAATTAAGGATATATACAATATTGAAAAAGGGTCCGATACTGATGTCGGACCCTTTTTATTTTTATTACACATATTCATCCCCGTAGCGAAATTTAACATCCGTCACAAAATGTTTTATTCGCTGCTCCTCACTTTTCTTACAAATCAGGAGAACATTATCAGACTCTGCTACAATATAATCGTCAAGTCCTTGTAGTACTACAAGTTTATCTTCATTCATTGCAACAATATTATCTTGACTCTCAACAAATATTGTCTTACAATTAAGATTTGCATTGTTATTCTCATCGCGGTCAGAAATTTCATGAAGTGCACCCCAAGTACCAAGGTCACTCCAACCGAAGTTTGATATGTTTACATATACATTATCAGCCTTTTCCATTATACCATAGTCAATAGACACATTTGCACAGAAAGGAAAACTAGCATCAATAAACTCTTTCTCTGCAGGTGTATTGAACAGCTCTTTACCCTCATTAAACTTCTGAATAATATCCGGTAAATGAATCCTGAAAGCATTCATAATGCTATCTACATTCCACAGAAAGATTCCTGAGTTCCATACAAATTCACCACTCTCCACAAATTTTGTTGCAAGATCTATATTCGGCTTTTCAGTAAAAGCTTTAACCTTGTGAATACCATCTTTCTCTACTTCATTTACCTGTATATAACCATACCCGGTTTCAGGTCTGCTGGGTGTAATCCCTAAAGTAAGCAACACCGGATTTTCATCTACAAACTCTAAGCCCTTTAACATATCAGCCACAAACTGATCCTCTTTCATAATAAGATGATCAGAAGGAGCTACAATTATATTTGCATTAGGATTAACAGCTTTAATTCTGAAAGTAGCAAAAGCAATAGCCGGAGCAGTATTTCTTCTCATAGGCTCCAGTAGGAGCTGATTGTCATTAATTTCAGGAAGCTGTTGTTTTGTCATTTCAGCATACGCATCATTAGTTACAATATAAATATTTTCGGCTGGGACAATCTTTTTAAAACGATCGTAAGTTGATTGTAGCAGAGATCTCCCTGTTCCAAAAAAATCAAGAAATTGTTTAGGCTTATTTTCCTTGCTAAAAGGCCAAAAACGGCTACCTACCCCACCGCTCATTATTACACAATAGTTATTATTATTGTTTCTCATTACTAAGACTATATATGTTTATTAAATTGTAAACTCATTTGGGTTAAAAGTCAATATTTTAACAAAGAAACTTCTTCACAAATAACATTTGTAGTATCTTTTTGTTTAATATAAGTGACTTTACACCCTGAAAGATACAAAATAAAAATGAAAAATAAGTGCTGCAACAGTTATTATTAATGAAAATATTACTACTTTTGCAGTCACATTTGCCCAGATGGCGGAATTGGTAGACGCGTTGGTCTCAAACACCAATGGATGCAAGTCCTTGTCGGTTCGATCCCGACTCTGGGTACT
>DHCC01000059.1:47219-48273 GCA_002398875.1 Bacteroidales bacterium UBA4912 | reverse complement strand
TCCATAACAGCAGGTACAGATGAAGCCGGTACTTTGATAGCAATATCATCTTTATTACTAGTAGATAGGTCCGAAGCTCAATTGACCGAATTTTTGTCTAAATTGAGTGAGGAATTTGGAAAAGATGGACAATTTTCTGATACTTCTAAACAGCAGTTAAATTCCGACAGGATTAAACTTGTAAACAAATTATCTGACATATCTAATAATATAATTTCAAGATACGGTGAACTCGGATTAAATGTATCTGTCAAGGATCTTTCTTATTTCTTTGATTGGAATAGCGATGGAGTTGCAGGAAATGAAATAGCTGATGCAAACAATCCTGTAACTCTTGAGATAAATGAAATAAATGTTCCAACCGAAGGAGGTACATATAATATACAGATAAACTCAACTGTACCTCTGACTCTTAATCCTGAGGTAAATGAATATTTACAAGAGAATCCACCTCATTATGACATAGATAATGGGTTATATATTTTACATTCAGACTATCGTGATACTCTTTCTTTTACAAAAGAGTTGAATGGTTTGACATTAAGTATTCATGTAAATCCTGCTACTTCAAGAAAAATTGAACCTACTATGGTTCATATCTATAATTATTTAGGAGACATCGTAGCATCATTAACAATAAAGCAGGAGGGAAATCCAGAAGGACTTATTTTTGCTGATTATTTTAATAATTATTTAAATGCTGTTTGTTTGAGATTATCTAAATCTATTGATTTATACCAGGCAATGGACAGCTGGTATACTAACTTAACAATAAATAGTAACTTCAGAGCACCTCTTAGCAGTAGCAATTATTATATTTCTAATCTTTGGACGGATTTTTATACGTCAATAAACATAAATAATACAATCAGAAAACAATTAAATGACATTTTAATTGAAGAACCGAGTATTGCCGATGATATAGAAAAGTTTCTTATATCACTTAAAACCTTGAATGCTTTGACCTACTATTATATGGTAACTTTATGGGGTGATATTCCTTTTATTACACAACCTTTGGATTTTTCAAATTACGATGGTTCACTTGAGCCAC
>DHCC01000059.1:45781-46898 GCA_002398875.1 Bacteroidales bacterium UBA4912 | reverse complement strand
TATCAGGGAAATTATATAGATGCACAAATATTGTTGAAATATGTTGAAGAAGGAGGTAATTATCATTTGGAAAGCGGTAATGATTATTCTTTAAGTAGTAGTGAATTAATTTATGGTCTCAGAGTAAATGATGGTATAAAGAATTCATCTAATGTTCCTATTTTAATTTATACAGATGTTATTCTTTCTTTGGCGGAATGTGAACTGAAACTTGGGAATAATGCAAGTGCACAAGAATATTTGAAGCGAATTGCTAAAGTGAAAGATATTTCAGTTGACCAAGACATTATAGTTGGAATTAAAGAAGTACGTAAGCAGGTAAGCAATAGAAATTACTTTACATTCCTGAAAAGGAATAATCTTGCTTTAACGGAAATTGGACTGCATGAGTTTCAGCTACTTTTTCCCATTCCAGAAAGAGAAACGTTTATTAATCCGAATTTGATTCAAAATCAGGGATATTAAAATTACAATCGCACAATATTAAATAATGTGAAAGAATTGCATGTTGTTTTCACTTAATATATATTTGCATCAAATTAAAAGAGAAAAAATGAATTTACTTTTAAACGGATATTGGTGGCGTTTCTTACAACTCAAAAAGTCGTAAGGAAGAGCAGCTATGTCTTGAATTAAGTATTAACAATATAATTTAAAGAGCCTGTCGCAATCCTGCGGCGGGCTTTTTAAGTTTTAGGCAGTCAGATAAACATCAATTGAGATAGTAAACTATCAATTTAAAGAACATAACATCTGTTTAAGTTGTAAAAAACAGAAAGACTTAAATTTCAATCAGAAAGAAAATAAAATATAATAATATGAAACAGTATTCAGTAGACGAAAGAGGTTATTACGGTGAATTTGGAGGAGCATATATTCCTGAAATACTACATAAGTGCGTTACCGACCTCGAGAAAGCATATTTGCCAATTATGGAAAGTAGGCAATTTCAGAGGGATTTCAATCAACTTCTGCATGATTATGTTGGTCGCCCTTCTCCTTTATATTATTCAAGACAACTGTCTGAACGCTTCGGGGCAAAGATATATCTTAAAAGGGAGGACCTGAACCATACAGGTGCTCATAAAATAAACAATACAGTCGGTCAGATACTGAT
>DHCC01000059.1:2371-45555 GCA_002398875.1 Bacteroidales bacterium UBA4912 | reverse complement strand
ACTGCAACTGTATGCGCCCTTATGCAGATGCCATGTACTGTTTATATGGGAGAAACGGATGTTAAACGTCAGCAGGTTAACGTGAAAAAAATGGAGATGCTGGGAGCAACAGTTGTACCGGTTACTTCAGGGAATATGACATTGAAAGATGCTACCAATGAGGCTATACGTGATTGGTGCAGTCATCCCGCAGACACTCATTATATAATTGGATCTGTTGTAGGGCCGCATCCTTACCCTGATTTGGTAGCGCGTTTGCAGTCGGTCATCAGTAAGGAGATAAAAGTTCAGTTAACAGAAAAAGAGGGCAGGGATTATCCTGATTATCTTATTGCCTGTGTTGGAGGAGGCAGTAATGCTGCAGGAACTATTTATGAGTACCTTGATAATGATAAAGTAAAGATAGTTTTGGCAGAAGCGGGTGGTAAAGGTATTGAAAGTGGTGAATCAGCAGCAACAATACATCTTGGAACTGCCGGTGTTTTGCATGGTTGCAGAACTTTGCTGATGCAGACTGAAGATGGACAAATAACTGAACCTTACTCAATTTCCGCAGGATTAGATTATCCGGGAATCGGACCAATTCATGCAAATCTGGCTATTCAGAGACGTGCTCAGGTACTGGCTATAAATGATGATGAAGCACTGAAGGCTGCTTTTGAGCTCACTCGTAACGAAGGAATCATACCCGCTCTGGAATCTGCTCACGCTTTGGCTGCTTTAGAGAAAGTGACTTTTGAACCTGAGGAAATAGTAGTACTAACTCTTTCAGGCAGAGGTGACAAGGATTTGGACACCTATTTTAAGTATGAAGGACAATATTAATTCGTCCTGTTTATCAATTGTCAAATAAATATTTACAAGTATGCAATACAAATTTCAAACAAACAGCAAGAAAATAATGGGCGATCTCCATACACCTGTTAGTATCTACTTAAAGGTAAGAGATTATTTTCCTCAGTCTGCACTCCTGGAAAGTTCAGATTTTCATGTCAATGAAAACAGTATCTCTTATCTGGCGCTTAAGCCAATGGCCCGCGTTGAGGTAAACAGAGGAGTCTGCACCATGCAGTTTCCGGATGAAGTGGAAAATAGAAAACTGCTTACTGAAAGTTTCACTATCTCTGATGCATTAAGTGAATTTATTGGACGATTTGAAGTAACAGGTAACGGAAATGGCAATATCGGCCTGTTTGGTTATACCACTTTTAATTGTGTGAAATATACCGAAAACATTAATATTAAGGAGAGCAAAGAAGAGCGAAATGATGCACCTGATATGTTATATATACTCTACAAATACATTCTTGTATTTAATCATTTTTCTGATGAGATCACTCTGATTGAATTGCAGGGAGAAGATGAGCTGAGTAATTTGCATAAGGTTGAATCTCTTGTTAATCAGCGTAATTTCGCTAACTATAATTTCTTTACTGAAGGTGATGAGTATAGTACAATTTCTGATGAAGAGTATAAACAGTTTGTGAAAGCGGGAGTTGACTATTGTAAGAAAGGTGATCTGTTTCAGATAGTACTTTCACGAAGATTTGTTCAGCCATTTTCTGGTGATGACTTTAAAGTTTATCGAGCACTTCGTTCCATTAACCCGTCTCCTTATCTTTTCTACTTTGATTTTGGAGGCTATCGGATATTCGGCTCATCACCTGAAACGCACTGTAAGATTGAAGGTGACAGGATAAGCATAGATCCTATTGCCGGGACTACCAAACGTACCGGTAATTATCATCAGGATATGGAAGGGGTGAAGTTTCTCCTAAATGATCCGAAAGAGAATGCGGAACATGTTATGCTGGTTGATCTGGCAAGAAATGATTTGAGTAGGAATGCTCATAATGTGGAGGTTGAGTTTTTTAAGGAACCTCAGTTTTATTCTCATGTAATACATCTTGTGTCACGTGTTAGCGGGATATTGAATGAAGATACAAATCCAATTAAAGCATTCTTTGACACTTTTCCAGCGGGAACATTGTCGGGTGCTCCTAAAGTACGTGCAATGCAACTTATTTCAGAAATCGAGTCACATAATCGTGGTGCTTATGGTGGCTGTATCGGATTTATTGGAATGAACGGGAGTCTGAATCAGGCAATCACTATACGTACCTTTGTAAGCCGTAATAACGAATTATGGTATCAGGCGGGTGCAGGAGTTGTAGCTCAAAGTAACGAGGAGTATGAACTGAATGAAGTGAACAGTAAGCTTGATGCTCTTAAAATGGCTATCGATAAAGCTGCATCACTATATAATTCATAAAAAAAATATCTTAGATATTTAACGTAAGAAATATGAAAACAAAAAAAATACTTCTTCTCGACAATTACGACTCGTTTACCTATAATTTGGTTCATGCAATTAAATCGCTGGGATATTTCAAGGTAGATGTAATACGTAATGATAAAATTGACTTGTCGGATGTAAATCAGTATGATAAGATTATTCTTTCACCAGGTCCGGGACTTCCTGAAGAATCCGGTGTGATGATTAAATTGATCAAAGAGTTTGCTGAAAGTAAAAGTATTCTGGGAGTATGTTTGGGTCATCAGGCTATAGCTGAGGTGTTTGGTGCTAAGCTGGTTAATATCCCAAATGTGTTTCATGGAGTACAAACTCCAATTAAAATTGTGGGGAATGATTATATTTTTTCCGAACTCCTCGAAGAGATACTTGCAGGTAGATATCATTCCTGGATAGTATCTAAGGAGAATTTTCCAAAAGAGCTTGAGATAACGGCTGAAGATAATGCCGGAGACATAATGGGACTGAAGCATAGGGAGTTCGATCTGCATGGTGTTCAGTTTCATCCTGAATCTATTCTTACGCCAGAGGGAATAAAAATCATTAATAATTTCTTAGAATGAAAGTATCACAAAAATGAAAGAAATTCTTTATAAACTGTTCGATTACAACTATCTCACACGAGAAGAGGCAAAACAGGTGCTTATAGATATTGTGAATGGTGGTGTACCTGAAACGCAGATAGCATCACTTATAACATCCTTTTTGATGCGTAGTATTTCAGTTGATGAAATACTGGGATTCAGAGATGCTCTTCTCGAAATGCGGGTAGAAGTGGATTTATCTGACTACTCTCCTCTTGATATTGTCGGAACGGGTGGAGATGGGAAGAACACTTTCAATATCTCTACTTCAGCATGTTTTGTAGTTGCAGGTGCCGGTTATAATGTAGTTAAACACGGAAATTACGGAGCCACCTCAATTAGCGGTGCCAGTAATGTGATTGAGCAGCAAGGGGTAAAGTTCAGAGCAGATAATGATCTCTTTCGCAGGAGTCTGGATGCTTGCCATATAGCTTATCTGCACGCTCCATTATTTAGTCCCGCTCTTAAAGCTGTTGCACCTGTCAGAAAGAGTCTGGGTGTACGTAATTTCTTCAATGTACTCGGACCACTTGTAAATCCAGTTCAGCCGGAATATCAGATGCTCGGAGTTTACGACTTGGCTATGTTAAGGCTATACAGTTATATCTATCAGGAGGAAAATAAAAAGTTCTCGATAGTACATAGTTTAGATGGTTATGATGAAGTTTCGCTGACTAGTCAGTTTAAAGTTGTTTCCAACCGTGGAGAGCAGCTTTTTATGCCAGAAGATCTTGGTTTTAGACGAATAAAACAAGAAGAGCTTTTTGGCGGAGATACTCCTGAAGATGCCGCACAGATATTCTGCAATGTGATTAATGCTAACGCTACAGAAGCTCAAATGAATGTGGTGCTGGTGAATGCAGCTTTTGGCATACAGACTATTGATCAGGGAAAGTCTATCGAAGAGTGTCTTGAGATAGCACGCGAATCACTTTATGGAAAGAAAGCTCTCAAAGTGTTAGAGAAATTTGTAGAGATTAATAGTTAAATATGTATTTTACTTAGAGAATAATATACTCTAAAATTTTAGTCAAAAATATGAGAGATGTTTTAAGCGAGATAGTCGCACATAAAAGAATAGAAGTTGAACGACAAAAAGAGTTGGTGCCTTTATCTGAAATAGAGAAGCAACTTTCGCAAAATCGCGACATCGTTTTCCATTCTTTAAAAGGATCACTGGAGAGATCTAAAACAGGTATAATTTCAGAGTTTAAACGACGCTCTCCAAGTAAAGGCTGGTTGCATCAGGATGCTGATGTTAATGCTATAACTAAAGAGTATGAGATTGCCGGTGCTTCAGCATTATCTGTACTTACAGACGAGAAGTATTTTGGAGGCACAATCACAGATTTGAGAACTGCGGTTAACAATGTGCAGATCCCAGTGATGAGGAAGGAGTTTGTTGTTGATGAGTATCAAATTTACGAGGCTAAACTGGCTGGAGCAAGTGCAATACTGTTAATTGCTGCAGCAATCACTTTGGATGAGTCGAAAAGATTTACGGAACTTGCTCAACAGCTCAAACTGGATGTCCTTTTGGAATTGCATGATGAAAAAGAGACTGACTATATAACTCCACTCAACAATTTGATAGGTGTAAATAACAGAAACCTGGGTAGTTTTGTTACCGACTTGCAAAAGTCATTTCGTATGGCTGAACTACTCCCAAAAGAAGCAGTTTGGGTTTCGGAGAGTGGTATCTCTGACGCAAATACAGTGAAAGAGTTAAGAGATGCAGGTTACAAAGGCTTCCTGATAGGTGAATATTTTATGAAATCGGGTAATCCTGGGGAAAGTTTGAGTAGATTTATTCAACAGATAGAAATGATCTGATGTTTATATAATATTATCCTGAATAACCGTGATATTAATTTGTATAAACCAAATTGATTATGATTATAAAAGTTTGTGGAATGCGTGATGAAGAGAATATTCGGCAGTTGGAACAGCTGGATATCGATTGGATGGGATTTATATTCTACCCTGATTCACCACGTTATGCAGGGAAAGAAGTAAAATATCTTCCATCAAAGATAAAAAAGGTAGGAGTGTTTGTAGACCAAAATCCTCAGATTGTTCGTGAGCGTGCAAAAGATAATCACTTATTTGCTGTCCAGCTGCATGGTAATGAGCCTCCTTGGTATTGCATAAATTTACGAGATGAGGGTTATAAAGTAATTAAGTCATTTGGAATTGATAAAGATGGGTTTATACCTTTAGCACAATTACACGCTTATGAAGGTAAATGTGATTATTATCTATTTGATACTAAAACAGATCTTCATGGTGGTTCAGGGAAGAAATTCAATTGGAGCAAGCTTGCACATTATAAAGGCGATACACCTTTTATTTTGAGTGGTGGGATTTCGCCTGAAGATGTTGAAGAAATAAAATCACTTAGTTTCCCTAATTTTGCTGGAATAGATATTAACAGCCGTTTTGAAATTGCCCCGGCTATAAAGGATATTGAAGCTATAAAGAGATTTATAAAGCAATTTCGATAGATTCTAAAAAAACATTCATTCGAATGTGTGAGTACATAGAAAATTAATAATTTGAATACTAAATAAAAATGAACAGAATAGATAAACTATTTCAGGAAAAGAAAAACAATATTTTTTCAGTATATTTTACAGCGGGATATCCTGAACTAGATGATACAGTAAAAGTAATTCAGTTACTTGAAGATAATGGAGTTGACATGCTTGAGATAGGTGTGCCTTTTAGTGATCCTATGGCCGATGGTCCTGTAATTCAGTCGTCAGGTTCACAGGCACTTAAGAATGGAATGAGTTTGAAATTATTATTTAACCAATTATCTAATGTCAGACAATCAGTATCTATCCCTCTGGTCCTGATGAGTTATCTGAATCCAATAATTCAGTTCGGATTTGAAGACTATTGCAAAGAAGCTGTAAAATGCGGTATTGACGGATTGATAATACCTGATCTTCCTTTTGATGAATATATGGAGTCATATAAATCGATAGCAGAAGAGTTTGGTTTACACGTTATTATGTTGGTAACCCCGGAAACTTCGGAAGAGCGGATACGACTTATTGACCAGAATACTTCGGGTTTTATTTATATGGTTTCATCTGCATCTGTAACCGGAGCGAAGAACAGATTCAGTGATGAGGTTCTGGCTTATTTTCGTCATGTTGATGAAATGCAGCTCAATAATCCCAGGTTAATAGGTTTTGGTATATCCAATAAAGAGACATTTGAAGCTGCATGTCGTGAATCCTCGGGTGTTATTATAGGAAGCAAATTCATATCTCTACTTGGTAGCGAAAGCTCAATAGATGATGCTATTAAACAACTAATATTTACCATAGATCCTAAGTGACGTAAATCATAATAAATTGATCAACAAATATTACATTTGCAGATCAATTATTATTGAATCCGTAAAACGAACTACATTTTTATGTCACTCCAATCTTATGTTGGTGAAATTGCGTCGCTTCTCACTGCTGTTTGCTGGACCTTTAGTGCTATTTACTTTGAAAAAGCGGGTAGAAGGGTAGGGTCATTGTCGGTAAATATTATCCGGATATTTCTTGGGATAATATTTCTGGGTTTAACAACAACGTTTACACGTGGGATGTTTTTTCCGATGGATGCTACACCTTACAATTGGTTTTGGTTAGGGCTTTCCGGAATTGTTGGCTTTTTTCTTGGAGATCTTTTCTTGTTTAAATCATATACTATAATAGGATCTCGTACATCGCAACTGGTTATGAGCCTGGCTCCAATGATTACAGCGGTCATAGGATGGTTTTTTCTTAATGAGATCCTCTCCCTAAAGAGCATAATAGGGATAGTTGTAAGTGTATCAGGAATTATGATTGCGGTTGCAGGTAAAAAGCTAAAGCTGAATGTGCCTGTTAAAGGATTTCTATATGCGTTGGGTGGTGCTTTGGGGCAGGCTGTAGGACTAATTCTTAGTAAAAAAGGTATGGGAGAGTATGATGCTGTGGCTGCCACACAGATCCGTGCTATTTTTGGTTTCGCAGCATTCGCTATACTTGTGACATTTGCGAAAAGATGGAGACGAGTGATCCTTACCACAGGAGATAGAAAAAGTATGAGTATTATCACTGTTGGTACAATATTTGGACCTTTTATCGGTGTGTCTCTATCGCTTTATGCGGTACAACATACCGAAACAGGTATTGCTGCAGCACTAATGGCACTGACGCCAATTTTCATTATAGTACCTACTGCCATTATGTTTAAAGAAAAAATCACTGCCCGTCAAGTGATTGGGGCAGTGATTAGTATAGTTGGAGCTTCAATTTTCTTTATCAGATAACACCTAAAGCACTTTAACGGTTCTTTTTTCTTTGCTGCTTTGGAACGCCAGCTCGATGATCTTCATTACATTACGTGCCTCTTCAGGTTTTACTGCAATATTGCATTTTCCGTGAATAGCATCTCTGAGATTTATGAAATAATCTTTATAATCTCCCTGTTCGCTTTCGAGCTTACCCTGAATTTTAACACCTTTATATTCGGTGTTTATAGTTCCCCAAATCTCATCCGGCTCTTTTCCCCAGTCTTTGCCTAAAGGCTTAGCACCTGCATCGAGTGTAGCTTCTTGTACATCTAGTCCATATTTAACAAAAGAACCATTTCTGCCATGTAGCAAATATGTCGGACCCGGAATACGGCATAACATACTTGATTTCAGTGTGGCCGTAAAATTAGGATAGTGAAGACGGACATCAAAATGATCGTCTTGTTTTGCCCATGGACGCTGACTGTTTATCTCTGCTGTCACTGCTTCCGGCATCCCAAAGAACCACAATACCTGGTCGATAAGGTGTGAGCCAAGGTCATAAAAAATACCTGAACCGGGTAGTGGTTCTTCGCGCCAGGCACCTTTTGGTCTTGGTTCGCTGCGATACCTGTCGAAATGCGATTCATAATCCACAATTTCTCCCAGAAGATCACTTTCCAGTAATTTCTTTACAGTTCTTGTGTCACTTGTGAAGCGTCTGTTATGGTATACAGTGAGGATTTTTTTTTGTTTTAGTGCAATTTCAATCAGTTCGTCTGCTTCAGACACATTAACTGTGAATGGTTTCTCCGCTACCACATGTTTTCCGGCAAGTAGCGCCTCTTTCGACAAAGGGAAATGTTCAGTATTTGGTGAAGTTACAATTACAAGATCGATATTAGGATCGTTTATAATATCTTTAGCATCAGGAACTATTTCTGTTGAAGGATAAATCTCCTTTGCATTTTTCTGTCTTTCTTGATTTGCAGTACTTATCTTAGTAAGTTCATAGCCCTCAACTGTATCTATAAAAGGGGCGTGGAAAACACGGCCAGAGAGACCGAATCCAATAATACCTGTACGAATGTTAGCTGTTGACATAGATTAATTTTTGGTGTTTTTTATATGATAATACTCAAAGATAATCATTATTCGTCAATTTTACCATTTATCAAAAAAACCATTAATTTTTCAATTGCCAATGCGCGGTGGCTAATACTGTTTTTAATTTCACTACCCAGCTCCGCAAAAGTTTTATTATATCCCACAGGTTGAAACACAGGATCATATCCAAAACCTGTTTCACCTCTCTTCTCCAAAGTAATTTCACCATTTACAATTCCTTCGAAAAAATACTCGTTGTTGTTTAAAATAAGAACAATTACTGTTCGAAATCGGGCTTTGCGATTCTTAGTCTCTTTTAAGACAGAAAGTAGCTTATTCATATTATCTATCGGATCACAAGCTTCACCCGCATAACGAGAAGAATAAACACCAGGTAAGCCATCAAGAGAATCCACTTCCAAACCGGTGTCGTCAGCAAAACAATCATAACCGTATTTATCTTTCACATGTTTTGCTTTGATAAGTGCGTTTGCCTCTAAGGTTGTTCCGGTTTCTTCTATCTCCTCATTACAATTAATGTCAGACAGACTTAAAATCTTCAGTTTGGCATGCGCTATTTTACGAACTTCTTCTAGTTTATGTTTATTGTTTGTCGCGAAAACAATCTCTTTCATATTTTTCTGTTAATTGATAATTACTCATCTTTTATTTACTACTCTGTTCTGTTCTCTTATTTTTTGTTCACGCTCTTTCTCCCTTTGTTTAATTTGCATCTCTCTCTCTTTTTCTCTTTCCTTAAACTCTATTTCACGTTGTTTTAACCTTTTAGCTCTGAGTTCTTCTCTTTTCCTTAGTTCTTTAGCTCTGTTATTGGCAGATGCTGCATCTACTGATCGTTCCATCATTTCACTTGCCTTTTGTTCAAGTGACGACTTTAAATCAATTGAATTTTCATCTGCTGTCTTTATTTCAGGTGTTTTTAAAAGAATCGGGCTATTTTGAATAATAGAATCAGAGTCCAAAGATAATGATTCTTCAATAGAATTATCAATACTGTTTTTTGTCTTAGATAAACTGACAGTGTGAGGTGTAACTTCAGAGAATGATAAATCATCATGAATAAAATTATTAGCCTCATAAAACATTTTATAATCATCTAAAGAGCGATTCTGCAGAATATTGAAATTATCTTTTGAGATTATGACAGGTGTAATAGTGTCTTTGATTTTTGTCCGGTACTCTGTATCTGACAGCAGAGTTTGAAGGTAGTTTGATACATCCTTTAAAGAACTGAACGGTTCCAGTTTTATTGCATCTCTCTTGTTGTATCTGGCAGGTGAAATATTGAATGTTCTGTGTTTGAAATTAGTAAAATTAAAGTTTGCACTTGCAAAAAGAAGTTCATTTATAAATTCAGACTCTTCAGGAAGTAAAAGAATAAGCATATGCGGAGACATATTATTAATAATAAATTCACTTTTAACTTCCTCGTTTGAATTACCTAGTTGTCTATAATCATTTATATTTTTCTGTAAATGAGCATTCCAATACAGCTGAAAGGTGTCTTTAAATAATGTTTGAGAATTCAAATTAATCGTTGATTCAGGTGAGCTTGGTAAGGAAAGATTTTCAGGTGCTTTAGTAATCAGACTTTGTCGTAATATATTAGAAATGGAATCTGCATGATGCTCCCCTGTTTGAATTGCATTTTGATAAGCAATCGCATAGATACTAATCTCTTTAGGGGTATTGAGCCGTTTTAACTCATCAAATGCTTTATATGCATTTTCGTAATCTTCAATTATTGTATAAACCTGTGCAATCAGAAATTGAAGTCTCTTCTTTTTTAATAAGTTTCTCTCCTCATCAATTACCTTTCTGATTAAAGGCAAAGACTTTTCATACTGTTTACTTAGTAGCAGATATTGAGTAAGAGTTTCATTATAAAGTCTATTCAGGTAATTAGGCATTTTACGTGTTTCCAGTATCAATATCATATTTCGTGCATCATAGAACCTGTTCATTTCAGTATAAGTTCTCAGCATCCAAATTTGAACCTCAGAAGTCAAGTCAGTATTTTTCGGGAATATTTTAAGAATTTCATTAAAAACAGATAAAGCCTGATCATAATCACCATTTTGTACATGAGCTTTTCCCAAGAGAAGCCACACATTGTCAATAAACGGATTAAATTCTTCCTGTTTCAACCATTTCCTGTAATTAACAGAACTTGCTTTAGCAGGATCTCTTCGAGGTTTTGACGAAATAGAGTGCTTAATAATTGCTTTTTCTGCTTTATCTATTACAACGTCGAAAGGACCACCGATTCCGCTTTTTTCTTTAATATTTGTTGAGGGGTAAAAAGATAGTAATTCAAATCCGTTAACAGGTGTACTTTTCAGTTGATCTTCTAAGAGATTATCATAAGTTTCCTGAGCATTATGGTAAAGATTGTAGCGTGTTTTTAATTCATGGTAAGCACGTGAAGAGGCGGTGTTCCTATCGGTAGAACAACTGACACCGAGAGTTACACACAATAATATTAAAAAAATATCTACTGTTTTTTCTTTCAACTAAATACAACTTTCCGTTTCTATTATTATAAACTCGAAAAGAAGGATTTTATTGTTTCTCAGTGTCAGCAGCTATTGTTATGTGAGAAGTACGCAAAATAATAGTTTTAATAGTTTTAGCTATAAAATACATCAGGATCAGTACAAAAATAATAAACGCACCGGAAGGAACATTCAGGTAGTATGATAAAAACAGCCCTGATATACAACCTACAAAGCTAAATAAAACAGATAGAGAAATGATTTTGGAAAAGTTGACTGTGAAAAGATTGGCTGTCATTTGAGGAACAGTAATTAATGACATTAGCAGAACTATGCCTACAAGTCTAATGCTCAGTACTATTGTAATAGCTATGAATAACATCATAGAATATTCTATAAACTGTGTTGGTATTCGTCGGGTTTTGGCAAATTCTGTGTCGAATGATACAGAAATTATTTCATTGTAAAACAGAGCAAAAAATAGTATTATAACAATTGATAATATTATTAATGCAATTATATCAGTTCTGGTAATAGTAAGTATATTCCCAAAAAGATATTCTGATAGATTGGGTGCATAACCGGGTGTTAAGAAAGTCAGGACTATTCCAATAGCCATACCTAGTGACCAGAAGACTGCAATTGCCGAATCCTCTCTTACACCCTGTTTCCTTGATAACCACTGTATTCCGAATGCAGATAAGATTGAAAAAACCATGGCTGAGAGGATTGGAGGCAGAGAAAAATAAAAACCAATACCCAATCCCCCGAAAGAGGCGTGTGTTATACCTCCGCTTATGAATACCAATCGTCTGGAGACTACATAAGTGCCTATTATTCCACAGGCTATGCTTGCAAATAGACTTCCAATGACAGCATTCCGGAAAAAAGCATAATCGAATAGTTCAAGTATATTCATTATTATTTACGACGTCAGGCATGCATTTTTTGCATCCTAAGTTCATTCACAAACATCAAGACTTCATCTTTCATTTGATCCGGAACAGAAATACTTCTCATTTGCAGACTCCTTACCCATCTTGGTTTCTCCTCATCCAAAATTGTATAAAATACCTCCCTGAACTCTTCAACTTCATCTTCTTTAAATCCTGAAGAATCACGGTTCGAATATTTATCCAACTCCTCGTCATCAAAATATTCAGGCTTCTCTGCAAAAGCCGCTATAAGACTGTCCTTTTCGCATATTTCGTGGGCTCCACAACATCCGCTCTGACTTAAGTCTATAGCAGGAGGAGGTAATTCACGTTCGGTAGTATTACCCCTTTTGCGTTGTATGTAGTTAGTGATTGCTAGTGCAATAATAAAAAACAGTATTATAGCAATAAATAAAATAATAGGTTGCATGATTTTATTTCCTTTCTTCTATTACAAATCCGGCATGTTTTACATCTTCCCAGAATTTTGGATATGATTTAAATACCACATTAGGGTCGTTTATAATGATAGATTGATTAGCTATCGCACCTGGAGCAAAAGACATTGCCATTCTATGGTCATCGTAAGTGTCAATTGCCGACTCCTTTTCAGGTGTACATCGCTCACCATCCCATTCCAACATGCCTATTTCATTTTCACTGAGTATATAACCCAGTTTTTTTAATTCATTAATTAATGCTTGTACCCGGTCAGTTTCTTTTATTTTCAGACTTTGAATGCCTGAAAATAGAAAGGGTACATTTTTAAAACAACAAGTTGCAGCAAAAGTTTGAGCAAGATCTGGTTCGTTTATGAAATTATGAAAGAATTTTTTTGCTTTTTTCTTTTGACTTCTAATGATAATCCCTTCAGTTATATACTCTGTTGTTACTCCAAGATCAACAAAAAGGTTAGCTACATAAGCATCTCCCTGCATACTGTTTTCCTTTACACCCAGCAGTTTGATTTCTGATCCGGGCAGTAACGAGGCGATTTCATACCAGTATGAAGCAGCTGTCCAATCGGCCTCCACTGACATATCTATTGCGTTATAACTTTGAGGTTTTACAACAATATCGTTTCCTTCCCATTTAGCATGTACGCCACATTCAGCCATCATGCCAATTGTCAGGTCTATATAAGGTTTAGATACAATCTCTTTCTCTATGTGCATAATTAAGCCATTTTTCATTAATGGAGCAACCATTAATAAAGCAGAGATAAATTGAGAGCTTATATTACCTGATAAATACACCTCTCCACCAGTCAGCTTTTTGCCCTTAATTTTAAGAGGAGGGAATCCCTCTTTTTCTAGATATTCAATCTCAGCGCCCAATGCAGTAAGAGTTTCAACTAAAGGATGTATAGGGCGTTGATGCATTCTTTTTGATCCCTTAATGATCCACTCTCCTTCCATACCCGCCAGAAAAGCTGTAAGAAACCGCATTGCAGTTCCCGCACCTTTGATGTCGAATTGATTTGAATCAGAGTTGAATGCATCAATTATAACTTTTGTATCTTCACATTCTGAAAGATTCTTGATTGGTGTAGAATTAAGACACAGTGCGTTTAATATAAGGGCTCGGTTGCTTATACTTTTTGAAGCCGGTAGCTCAATAGTTGTATTTATGGCTTTCGGCGGATGAATTTTATATTGAGAATGCATTATGACAATGGAAATTTAAAACAAAAATAATATTTTAAACCATAAGTTTTACTGATACAGTGTACTTTTATATAGTTTTAGGGTTTAACCTGCCAATCCATATATGAATATTGATAGTATTGCAATTGGCGCTATATAACGTAAAAGGAAGATATAGAATTTCAAAAAACCGATGCCAAACTTAAGTTTGCCTTCATTGGTAATTTGTGCTGTAACCAATCGCTTATTCAGGTACCAACCAACGAATATACTAATAAACAACCCTCCTACCGGCAGCATGTATTTTGCTGAAATCATATCCAGGAAATTAAAGAAACCAGAAGAATAAGACGAGATTATACCAAGAATAATAACACCAATTGTTACTAATACAGTACTTTTCTTACGTGATATTTTGTATTCTTCGTATAAATATACTGTGACCACTTCCATTAAAGAGATTGTGGAGGTCAGTGCTGCCAGTGCCAATAGACAGAAAAACATAGAAGACCATGCCATTGATGCAGGCATTTGATTAAAAAGTTCGGGGATGGTTATAAAAAGCAATCCCGGTCCTCCGGCAACCAGTTCATTTACAATGCTGTCCGGGCTGGAGGTGAGTGCAAATGCTGCAGGAAAAATTATAATTCCGGATAGTATGGCAACCAAGGAGTCTAATGTAGAGACCTGAACAGCTGTTTTAGTCAGGTTGACGCTGTTATTAAAATAAGAACCATAAGTAATAAGGCATCCCATTCCTATTGAAAGAGAAAAGAATGCCTGTCCCATAGCATCAAGAAATACAGTATGTTTAACATGCTCGATATTCGGCTTAAAAAGGAAATTAAGTCCATTAACAGCACCTTCGAGTGTGACAGACCTGATAGCCAGAATTATTAATAACAGGAAAAGTAGAGGCATGAAAATCTTGGCGGATTGTTCTATTCCCTTTCTAACTCCTGAAATGATAAAAAATGCTGTCATCAATGCAAAGAAAATCATCCATATTATTTGTTTCATCGGGCTATTCCGGATGTTGTTAAAATGTGTGCTAAAATCTGTGACAGAAAGAAGATTACCTGTAATCGATTGAAAAAAATATATTAATGTCCACCCTGCTACTACCATATAGAAGCCCATGATAATGAACCCAGTTAGTACGCCAAGACGACCTATCCATTTCCAGGGCGTACCGGGTGCAAGTTTATGAAAAGCGCCTGCAGTATTTGCACGAGCAGATCTTCCAATAATAAACTCGCTCATCATTACCGGAATGCCAAAAAAGAGTATACATGCAATATATACAAAAATAAATATGGCACCCCCTCCATCCGCAGTCTGACTTGGGAATCTCCAGATATTTCCAAGCCCCACAGCTGACCCCGCTGCTGCAGCTACGACACCTATCTTAGAAGCAAATGTTACTCTCTTTATATTCTCCATTCAGCACCTGTTTTGGTGTCTTTTATTTCAACTCCTACTGCTTTTAATTCATCACGTATTTTGTCTGAAGTACTCCAGTCTTTATTTTCACGCGCAGTCATTCTAATATCCAGAATTAAACTCATTAATCCTTCAATAACATTTCCGCCTGACAAGATTTTTGTTTCATCTGTAAGACCCATTATGTCAAAAACAAAGGTGTGCATTAAATTCTTTAGTTTTTCCAGGTCCTCGGATGTAATTGTTTCGCTGTTGTCGTTACATGAGTTTATAATACGTACAGCATCAAACAAATGAGCAATTAATACCGGACTGCTGAAATCATCATCCATTGCAGCATAACAGTTTTTTTCCAGTTTGTCTATATCCACAGATGATACATCAGAAGGGTTGATTTTATCAAGAGTTGCCAAACTGCCCATAAGTTTTTTATATCCCTTCTCAGCTGCCTGTAGTGCTTCATTTGAGAAATCAAGAGTATTTCTGTAATGAGACTGCAACATAAAGTATCGCACTGTCATTGGAGAATATCCTCTTTCAAGTAATGGATGGTCTCCGGTAAACAACTCTTTAGGCAGGAAGCCGTTTCCTGCTGATTTTGACATTCTAACTCCATTTACAGTCAACATATTGGTGTGGAGCCAATATTTCACCGGTTCGTTGTGGTGACAAGCTTTAGACTGTGCTATCTCGTTTGTGTGGTGAGTAGCTTGCAAATCCATACCACCACCATGTATATCAAATGTGGTACCAAGATATTTAGTGCTCATGGCAGAGCATTCAATATGCCAACCGGGAAATCCCATTCCCCATGGTGATGGCCACTGCATAAGTGTTTCAGGCTTTGCAGCAATCCATAAAGCAAAGTCAAGCCGCCCATGTTTCTCGTCCTGACCGCTTAGCTCACGCGTTCCTTCCAGTAAGTCCTCAAGCTTTCTGTTGGTGAGTATCCCATAGTCAAAATCTTTACTATATTTTTCAACATCAAAATATACTGATCCATTAATTTCATAAGCAAATCCGGCATCCAGTATTTCTTTTATCATCTCAATCTGCTCAATAATATGACCCGTTGCAGTGGGCTCAATACTTGGAGGGAGAGTATTAAAAAGAGATAATACTTCACGAAAGCCAAGAGTGTATTTCTGTACAATCTCCATTGGCTCAAGCTGTTCGAGTTTAGCTCTCTTAGCAAACTTGTCATCACCTTCATCTCTGTCACCTTCAAGATGCCCGGCATCAGTAATATTACGAACATATCGTACCTTATAGCCTAAATGAAGAAGATATCTGTAAATCAAGTCAAAAGAGATAAATGTACGGCAATTTCCCAAGTGAATATCACTATATACAGTAGGTCCGCATACATACATCCCCACAAAAGGTGTGTGGATTGGTTTAAACGGCTCTTTTTTTCTGCTTAGTGTATTATAAACTTCTAAGTTGTTGCACTTTAATCCATCCATGTCAATTTGATTATTTTGTATAGAATTACAAAAATACAAATTTAAGTGTTAACTCTTTTAGATTTAATAAAAAAAAGAAAAAAGTCAAATTATCTTATCACTCTTACGCATAATTTTAATACTTTTGCGCTCTCATAATATTAACGTTTATTCAAACTCTTTGTATGTCACGTAAAATTTTACTTACGATAGCACTTTTTTGTGTAATCAGTGCTACACATAGTCAAAACCTTCAATTACATTTTGATCCGCGCAATTCACTATATGGTGATGAAGTTTCAGGTGTTAACTACCTGACAGCAACATTTGAATTTTATAAACCGGATAAATGGGGAAATACCTTTATGTTTGTAGACTTCGATTTTAGCTTCAATAAAGCTAATCCGGGGTTAGTTTACGGTGAAATTGCCAGAGAATTTAAGATTGGTGATTTTCCATTACTTCCACATATTGAATATAATGGAGGGCTCGGCTTGGTAAGAGGTACAGGCAGTGGCTTTTCGATACCAGGCGCATATCTGGCGGGGTTTGGATATCCATTTCAGCTTGGTAATTTTTATATGAACACTTATCTTGCCTACAAACTAAATGCATTCGAACAGGCAAGTAACGATGTACAATGGACAGTTACCTGGAATGCCAGCTTTGCGGGGAACAAGCTCTCGCTGGGTGGGTTTATGGATCTTTGGACTGAAGATAAATCGTTCACAGAGGGAAGTGATGCCAGCGGTAAAAAAGTTGTTTTGCTTAGTGAACCTCAAATATGGTATAATATTACACCAAATTTTTCGCTTGGCAGTGAAATAGAATTAAGCTATAATTTTGTGAATAAATTTGCCGAAAGCAAATTTTACGCAATACCAACCTTGGCAACCAAATGGTTTTTTTAATAATTAATAAGTAGAAAAGAGATTATGCTTGAAAAGATATTTAAATTAAAGCAACACAAGACAACTGTACGAACAGAATTAGTAGCAGGTGTTATTACCTTTTTAACTATGTCGTACATTCTGGTTGTGAATCCAAATATATTGAGTGCTTCAGGAATGGATAAGGCAGCTTTGTTTACTGCAACTGCTCTTGCAAGTGTCTTAGGTACTCTGTTTATGGCTTTTATACCTAATCTGCCTATTGCACAAGCTCCTGGAATGGGACTTAACTCATTTTTTGCGTTCTCAGTTGTACTGGGTCTCGGGTATTCATGGCAGATGGCTCTTACGGCAGTATTCATCGAAGGTATCATATTTTTGATTCTTACTTTCTTTAATGTGCGGGAAATGATAGTGAAAAGTATCCCAAGTACTATAAAAGATGCAATTCCGGTAGGAATTGGTCTTTTCATCACTTTCCTTGGTTTGCAAAACGCAGGACTGATAGTAAGAGATGAAAATACAATGTTAACTCTTGGAGCTATGTCTGACCCTCATATTTGGGTTGCATCACTTGGACTTATCCTTACTGCAGTTTTGTATTTCAAGAAAGTTCACGGAGCTTTCCTTATAGGTATAGTTGCTGCAACTGTTTTTGCTTTGATATTAGGTTTGGTTCAGATGCCCACAGGTAGTCTGGTGTCATTACCACCCGATATATCTCCAATTTTCATGAAATTTGAATGGAGTAATATTTTCACACTCGATATGTTGATTGTTGTATTTACTTTCCTGTTTGTGAATCTGTTTGATACAATAGGAACATTATTGGGTGTTGCTTCAAAAATTGGTCTTACCGATAAGGATGGAAGCTTTCCTCAAATCAAGAAAGCTCTTTTTGCAGATGCACTTGGAACAACCTTCGGAGCTGTTTTGGGTACAAGTACAGTGACATCTTATGTTGAAAGTGCGTCAGGTGTAGCAGCCGGCGGTAGAACAGGTTTAACAGCACTTTCTACTGCAATAATGTTTTTCCTGGCACTGTTTCTTGCTCCTCTATTTTTAATGGTGCCCGCTTCAGCAACCGCTCCTGCATTAATATTAGTGGGACTTTTTATGATAACCTCTGTTGTTAAAATTAATTTCAATGATATGACAGAAGCATTGCCTGCTTTTCTGACAATTGTTATGATGCCTTTTGCATTCAGCATTGCTCAGGGAATTGTATTTGGAATGCTGTCTTTCGTATTACTAAAAGCTTTAAGCGGAAAATGGAAACATATTTCTGTTACAATGTGGGTTATATTTGTGTTGTTCGTCATTAAACTAGTGCTGGATGGTATGCAAGTTCTTTAGAATGCATGTAAAACGATAAAGTGAGTGTTTTAGAGTCTTTACTAAATCCAAGAATTATTCGTTTGTTTTTTACGTATGTAATTGCTACTTTTGCACTCTGATACAAATAATTAACTCATAGTATAACAATAACAAATATTTATGGCAACAACCGCTGATTTCAGAAACGGCATGTGCATCGATCTGGACGGTCAATATTACTTTATTACTGAATTTCTTCATGTAAAACCAGGCAAAGGAGCAGCATTCGTTCGTACAAAACTTAAAAATGTTACTACCGGCAGGGTGTTAGAAAAAACATTCAATTCGGGTGTAAAAGTAGAAGAAGTGCGCATTGAAAGAAGACCATTTCAATATCTATATAGAGATGATATGGGATATAATTTTATGAATACTGAAACATTTGAGCAGATTCCTATTCCCGGTGAACAGATTGAGGGTGTACAATTTCTTAAAGAAGGTGATATTGTAGAAGTACAAATTCATGCAGAAAGCGGCACCATTCTTACAGCTGAGATGCCTGTACATGTAGTTCTTGAAGTGACATACACAGAACCGGGCATTAAAGGTGATACAGCAACAAATGCTCTAAAACCTGCCACTCTTGAAACAGGTGCTGAGGTAAGAGTACCTCTCTTTATTGATACAGGTGAGAAAATCAAAATTGATACTCGAAATGGCTCTTATGTAGAAAGAGTTAGGGAATAATTGAGAAATTTATTATCACTTATAATTGGAGTTGTTCTTTTAGAGCAGCTCTTTTTTTTGACTTAAATCAGAGCTATTTTGGCCGAAGATCGCTTATACATAGCTTATCTGTACATAAGCTATGTATAAGCGATCTATAAGTGATCTAAAGCCGAGGTGCATATAATCCCCAAACGATATTACAATTCGCAAACATTCAATTACTATCGGTGTGTTAATAAGTAAATACTTTTATGTATATTTGCTCTGTTAAAGAGAGACAGCCATCATGAGTAAGTTAAGCATAAAACAGTGGGCAGAGGAAGATCGACCCAGAGAAAAGTTATTGTTGAAAGGAGTTTCAACGCTATCAGATTCAGAATTAATAGCAATACTTATAGGTTCGGGTAACAGTGAACAAAGTGCAGTTGAACTTGCTAAAAGTATATTAAGGGAGGCTGATAACGACCTGAACAAACTTGCCAGGATGAGTGTGACTGATTTAATAAATGGGTTTCGTGGAATAGGAGAGGCAAAGGCCGTAACAATAACAGCTGCCCTTGAGCTTGGAAGAAGGAGAAAAGCCCGTGAGCCGGTTAAACGAAGGAAAATCACTTCATCCAGATTAGCTTATGAAGAGTTTATACCTGTACTCACTGACTTGAACCATGAAGAGACATGGGCACTTCTAACAGACAGGTCTAATAAAGTGATAACTTCAATTCAGGTAAGCCGAGGTGGAATATCAGGAACAGTTGTTGATATCAGACTTATACTTCGTGAAGCTTTAAATTATTACGCTTCAGGTATATTTTTAGGTCATAATCATCCCTCTGAAAACTGCAGACCCAGTCCACAAGATACACAAATTACTAAAAAACTGAAAGAAGCAGCACGTTGGATGGATATAGTACTGCTCGATCATATAATAGTTTGTGGAGACAATTATTTTAGTTTTGCTGATGAAGGAATCATCTGACAAAGTAAACAATTAAGCCATATTTCGGTTAAATAGAAAACATTTGATTATGAACGAAGAATTACAAGCTTTACAAGATAAAATAGTGGTCATGCTGCGTACATGTTATGACCCTGAGATTCCGGTTAATATTTACGATTTAGGTATGATTTATGATGTGGATGTTGATGAAGAAAATAATGTAGCCATTGAAATGACATTCACATCGCCTGCCTGTCCTGCTGCCGACTTCATTTTAATGGATGTTCAAATGAAGGTAGAATCAATTGAGGAGGTAAACAATGTGAATATTAATCTAACTTTTGACCCTCCTTGGGATCAATCAATGATGAGTGAAGAAGCACTTCTGGAATTGGGAATGATGTAATCGGTCAATATACTCTGAAAAACAATAGAAGTGAGCAAAAAAGTATATTTCCTTGCAGATGCCCATCTTGGTTCTAAATCACACCGTGATTCACTGGAAACAGAGCGCAAGTTGTGTCGTTGGCTTGATTTTGTTAAGAAAGATGCCGATTCAATCTATTTGATGGGAGATATTTTCGATTACTGGTTTGAATACAGATATGTGGTTCCAAAAGGTTTCACCAGACTACTTGGTAAGATTGCAGAAGTGACTGATTCAGGTGTTGATGTACATTTTTTTATCGGGAATCATGATATCTGGCTTACGGATTACCTGACAACCGAATGTGGAATGATTCTTCATTTCGAACCATTAATAGTTGATATTTCAGGTAAAAAGTTTTTCCTTGCTCATGGAGATGGGATGGGAGACGATTCCAGATCATTCAACTTTCTTAGAAGGGTATTTCATAGTAAATTCTTGCGAAAATGTTTCTCTGCAATTCATCCAAGGTGGACTATTCCATTGGCACATGCCTGGTCAGGCAGTAGTCGCGAAAAAGGGGGTATTATAGATTATTTGGGTGAGGATAATGAATATCTTATTCGTTTTTCAAAGGAGAAATTAAAAAATAATCCTGATATAAACTATTTTATTTTTGGTCACCGTCATATATTACTCAATTTGCCAATTAGTGAACAGAGTAGGGTGGTAATACTTGGTGACTGGATAACTCTGTTTTCTTATGCCGAATTTGATGGTGAGTCTCTTCAGCTGAAAATATGGGAAGCTAAGTCCAAGAACTAAAATTGTGATAAAAGTTATTTGTTATCTGAGTTTTTTAAAGAAATCCCAAATCACAATTCCGGCTGTAACTGAAACATTAAGTGAGTGTTTGGTTCCGTATTGAGGTATTTCTATACAGCCATCTGAAGAGTTAACCACGTGTTGATCTACACCATGCACCTCATGTCCTAAAACAATTGCATATTTTTTATTTTTATCAAGCATTATTGTTTCCAATGATTGACTGTTTTCTGCTTGTTCTATAGAATATACAATATATCCTTCCTGTTTTAATAATTCCAGAGCGGACATAGTATCTTTGAAATATCTCCATTTAACAGAATCTTCAGCTCCAAGGGCTGTTTTGTGTATTTCAGCGTTGGGAGGTGTAGCAGTAATGCCACATAATATTATTTCTTCTACTCTAAATGCATCAGATGTACGGAAAACAGAGCCAATATTATTCTGACTTCTGACATTGTCAAGTACAACTACAAGTGGGATTTTTGATGCCTGCTGGAACTCTTGTATAGTTATTCGATTAAGTTCCTCAAGCTTTAATTTTCTTCTTTTCATTATTATTTGATTCTCCTCTTGAAATCTTCTTTTTTAATGTAAAAATTTATTTAATAAGAAACCTTACAAGAAACCACAAATGATGCAAAAGAGTAGATACATGCCCGTAATGTTTCACCATAATCAAGTATCTTTCTTTAAGCGATTTACTCCTGTTTGTGGTAGTCATTCCTTCATTCAGGTAGTTTATCAAAATATGATTTGTATTGATAATGGTCTCTGACTTTTTCAACATGCGTATCGACCAGTCAAAATCAGATGAGAAATGATAACTAAGGTCGTAAGGTTCTGCAATTTCACGTCTCACAATAAATGCCTGATGACATACCAGCATACCTTGTTTAAAGCTTCTCCACGTAAGTTTTTCAGGAGTTTTAAGTCTCCTCATGTGAAGGAACTTGCCGTTAATATCTACTATTGCCGTCTCTCCATAAAATATGTCAGCTGTATTGTTAGATTGCATTATCAATTTAACTGTGTTCTCATTAAAGAAGGTGTCGCCTGCATTCAGGAAACAGAGATAATCTCCTGTCGCCATTTTAATCCCCTTATTCATTGCATCATACAGTCCCTGATCCGGTTCACTTATCCATTTCATTTTATCACCTTCAAGTTTTTTTATCAGGCTAATGGTATTGTCTGTAGACTTTCCATCCACAACAATATGTTCTATATCGGAATACGATTGAGAACGTACACTTTTCAAAGTTCTTTCTAGAGTTTGTTCTGCATTATATGTAACTGTTATTATGGATAATTTATTCATTTTCTGGCGTAGATTGCAATAAATGGAGATAAATATTTGCCCTTAAAAGGGAATAGTTTAACAACATAGCTAAGCATCTTAATCCATTTTCTCTTTTTAATATTCTCAGGTTTAGGTTCTAACCAAAGCATCGGTTTTCCAATATATTCAACAACAACATCGCTGAAATTAAACTGATTCATAATCTTCTCAATATAGGGTATTTCCATTGATTTTAAATTATGAGCATCCAGATTTTGTCTGTCAAACTTCCGCTGAATCATTCCATTCAGACCAAGAAAATTGGGGATAAGGATAAGTAACTTACCTTTATCAGAAAGCATATCTATGTGGCGACTAATAACATCCTGTGTATTTTCGAAATGCTCAATAAATCCATAAGAGAAAACTACATCATATTTTTTGTCTGATGAGAATGCAAAAAAATCACTTTCAATACATTTGATTGTTTCAGGAGGTAAGCCATTGATCTGTTCGAAGTTTCGTACAATCTTTTTATTAATGTAATAATCCAAAATCGTAACATCCTTAATACCTCTTCGAAAGAATGTAGTAGCAAACACTCCCGGGAAACCGCCTATCTCAATAAAGTTTTCACTTTCAGCAAGTAATGGTATATACTTTTCGAATACAACTTTTTCAGGAACTTTGTCGTATTGATAGTTACTCCAGTAATTGTCCCAATACTCCTTATCAGTAATTTTGTTTTTCTCAGTAATTTCCATAGATCTGCTTGTATTGATTTGCCACACTGCTCATGCTGTATCTCTTTAGTACTTTTCTTCTTGCATTTATTGACAGCTGTTTATAGTCAGCCTTAAAAAGTGGCCATTCGATACCCTCTGCCAAATCTTCTGAGTTTTTATATTTAGCTACATATCCATTTTCCCGGTGATCTATCATCTCAGGAACCCCTCCCGTATCGAAACCAATGCAGGGAATTCCGCATGCCATAGCTTCCATAATTGTATTTGGAAGATTGTCTTGTAATGATGGTGAAACAAAAAGATCGGCAGCGTTGTATAGCTCGGGCATATTTTCAGAAGGAATATAACCCATACTTCTAAACGGTAAGTGGAATTGGTCTATTTCATTACTGCGATTCCCGGCGATAATAAAAAGTACTTTTTCAGAAAGATGTGTCATTAGTTTTGTTGATTCAACTAAATAATCCATCCCTTTACGCTTGTCGGAAGCTTTTACTGATGCGAAAAGTATTATTTTTTTTTCAGCAGGTAAACCAAGACTTTTGCGAATTGTATTCTTGTCCATCGGACGGTAAATCTGTGTATCAATGGGATTAGGTATTGAAACTACATTATGCTCACTGGTAAGAGGGCTTTTTAACGCTAAATCTTTCAACCAATTGCTGCATGCAACAAAACTGATCTTGCCTTTTCCGTAATTTGAGTGTTTCCTATCGAAAATTATTCGAGACAGATCTTTTGCTGAGTCTCTTTTTAAAAATGGGCAATGTCCACAGCCTGTTGTATAAGCTGTACAACTTCCTGCATAATGACATATTCCGGTAAATGGCCACATATCATGCATAGTCCACACAACCTTTTTACCGGATTGTAGTATTTTTCCTATCTCTTTAATTGATAACAAACCCTGGTTAATCCAATGTAAATGAATGATATCAGCATTCCTGAATTCGTCGAGATCAGTAATTGATGTGCCTGTGTTTGCAATAGAAATATCAAAAAGATTTTTTCGGGAAAGCTGATTGTACAGAAAAATATCACCCCTTTCTCTATAAAAATTACATTGGTTTATAAATTCCTTTCCAACCTCAATAACATCAGGATTGCCAGATTTTTTATTTATAACTGCCATTCTAACATTTTCTCCTTCAGACTTTAATGCGCTCATAAGTCGGTAGGCCGCAATTGCTCCTCCTCCATGTATGTCTGATTTGCTGATTATTAGGATGTTCATAAACTATCTGCTTCTTAAAAATCTGTTTATCCTCCTTTTCGCTTTTGCTCCAAAAGAATTTGTGAGTCCGTAATATTTTTCAAATGCTTTTCTTGCTGACTTGTTTTCAATTATCTCAGGGATTTCAATATTCAATTTCCCTTTAAACAAATCAGTGCTATATATTTCATCACTTCCGCTGTGAATACCGCTGCCATCAAAACCAATATTTTGTACAAGTGATTTTCCTGCATTTAAAGATAGCATATCATTCAGGAAAAGTGTTGCATTCCATCTGATTGCCCATGAGTCATTTTCCCCGTTAACCTGCCTTTTTAACATCCGTGTATAGGGATATTTCCCGTTAAAATCAAACTGTTTTGAAAGTTTTCGTCTCTTTATCTCGTTTAGTAATTCTTGTCCGTCAGGATTAAATATTTGCCATGCTCTTTTCCAGGTTGCCCAGCCCCAGCTTCCAATCCATTTAATCAGAAAAGCTTCAGGCAATCCCTTTATAGGGTAGCAAAATCCATGAATGTGTCCAATTTTCTCTTCATTCTCAAACCTTTCCAAAGCTTCATTCATAAAACTGAGGAATTGAGGTGCAGTAATCAGATCATCTTCCAGAACAATAACTTTACCATACTCATTAACAATCCGGGTCACCCCTTCAATTATATTTTTTGCAAGGCCTATATTATGAGGATTTTCTACAATGTGGATTTTTTTAAAACCATCAATAGAGTGAATTAGTTTACGTACTTTGAGTACTTCATTTTTGTCTGATTTACTTTTATATCCATCAGAATAGATGTAGAGTTCGGTTTCACTGCAAAGCTCATTGTTCATCAAGGCTTCGAGAGTTTGTCGTGTGTGAGATGGACGGTTATAAGTAAACAGTAGTACAGGTGCAAGGGACATATACAACAGATATATTTCGGAACTAAATTATTTACAAAGATAATGAATTACTTCAAACAGAAAGCCACACCCTTTCCTCATTTGTATTCAACCTTCACATAGGGTATGTTACCTATTTCAGAAGCTAATACAGAAAAAGAGCTGCCTGAAGAACCAATTATTTTTTGTGTGCGTGACAAGACATAGAGATCCACCAGAGCATCCTGCACTCCTTGAGATGTGTGACGTAAAACAGGCTCCCAAAAGGTGATTATTCGGTCACCGAAAATTGATGTAAGCCTTTCCTTCTCTTCTTGTGAGTCAGAGGCAAGATAGAAAAGTACAGATTTGTCCATTTCTAATTCATCTCTCATTAGTTGGATGAATAATTCTGTGGGGCTGTTTTTTATTGAAGCTCTATTATCTGTCCTGCGAATGTGTACGCCTATCGTTTTGGATGAAAAATCTTTACACCGATTGTTGATTTTTTCCTGAAGCTCATCAATTGGGATGAAAGAAGTAAAGCTTTTTTCTGTTTCTCCTTTATGAAATTGCAAGCAAGCTGACATAAAGGTTTTTTTATAAGACAATACCCATTTTTGAAAATCGAAACCTCTGTAAGTCTTTTGTGTAACCTCATCTTCATGCAAACAGGTGTCATAATATATTTTTTGAAAGATGTTTGGTATAAAGAAGTTCTTTTTTCGTGGGCGGTCATTAAATACGTAATCTAATAAATTAGCTTCACGTAATGTCAATCGCGGAATCTCTAAAGGTCGGAACAATTGATCAAAAGAACAGTTAAGTCCTTTGTCTTTATACCATATTGCAGTGGAGTATAAATCTGTCGTATCTCTTGTCAGGACAATTAACGCCTCTAAAGCTTTCATCCTGTTAGCCAGGCCGCCGTATGGTATAAGAGTTAATTTCAAAATTCCGTCTTATTAGATAAGGTGTTTCTTTCAAGAACATGTAAATCAACATGTTGTCCAACCTCAATCCCTTTAAGCGATAATTGCTCTCTGGTAGTTTCATAAGCCAGCTGCGGACTGTTATTGTCACCACTCAGATGACAGAGCCATATATTACGTAGATTGGCAGAAAAATTATTTGCAATAAACTCTGCTGTCTGACGATTGCTTAAATGACCGGTGCCGGAGGTTATCCTGCGTTTCAAGTGCCAAGGGTATTTGCCGTTGAGAAGCATCTCTTCATCGTAATTACTCTCAATTACCAGCTGATTAGCTTTGCATATATATGTTGCCACCTCTTCCGTGATTGCACCCACATCAGTGGCCAGTGTCATTTTTTGTCCCCCAAATTCCATAAAATAACCAGCATTATCATTACTGTCATGAGGTACATCAAATGGTGTTATTCGCAGATCCTCAATTTGAAAGGTTTTACCTTTCTCAATGTACTTGGTAGAACCATTCAAATTGCTGCTTATAAGGGTGTTGTTTCTTATTGCTTTATGGACTTCGCGAGTGGCATACACAGGTATGTGAAATTTTTCTGCCAGATGTCCCACCGATTTAATATGGTCGTAGTGATCGTGTGTTATAAGTACAGCCACTATTGAAGTGATATCCACACCATGTTCAGCAAGTCTTTTCTTGATTACACGGGGGCCGATTCCGGCATCTATAAGAATTCCGTAGTATGTATTCCCCAAATAGTAACAATTGCCGCAACTACCGCTGCTGAGGCTGAAAAAAGAGAATCGCTCCGACGGAAAAAGTTTGTACTGCATAATTAATTACAAAGATAGCAAGTTTTTATCGAAATAGCGTGTAATATGTTCATGCAGATGTACACGATCAGGGCCTGTCATATTATGTTCGTGACCGGGGTAAACAAACATGTCAGGATGTTTTCCTGCTTTTATACAAGCTTTTATAAATTGAGAGCTGTGTTGCATTACCACAATTGGATCTTCATCTCCGTGAATTATCAGTAAATCCGATTGTAAATTGTCGGCTTTGTTAATTAAACTAGTGTTTTCATATCCTTCGGGATTTTCTTGTGGTTGATCCATATATCTTTCGCCATACATAACTTCATAATATTTCCAGTCAGTCACAGGTCCTCCGGCTACACCAACCTTGAAAACATCAGGATAACGAAGCAGCATGTTTATAGTCATAAATCCTCCATAGCTCCAGCCGTGAATTCCCATTTTATCAGTATCCACATAAGGGAGTGATTTAAGAAATTCTACTCCTTTCATCTGGTCCTTTGACTCTTCTATACCCAACTGTCGGTGAGTTATATTTTCAAATTCAAAGCCTCTAAAGGCAGTGCCCCGGTTATCCAAAACAAATACCAGGTATCCTTTTTGTGCCATATACATTTCCCAACCACCGGACCCATATCGCCATCGGTTGCTAACCATTTGAGAATGTGGTCCGCCATATACATAAACAGCTACAGGATATTTCTTATTTTCATCGAAATCTGCAGGCTTTATTAGTCGGTAGTAAAGATCACTCGTCTCGTCAGCTGCTTTAATTTTCCCAACTTCTACATTAGGTATATTATATCCTTCAAATGGGTTATCGGCATAAGCAAGTAGTTCTGATTTTTGATTGCGTGTGTTAATCAAGCTGACTTTACCCGGATTGTCATGAGATGAAAAGCGATCTATCAAATATTTTCCTGATAAGCTGAGTGATGCCGAATGTATTCCCGGCATTGAACTGTGTTGCGTTATTTTCCCACTCTTCAGATTTACGCTATAGATATGGCGTTCAAGTGGAGTTGGATTAGTTGAGATAAAATAAAGATTAGTTCCTTTATCATCAAAACCAATAACATCAGTCACTTCCCATTCACCGGCTGTAAGCTGTTTTATCAAATTTCCTGAAGTGTTATATAAATACAGATGGTTAAATCCATCTCTTTTACTCTGCCATATAAATTGATCAGTCTTATTTGTTACAAATAACAGAGGGGTTTGAGGTTCAACATACTTAGGATGACTTTCTTCAAATATCATCTTAACTAAATCACCGGTTGTGGCATTATAACGATTAAGCTTCATCTGATTTTGGGCTCTGTTGAGCTCAGCTACATAAATATATTCACCGTCAGGACTCCACGAAACGTTGGTAAGATAGTGATCATCAGGAACTCCTGTTTTGAGATATACAATTTCCTGCTTTCTTATGTCATATACTCCAATTGTAACATGGTGACTATCCATTCCTGCCATAGGATATTTAATGGATTTTAGTTCTGCTACCTTTGCCGACATATTAACAATCGGGTAGGAGGTAACCATGGTCTCATCCATTCTGTAAAAAGCAATTTTATCGCTCGCCGGTGACCAAAAAATACCGCTATTGATTCCAAACTCATTTCTGTGAACAGCCTGACCGTTTAATATGTCTGTATTAGTTTCTTTAGTTACCTGCTTTTCGTTTTCGTAATTATCCAGAAAATAGAGATTATTCCCTTTTGTATAAGCCAATAATTCGTTATTTGGCGATAAAGTGTGATTTTCACTCGACTCGGGGTAACTGAAATAGTTATTTACAGTTTTATGATTGTAATCGTATGTTCCTGTTCCGTTTCCTGTGTAAAATCGTGCTAAAGAGCCTCCTTCAGGTGAAAAAGATATAGAGTTTATTATATTCTCACTTCCCTTTAATTTTTCCTGAATATCACTATAAGAAAGAAGATATGATTTCTCGTTAAACTTACCCGGGTCATCATAAATCCATACAGAGTCATTTTCAATTTCTGCCAGACTGTTGCCGTTCCATTGAAATCTTTTTGGTATCCGCGGAGTGTATTTACTGTATTCATTCCCGCCCGGAATGAGTTGTTCCAGAGTGAATTTGTAATCTGACTGAGCTGATATATCTTTACAAATGCTAAGTATTAAAAAGAGTGTAAATATGAAATGCTTATGCATAATCAAAAAGTATTTTTGGTGAGTTCTTTAATGGTTTTGTTATAGTTATCAATCATATCTTTTATAACCATCGAAGCAGGAATAATCTCTTTGATATCCGACGCAATTTGTCCAATCTCTAATTCTCCTTCTGAAAGGTCCCCTTCAAAAATACCTCTTTTCGAACGTCCCTTTCCAAGAAATGTACGTAATTCTTCAGCTGTAGCTCCTTGGTCTTCCATTTCTTGAACCTGTTGGTAAAATTGATTCTTAATTAAACGTACAGGTGTTACTTTTTTTAGTGAGATTGTAGTGTCACCTTCATTTAAAGTAATACATTTTTGTTTAAAAGCATCACTGGCGGAGCTTTCTACAGTAAGAGCAAAACGAGTGCCTACCTGAACTCCTTCTGCACCCAAAGCAAATGCTGCAGCCATTGATTCACCCGAGGAAATGCCCCCTGCTGCAATTAAAGGTAAGTCAGTTGCTTTCCTTACTTGAGGTATAAGTGTTAATGTTGTTGTTTCTTCTCTCCCGTTGTGACCTCCGGCTTCGAACCCTTCAGCAACAATTGCATCAACACCTGCTTCTGTGGCTTTTAAAGCAAACTTAGAGCTGGAAACTACATGGGCAACCAAAATCCCTTCTTTTTTAAGCCTAGACGTCCAGGTTTTAGGATTTCCTGCTGACGTAAAGATAATTGGCACCTTCTCCTCTATAACTATTTGCATTATCTCCTCTATTTGAGGATACATAAGAGGTATGTTAACTCCAAACGGTTTATTCGTAGCATTTTTACATTTTAGAATATGTTCGCGTAAAGTGTCCGGATGCATTGATCCGGCTCCTATCAAGCCTAATCCGCCTGAATTACTAACAGCTGATGCAAGTTTCGAGCCGCTGCACCATACCATACCGGCCTGAATAATAGGATATTCGATCCCAAAAAGGGAACACACTCTGTTTCTGCCCATAACAATTTTATTGAAATTAATCCGGGTCTGCCTGATAGAAGTTCTATATCTATAAAATAAGGCTTCCCTGATACAAAGATAACAATATCTCCATTTTAATTAAAGTCATCTTATAATCTGATTTTTTTTAGTAGCTTTGTATAAACTTCTAAACTCAATTACAGATTTTATGAATGTCCTTATTCTTGGATCAGGTGGCCGGGAGCACGCTATGGCGTGGAAAATTCGAAAGAGTAGTTATTTGAATAATTTGTACATAGCTCCCGGAAATGCAGGAACTGCTGCGCTAGGAACAAATGTCCCCTTCAACGTAACTGATTTTGCATCATTAAAGGAATTCTCTTTAAGTCATGATATAGATATGATAGTTGTAGGACCCGAAGATCCTCTGGTTCAGGGTGTATATGACTTTTTCCACGAGGATGAGGACATCTGTCACATAGCAGTAATAGGTCCTTCACAAGAGGGAGCTCAACTTGAAGGCAGTAAAGATTTTGCCAAAAAATTCATGCAGCGTCATAACATACCTACAGCGCGTTATAAGACTGTAACATTGGATAATATTTTTGAAGGTAACTCATTTCTTGATTCACTTTCATCACCTTATGTCCTTAAAGCTGATGGTTTGGCAGCAGGAAAAGGTGTGCTTATCATAGACGATGTGAACTATGCCAAACAAATGCTTTGGGAAATGTTAAACGGTAAATTTGGAAATGCCGGTAATAAGGTTGTCATAGAGGAGTTTTTATCAGGTATTGAGTGCTCTGTATTTGTTCTATCTGACGGATCTTCATTTAAGATTTTACCTGTTGCAAAAGACTACAAGCGGATTGGAGAAGGTGATACAGGCTTGAATACAGGCGGAATGGGTGCCATATCTCCTGTGCCTTTTGCTGATGACAATTTTATGGAAAAGGTAAGAACCACAATCGTAAAACCAACCGTTGAAGGATTGCGGAAAGAAAATATAGATTATAAAGGCTTTATCTTTATTGGATTAATCAATGTAAACGGTGATCCTAAAGTGATTGAATATAATGTACGAATGGGAGACCCTGAATCTGAGGTAGTATTGCCATTGATAAAATCAGACTTGCTTGAGCTTTTTATAGGTGTGGCTACAGAGACATTGGATCAGAAAGTACTTGAAATTGAAGATAGATGTGCTGCAACGGTTATGATGGTTTCCGGCGGTTATCCTGAAGCTTATGAAAAAGGTAAGGTTATAACAGGATTAAATACAATAATGGATAGTACAGTTTTTCATGCCGGAACAACTACTCTTAATGGCGAAGTAGTTTCTGCAGGGGGACGGGTGCTGGCAGTAACCTCTTTCGGCAACAATATGAATGAAGCATTGGAAACTTCATATAAAAATATTCGGAAGATAAATTTTGAAAAAAGCTATTACCGAAAGGATATTGGTTTCGATCTCCAGTCCCATAGTTAAACTATCAGCTAATGCATCCCGTTGTAAAATCCTTTCGTGAAAATTTCGTTGAAGGGCGTTTTGTAATTCTACTTAATACCCTTTTAGTAATTGGAATGAGGATATTACTCTACAAGAATTGTGGATTGCCGGAGATTTATAATACCGACGATAATTACCTTTGGAAACCTGTAGCTCACCTTTTTGAAGATCCTTTAATTTCACTGTCTGCTTCAACTATATCGGTAATAATTATTTCATGGATTCTATTTAGTATAAACAATAGGTATAGTCTTATTCGTTCCCGTTCAAACCTGCCATATACAGTACCCCTGTTTTTATTAAGTTTGCATCCCTACTTGCTGGTAATGACCGGCAACTATATTGCAATTATTATCATACTTATTGCGCTAACTCCTTTGCTGGAGTCTTATCAGAAGCCTGATTCATACCTGTATTCTTTCAGATCTTCTATTCTGATAGCTGTGTCATCACTATTTCAAATATATGCACTAATACTAATACCTTTATGGTGGAGAGGGGAGAAGTCGATGCGTGGTCCACAACTTAACTCTTTTCTTGCATCACTGTTTGGTGTTCTTCTAGTTTATGTAACAATGTTTTCCTTCTATTTTGTATCAGACAATATTTCCGATTTTCTGCAGCCAATGCACTATTTTATCGCTTTTTCTATACCGGACATACCTGATTACTCCATTTTTGAATGGGTGGCAATTTTTATTGTTGCAGTAATCTTTATCATTAATATAATTCTCAGTGCAAAAGAATATGTACGCGACAAGGTGTTGACACTTAGCCTGATGAGGTTTATTGTGTATATGGTAGTTGTTCTGTTGTTACTGCAAATATTATTTTGGAAAGAGACACTATTCTATCTCATTCTCTCTGTTACTCTTCTATCTTTCCTTAGTTCTTATTTATACTCTAAAACAACATCCAAAACGGATATTTATATTGCTTATTCATTATTGTTCTTATTGATACTTTTTTATCTTTCACAATATTTTCCTCAAACTTTTTTAATTGGATGATAGCTTAAAAACAATAATCAGTTTTAAGTTGTTAATTATATAAGTTCTTCTGATTATCAGAAGAATAAAGCTATTAAAACTGGGACAAATATGAAAAACAACAGATTTAATAAATTACTTCTAATTCTCACAATCGTAATTTTTTCTGCTTGTGGCAGCTCAATGTCTGTTGCAGAAAAAGAGCAATTAGTTGCTGAAATTGATAATGGTATAAAGGAATCTGATTTTACATTTAAAGCTACTTATGCACATCCAACAGGTTTCAAATCAGTTTATCTTTCTCCATTTTATGATGTAAAAATATCAGCTGATACTGTTAAGGCTTATCTGCCTTACTATGGAAGAGCTTATACTGCAACCCTAGATCCAAGTAAAGGGGGATATAATTTTACTAGTACTGATTTCGACTATAACTTTAGCCCCGGTAGCAAGCCTGGAAACTGGAGGGTGAGTATCAGGTTTAACGACCTTGACCGTCACGTTCAGTTTAATTTCGATATATGGGAAAACGGATCAGGCAGATTATCCGTGAATGATGTCAACAGACAAACAATTTCTTTCCAGGGTGATATAGTTACTAAAAAAGAATAATTATTTTAATTTATCTCTTAGGGCTTTAGGAAGATAGAATGTTTCATTCTTGTCAATAAAAACTACCACAGAACCAATATCAAATGATTTGCCATTCAATTTTCCAATAGAAGAAAATGCTTTTAATTCCAAACTGTTATTGCCATTTTTTATGTTCAGGATAGGGAATTTGAGATCACTCTTGTTGGTTCTGATTTCCATTCCTGCAAAAACATCAGTATGTTTTACAAATATTTTATCAGACAGTGTCTGTAAGCTTGTTTCGAGTCCGGTGACCTTTTGTAAATACTCATTTATCTGAATATTATTTAGATGCCCTTTTGGAATATCACCTTGTGGGTGGTAGGCAGCAAAAAGAACCTCCTCGCCTGTGTGGCCTCCTGTTGTGAATCCAAAACACATTCGGGAGTTAAGTATATTCACAATATTGTGTGCCATATTGTTACTTGTTCCAACTTTTGTATAATCTCCCTCATGATAATTTCTGGAAGATAGTATTGTTTGGAGTTCTTCTTCTGTAATATCTATACCTGTATAATTTCTGAACTCAGTTTTTATGCTATCCGGTTGAATTTTAAGTAAAAGTGATTCAAGTCCGTTTGCACTTAATTTAATGCCTGACACTGTTTCAAATAGCTGATCTATTGTGAGTTTGTCGTATCCGGGACAGTTGTTAGATCCAATTGTGAATCCACTGTTACCATGGTCTGAAAGAATAACTACAGCAGTGTTTCCGTCATTTCTTGCAAAATCCAGCGCTATGCCGGCAGCCTCATCAAATGCAAGATATTCATTTATTATTGTTGCAGCATCATTTGCATGTGCAGCCCAATCAACCTGACTCCCTTCAACCATAAGAAAGAAACCATTGTCATTTTTAGAGAGTACTTCAAGGGCTTTCTCAGTCATCTCTGCCAAAGAAGGGTATTTGTCGGGATTTCTGTCAATATTATATGGTAATGCTTTCTCACCAAAAAGAGCCCATACTTTTCCGTCGCTATTGTAGTTGAGCAATGCATTTTTGTCATCCTGAATCAGTGTAATTCCACTGTTATTAAAATGTTGATTAATATCCTCAGTGAGAATACTATTGCCACCACCAAACATAACGTCAAGGTTTTGATATGCAATCTGAGGTGCAATAGCATCATAATTACCTCTTGCGTAATAATGAGCTGAAAAATCTGCAGGTGTGGCATGAGGAAATTCACTCGTCACAACAAGTCCCACTGCTTTACCCTTTTCTATTTTTGAAGCTTCTAAAATAGTTGCTGCAGGCTGGTAGGTTCGTTTAGAATCGACCTCATAAATGTCATTCTCAGACACCTCGGGGTGTATTGCCACATTGCCTGTTTGCTGTAATACACCTGTGGCATAAGTTGAACCGGTAGGTGCCGAATCACCAATCGGTGCATTGGACGAGAATGTAGTAACTGTACCTGATATATAGGGATCAATATTTAATCCTTCACCAAGTCCGTTGTAATGTTTAAACCATCTTGCCGCAGAGTAAACGCCTATAGATGTTCCGTCAGGAATCATTACTATAACATTCTTAACAGGTCTGACCTCCTGTGATAAAGCGAGTATCGGGAAAAGGAGTAACGTTAATATTATCTTTGATGCTTTCTTCATTTTCACTATTATATTTTTATAAACTTATAAATTGATAAACGTACAAAGTTAAGGAAAAGTTGTTACGTTTTTATCAAGATTGTAATTACGACTGTTTTACCTTTTTTTTATTCTATGGCAAACTGCCTGATTTTCCTTATATTTGCATTTCAAAAATTTAAAACAGGATTTAGATAAAATTAAATAATCGAAATAAAATGACTAACAAAAAACCACTTATACTTATAACTAACGATGATGGATATCAAGCAAAAGGAATAGCCGAATTAATAAATGCGATGAAGGGTTTGGGAGAGATTGTTGTTTTCGCTCCTGATACACACCGTTCAGGCATGTCAAGTGCTATCACTACTACACACCCGTTGCGTGCAAGAATTTATCATAAAGAGGAAAATCTTACTGCATACATGTGTAACGGTACGCCTGTTGATTGTGTTAAGTTGGCTTTGAATGAATTTGTTGAGAGAAAACCAGATCTTCTGGTATCGGGAATAAATCATGGTTCAAATGCAGGAATAAGTGTTTTATATTCAGGTACAGTAGCTGCAGCTCTGGAGGGTTGCGTGTTTGATGTCCCATCGATTGCTATGTCCCTGTGTGATTTTACTCCCGACGCAGACTTCACTGCTACAGCAAAAGTTGCACGTAAACTAGCCGAGAAAGTTTTAAAGGACAGCCTCCCAAAAGGTATTTGTCTGAATGTGAATGTCCCTGCCGGTGAAGTAAAGGGTGTTAAAATGACTACACAGACTCAAGGGAAGTGGGTTAATGAATATCAACGTTCAAAAGATGGAGGCGATAGGGAAGTGTTCTGGATGACAGGTAATTTTGAAAACTGGGATGCTAACAACGAGAATAATGATGAGTGGGCTCTGGCAAATGGTTATGCTGCTGTGGTGCCTGTTAAAATTGATATGACTGCATACGATTTGATTCCAGAGATGAAAGAGTGGGAGATTCAATGTTAACTTTAATCAGTTGAATTTTGTTATTAGGTAAAAGGGTACAACTATGAAGTATTATTTAGTAGCTGGCGAAGCATCCGGGGATTTACATGCATCAAACTTGATGAAATCATTAAAAGAACTAGATAAAAATGCTGATTTCCGCTTTTTTGGGGGTGATCTTATGAAATCGGCTGGTGGTACCCTTGTAAAACATTACCGTGAACTAGCATTCATGGGGATAATGCCGGTTATTATGAACAGCCGGACAATTCTTAAAAATCTCTCTCTATGTAAAAGAGATATATCAGAGTATAAACCTGATGCAGTTATTCTTGTTGATTATCCAGGTTTTAATTTGAAGATTGCAAAGTATATAAAGACAAAGCTTAGTTTCCCTGTCTATTATTATATCTCTCCAAAGGTATGGGCCTGGAAAGAGTATCGCGTGAAGTCTTTCAAGAAATATGTCGATGAGATGTTGTGTATATTACCTTTTGAAGTCGACTTCTTTAAGAAACACAACTATGATGTTCATTATGTAGGCAATCCTACCGTTGATGCAATTGAAAACAGAAATTACAAATATGAATCTTTTAATGATTTTGTAAAGTCAAATGAACTTCCAGACACACCGATTATTGCTCTGCTTGCAGGTAGCAGGAAACAGGAGATTGCAGGTAATCTGCCTTCAATGCTCGAATCAGTGGGAAGTTACACTGATGGTTACCAGATTATTATAGCGGGAGCACCGGGAATAGATCGCGATTTCTATAAAAGATATACTGCTTCTAATCCTGATGTTGTTGTACTGTTTGACCAGACTTACCGTATTCTGGCACAATCGGATGCGGCTCTTGTGACTTCGGGCACTGCTACTCTTGAAGCAGCTATTTTAGATGTTCCGCAAGTTGTTTGTTATCGTATGTCTGCACCAAAACTTTCAAGCTGGGCTTTTAGAAATATCCTTCATACTCCATATATCTCGCTAGTAAATCTTATTTGTAATCAGGAAGTGGTGAAAGAGTATTTTGCCGAATCATTCACTGTTGAAAATGTACGTAGAGAGCTTGGGCAAATGCTTCATGTACAAAAATACAGACAAAACATGCTTAATAACTACAAGGAGATGCGTGAAATTCTTGGTGAAAGCGGTGCTTCAGGCAGAGCTGCTAAAATTATTTATTCCAAAACAACTTAATATTTCTTTTATAATCCATTTTTTCTCCCTTTTTTCTTTACTTTGTGTGTCTTTGTGCATCTGTGCGAAAAAATATTTAAAACAGAAATCAAATGAAAATTGGAATTCTATCATCGGGTGGAGATGCACCCGGAATTAATGCAACCATTCGTGGTGTTGGCAAAACGGCTATCAATAATTATGGTATGCAGGTAATAGGGATTCAGAATGGCTTCACAGGGCTACTTTATAAAGATATAGTAGAGCTGACTGATCCTTCGCTTTCCGGTATATTGAATTTAGGTGGTACTATACTGGGTACTGCAAGAGAAAAGGTTTTTCGTAAAATGATTACCTCACCTGATGAGAAGGACAGGGAGCAGATTAAGAATGCTTATCATGAGTTGGGATTGGATTGTCTTGTATGTATAGGGGGTAATGGGACTCAACGTACAACCTATATGCTTTCTGAGTTGGGGCTTAACGTTATCGGTATACCAAAAACTATTGATAATGATGTTTATGGTACTGATGTGACCTTTGGATTTGATACAGCTGTAAATATTGCAACTGAAGCTATTGACAGACTACATTCAACTGCCAGTTCTCACCGCCGTGTTATGGTTATTGAACTTATGGGACATCATGCCGGTTGGATCACCCTTTATGCAGGTATGGCAGGTGGTGCTGATATTATTTTACTCCCCGAGCTGGGTTATAATATGAAAGTTATAATCGATAAGATCAACAAGCGGATGGAGATAGGAAAAGCTTATTCAATTGTTGCAGTGGCTGAAGGGGTGGAACTCCCAACTAAAGAACGCCCGGCTACTTACTTTGCCAGAGAGATTCAGGAGCAGACAGGGTATGAGACACGTGAAACTGTTTTAGGATACATCCAAAGAGGTGGATCTCCTTCACCCAGTGACAAAATTCTAGGAACACTTTTAGGAGGACGTGCAGCTGATCTTATTTATGAAGGCAAGTTCGGTCGTATGGTTGCTAAACTTGGAAATGAAATATCTGATGTGCCATTATCTGAAGTTGAAGGTAAGCTGCGTGTTGTAACACCGGATACTGACCTTGTAGTTCAGGGTAAAAAAATGGGAATATCTTTCGGGGTTTGGTAACCCCTTAAGATTCTTTATCGTTCTCCTCTGAATCAGATTTTGTGGAGTCTGTAAGAATATCCTGCAGATCATTGCTTTCACGCAATTTTTTAATGGCTACTTTTGCAGCTTTCTGATGCGATTCTTTCTTTGAATAGCCTTTTCCAGAGCCAATTTCTACATTGCCAACCTTAACGCAGGAAATGAAAACAGGATTGTTTTGTGTGTCGTATGAAGACTCTGTTACTTCAAAAGTCACATCAACTTTGTTTTTTTGTCCCCACTCAATCAATCTTGACTTAAAATCGACTTCACTCTTCAGAACTTTATCAATATTCAAATGTTGCTTTATTAGAGTTTCAAACACGAACTTCTTAGCAACACGGTATCCCTGATCAAGGTAAATGGCACCAATAAGAGCTTCGAGTGCATCGCCGTTAATATTAGTGTTGTGTGCAAGGTTCCGGGTGGCTGAAACAATCAGCTTATCCAATCCCAAGTCCACAGCAAGTTTATTAAGTGTTTCCCTCTGCACTATGCGGGAACGAGTGCTGGTGAGAAAACCCTCTTTCTTGTGTTCAAATTTCTTATAAAGGATATCAGCTACAATTGCATCCAATATAGCATCACCCAAGAATTCAAGTCGCTCATTATTTACCCATTTGCCTTTTTTGGAACGAATGGAGGAGGAGCGGTGAGTCATGGCTTCTTTATAGAGATCAATCCTGTCAGGATAAAATCCCAGTACGTTGTAAAACGAAAGGTAAGGCTCTTTACCTCTATGAGGAATAGCCTTTACCCTTTTCACGAGTCTTCTTAACACACTACTAGTTGTATTGCTTGAGAATTACACTTGCGTTGTGTCCCCCAAAGCCAAAAGTATTAGATAACGCAGCTCTTATCTCTCTTTTTTGAGCTTTGTTGAATGTGAAATTCAGATTGTAGTCGATATCCGGATCATTATCCCCTTCTTCATGGTTAATGGTTGGGGGAACTACCTGATCTCTTATCGAAAGTATGCAAAAGAGAGCTTCAAGCGCTCCCGCACCTCCAAGAAGATGTCCGGTCATCGATTTTGTAGAACTGATGTTTAACTTATAGCTATAATCGCCAAACACGTCAAGTATAGCTCTAGCTTCAGATATATCACCAACAGGTGTAGATGTTCCGTGAACATTTATATAATCTATATCCTCTGGAGTGAGATTTGCATCTTCCAGTGCATTTCTCATTACAAGCTTGGCACCAAGTCCTTCAGGATGTGAAGCGGTGATATGATAAGCATCTGCCGACATTCCTCCTCCTGCTACTTCTGCATAAATAGTTGCTCCACGGGCTATGGCATGCTCCAGTTCTTCAAGAACCAGAACAGTACCGCCTTCGCCAATGACAAATCCGTCACGACTTGCACTAAATGGACGTGAAGCTGTTTCGGGTGCGTCATTTCTTGTTGAGAGCGCGTGCATTGCATTGAAACCTCCTACAGCAGCAGCGCTGATGGTTGCTTCAGATCCTCCGGATACAATCACATTTGCTTTGTTAAGCCTGATGAGATTGAATGCATCCACTATTGAGTTTGTTGATGAAGCACAGGCTGACACGGTTGCATAGTTAGGACCCCTCAGTCCATAAATCATAGAGATGTGCCCTGCAGCAATATCAGCTATCATTTTCGGAATGAAAAAAGGATTAAACCTTGGACTTTTATCTTGTTCAAGATAATAACCGCCTACCTCTTCTTCAAAAGTTCTTATTCCACCAATCCCGGCAGAAAAGATCACACCTATCCGATCTCTATTCTCTTTTTCCAGATCAAGTCCCGAATCTTCCATTGCTTCTTTCGCTGCCTGAATGGCAAAATGTGAATATCGGTCATATTTCCTTGCTTCTTTTCTCTCGAAAAGATTATTTGGATCAAAATCCTTTACTTCGCAAGCAAATTGAGTCTTGAAAAGTGACGAATCGAAATGAGTAATAGGCCCAGCTCCACTTCTACCGGCTAAAGCATTTTTCCACGTGGTTTCCACGTCGTTGCCCAGCGGATTAATGGTTCCCAGGCCTGTTACTACAACTCTTTTTAATTCCATGAATAAAATGGATTATTTCGCGTGTTGTTCTACATACGAAATTGCATCGCCAACACTTGAGATCTTTTCTGCCTGATCGTCAGGAATTGAGATGTTGAATTCTTTTTCGAATTCCATAATCAACTCTACTGTATCAAGTGAATCAGCTCCTAAATCATTGGTGAAGCTTGCAGTTTCTGTAACTTCAGATTCTTCAACTCCCAATTTGTCGACAATGATAGATTTCACTCTTTGTGCTACTTCTGACATAACTTTCGATATTAATTAATAAATAAAAATATTATTCTTAAATTTGCGATTGCAAAGTAACACAATTTTTCTCTAATTGTGCAAGCTTTTGTCCACTAAAAATCAAAAAGGTGCACAAATATAGTTTATTTGTGCAAAAAAATAGACTTTTCAATGGTGAATGTTGCAATTTTTGCCTCAGGTAATGGAAGTAATGCAGAAAATATTGCTAATTATTTTTCTGATAATAATAATATTAGCATAACTCTTATTGTATCAAACAAGAGTGATGCTTACGTACACGAGCGTGCAAAAAAACTGAGAATCCCATCTGTTTCATTTAATAAAATAGAATTTGCTGATGGTATAAAGATATTGAAAACCCTCAAAGATTATAAAATCGATTTTATAGTACTGGCAGGTTTTTTATTAAAAGTACCCGATTCAATTCTGGAGTCATATCCCGAATCCATTATAAATATTCATCCTGCACTACTGCCCAAACATGGTGGTAAAGGGATGTATGGCGATCGTGTTCATCAGGCCGTGAAAAATGCAGGTGACCTGGAAACTGGGATCACCATACATTATATAAATGAGAACTATGATGAAGGGGATATAATCTTTCAATCATTTTGTGATGTTTTGCTCGAAGATACACCTGATGATATAGCAAACAAGGTTCATGCATTGGAATATGAGCATTATCCTAAAGTGATTGAGGAAACAGTAAAAAAATACTGCCTAAAATCAAGGTAAATTAAAAATAAGTTGTATCTTTGCACTCCGATTGCGGTCGTGGCGTAATTGGTAGCCGCGCTAGACTTAGGATCTAGTGTCGAGAGACGTGGGGGTTCGAGTCCCTTCGACCGCACAAAAAACAAATTACAAAGTTACTCCCTCAAAAGAAATTTTGAGGGAGTTTTTTTACCACACATTTAATTATTTTTTATCTTCCCGTCCAAATCCCAAAGATCTTCCCAGCTTTCAGCTGTTTTCCATAAGAAAACCTGTCCTTTAATCAGACGATTGCCCTTGTCTATCTTTGAGATGTTAAGCATATCATCATCTGTTAAAGGATCTTCTATAATACCTTTAATGTTATTGTATAATTTGTCCTCTTTCACTGTGAAAGGAATAGTTATTTGTCCGCGTTGAACAGCCCATTTCAGGCATACAACAGCCGGATGTACATTAAGTCGGCGAGCTATTGAGACTATAACCGGATCCTCAATGTCAACAGTATCTTCAGGAGTCCTATCGCGCTCAGGACGTTTAGGAGATCCAATAGGGCTATATCCTATTACTTCAATTCCATTACTCTTTAAGAAGTCGAAAAGTTCTTGTTGCTGAAAATGTGGATGTATCTCCATTTCATTTATTACAGGTTTTATATTACAGTCCCGCAATAAAAGTTTCATTTTAGGGATTGTCATATTGGACGTACCGATATTTTTTGTCAACCCCATCTTTTGTAAACTTTCCATCTGTTCCCATGTTTTCATGTAATTCTCATGAATATAAGGAACTGCATTTTCCTGACGGGTATTTACATCACATCTGGGTGGATGGAAGTTTGGGAAAGGCCAGTGAACTAAATATAAATCCAAATATTCCAACTGCAGATCTTTTAATGTCTGCTTGCAAGATTCTATAACATTATTGTGTTTGTCGTTCCATACTTTTGATGTTATCCAAATCTCATCACGCTTTACAATGCCATCATCAAAAACTTCTTTAAGAACAGCTCCTATCTCCTTTTCATTATCATATACAGAAGCGCAATCAATATGACGATACCCCATTTCAATACCACTTTTGACGGCTTTTGCAATAGTATGGGCATCATAATTATCAGACCCGAAAGTTCCCATTCCAATCACAGGAATTACAGATCCGTTACTTAAAGTTATTTTTGGCACCTTGCCACAATCTATTTTTTGCATAACAATATATTACTTAATTTCTTCATCGAAAACGATTGCCACTTTACCACATTTCCCCTCTGCCATGAGTGAGAATGCTTCACTTACTTTTGATAGAGTGAATCTATGTGTAACCAAATCCTCAGGATGGATTCCCCAGCGAACAATTCTTTCAACCAGCTCCTCCATTTTCCAGGTAGAAGTTACCCATGATCCAAAAATAGTCTTCTGATCATGAATTATATCAGGACTAGGATTAAATTCAACCGTACCCCCTTCTCCAATCATTGCTATTTTACCCCACTGACGCGTAGCTCTGATAGCTAATTGTCGACCAAGAGTGTGTCCGGAGCAATCCACAGCTCTTTCAAAACCCCTGTTATTTGTTGCTTTCATTACATTTTGAAGTGCATCTGCATCTGATACATACACTTCATCAGCTAAACCCATACCCTTTGCAATATCACATCTTTCTTTTACAGTATCCGTCCCCACCAGTTTTTGTGCCCCCATAGCTTTTGCAAGCATTAAAGCAGCCAGCCCAACAGGCCCCAATCCAGTTACCAGGACAGCATCATTTCCACTTATCCCGATTCTGTCCAATGCTTCATATACTGTCCCGAAACCGCATGCAATCTGAGCTCCATCAGTATA
>DHCC01000059.1:0-2028 GCA_002398875.1 Bacteroidales bacterium UBA4912 | reverse complement strand
TTCATTCCTTCACCACATTCAATAATTTGTCCTGCAGGTTCATGTCCTGCAATTTTATTTTGATACTTTTCAGGACCTTTACCTAAGTGCTCCCTATAAATAGCACGAATGTCACTACCACAGATCGTAGATGATTTTACTTTTATGAGTACCTCTCCATGACCCGGTTTTCTGAATTCAACATCTTTGAGAATTACCGAACTATTTCCCGGTAAAAATGCTCCTTGTGATTTATAAATCATATTATTAAAATTTATATTATCCTATAAGCTAATTATCATGATATTTTCAATACAAAAGAAATTTCATTAGGTTTCTCATTTTCCGGCAGAAATATTGATAATCCCTCATTAGTCCTTTCATACAATATTTTGTTTTCTAATCCGAGAAGTGAGATATTTTCAATAGGTTGTTGAAACAAACTGCTACCTTCGGCTAAAGATTTGATATTAATCACATTGTTTTCAGGCCAGGCAAGCACATGTGCATATAAAACTGAATCTTTTACTACAAAGCGAATATCTTCAGCGGTATAAGGCTTATGTCTTCCCTCGTTAAAACCCTGAGCCTGGAGCGGGTTAGATGATTCTGCCACAGGACCCTCGCCAAAAATAGTCCAAGGCCTTGTCTCATAAACTGCTTCACTGTTAATATCCATCCAGGTAGCGATATCACTTAGTATAGCTTCTTCCTTATCATCAATAGTACCGTCACCTCTCATAGGCACGCTAAGCAGGAGGTTCCCGTTCTTACTGATAATGTCGATAAGCATGTGAACTACTGATGTTGCCGATTTATATCCATTGCGGTCATAGAGCGACTTGTCGTAATGCCAATTCCCCAGACATGTACATGTCTGCCACGGCTTATCCTGAATATTATCAGGGACACCCTTTTCCACATCCCACACCAGGCTGTTTTTCTGATCTTCAGTAAGTATCTTTGCAAATACAACAGCATTATTTACTCCTTTGTTATCTGCAATGCTCTTGTTGTAGAAATGAGAGACAACCTTTAAGCCAACGTCACTAACCGGCCACAGCGGCATGCTTGTATCATCGTAATAAACCAAATCAGGGCTATATTTATTAATCATATCAACATTCCTGTCGAAGAAATTCTGAAAATATTCTTCAGTTGGAACTGATGCCCCGTTTTCCCAGCCCCACTGACTGTGTATGCGGCCTGTATTATTGCTCTCCTCACTTAGCGGATGATCTTGTGCATACAAATCCTGAGGATCATAACCTTCCCACCATTTACCCTTTCCATCTTCTTTTCTCAAGTTCCCATCATACGGAACATCTTTCATAGGACCTTCCTTATCAGCTCGTTGAGATGTTTCATACCATGTCCACGCATGTGCAGAGTGAATGCTTACACCAAAATACATGTCATTAGCCCGTGCAGCCTTCTCCCATCCGCCAACAATATCTTTCTTGGGTCCCATGTTTACAGAGTTCCATTCATGGTATTTACTGTTCCATAAATCCAGATTATCATGGTGATTACCCAAGGTGAAGAAATACTTTGCGCCAACCCTCTTATATAAATCCATCAATCTGTCGGGATCCCAGTTTTCTGCTTTCCAGATATTTATAACATCCTTAAAGCCAAACTCGCTGGGGTGACCGTAATTCTCAACATGCCACTTATACTGGTGGCTACCCTCGTCATACATGCCGCGTGCATACCAATCGCCCTGCTCCGGCTGACATTGTGGTCCCCAATGTGCCCAAATCCCAAACTTAGCATCTCTGAACCAATCCGGAGCACTGCCATATTGCGAAAGCGACTCCCAAGTCGGTTCATACATTCCCTCCTGCATTTTTTCATGTTTTGGTGAACAAGCTAAAAATAATAAACTGATAAAAACACAGAAAAATTCCTTTTTATTCATCTTGTATAAATTTTAATTAACAATATCAGAGTGTTAAACTAATAATAATTACCGGAATATTTAAGTAAACCGGCAATTATTTAACAGATTCACATTTAATTGTAAATTAAGATTATATTAATGTTAAT
>DHCC01000006.1 GCA_002398875.1 Bacteroidales bacterium UBA4912 | reverse complement strand
CTTGGTGATATGGCTTGCCATATTTTACATCCAGTATTTAAAGGTTTGAACCTTGGTTACCCATCAAAAGTAGAAGCTTCTTCAACTATGCTTCTAACTGACTGCGCTCCTACAGCTCAGATGGTTAAATTTACATTCCCTGCACGTCCAAATCTTCCTAAGGTTGCTATGCCTGAAGTAGAAGTTTACTGGTACGACGGAGGTCTTCAGCCAATGCGTCCGGAAGGCGTTCCTGCAGGAAAGAACCTGAATGATCAGGGTGGTGGTGTTATTTTCCACGGAACTAAAGATACATTGATTTGTGGTTGCTACGGTGTTAACCCATGGTTAGTATCAGGTCGCACACCAAACTCTCCAAAAACTCAGCGTGAAGTTACTCTTTCACATGAAATGGACTGGGTACGTGCATGTAAAGAATCTCCTGAAAATCGTGTTGAAACAGCATCTCCTTTCTCTGAAGCAGGTCCTTTCAATGAAATGGTTGTTATGGGAGTTCTTGCTGTAAGACTTCAGGGACTGAATCAGGAGCTTGAGTGGGATGGTGAAAATATGCGTTTCACTAATATTCCTTCTGATGCAACTGTAAGAACAATCATCGAAGATGGTTTCAAGATTACAGACGGTCACCCAACATTTGCAAAAACATGGACAGAACCTGTTAATGCTGTTGAGTACGCAAATGAAATGATTAAACATACCTATCACAACGGCTGGAAATTACCAGACATGCCGTAATAAATCAACTAATGAGGAGGGAGTAGCGTTATATTAACGCCGCTCCTCTCTTTTGAAGATGATTAACCAGTATAATTTAAATTGAAGAAGTTATGAAGAAAATTTTTTATGCAGCGTCATTAATGGCTGCAACAATGTTTGCAGCTTGTGGAGGAGGCGCACAGAAATCTCAGGAAGCAGAAAGTACTGAAGATGTAAGTGGAACTCCTCAATATACAATAGTTGATAATCCTGAGGTGGATTTATCACAATTCGAAACTGATAGTGAAGGTTATATTGTAATTTTCAACGGTAAAGATTTTACCGGTTGGAGAGGCTATGGAAAAGATAAAGTTCCTGGCAAATGGACAATTGAGGATGGAGCTATAAAATTTAATGGTTCAGGTGGTGGTGAAGCACAAGATGGTGATGGAGGTGATTTAATCTTCAGCCACAAGTTTCAGAACTTTGAACTTCTTTTAGACTGGAAGGTTTCTAAAGGTGGAAATTCAGGTATTTTCTATCTTGCACAAGAAATCAGTACTACCGACGAGAATGGAAATGAGAGAATGGAACCAATCTATATCTCTGCTCCTGAATTCCAGGTATTGGATAATGCAAACCACCCAGATGCTAAATTAGGCAAGGATAACAACAGACAGTCTGCATCTCTTTATGACATGATTCCAGCTGTACCTCAAAATCAGAACCCATTCGGAGAATGGAACAGTGCAAAGATTATGGTTTATAAAGGTACTGTAGTACATGGACAGAATAATGAAAATGTTGTTGAGTATCATTTATGGACTCAGCAGTGGACAGACATGCTTCAGGCAAGTAAGTTCAGTCAGGACAGATGGCCTCTCGCATTTGAATTGCTAAATAACTGTGGCGGACCTGATAGAAAAGGTTATATCGGATTACAAGACCATGGTGATGATGTTTGGTTTAAAAATATTAGAGTTAAAATATTAGACTAAAAACAATTAAAAGAATATTATTGCTGAATTGCGATAATATTCTTTTTTTTTAAATTCAATTACAATGAAAAAACATTCTACTTATCTAAGTGCATTATTCCTGAGCTGCCTATTTATTTTTACTGCTTGCAATCAGGGTCAAAAGCAGGAAGCAGTTGTTGAAAACAAAAAAGACATATACATTCAGCTTTACTCTGTACGTGATGACATAAAAGCTGATTATACAGGTACAATCGCAGCTGTTGCTGAGATGGGATATACAGGTGTAGAAGCTGCTGGTTACAATGATGGAAAATTCTATGATATGTCTCCGGCAGATTTCAAAAAATCAATTGAAGACGCAGGAATGACAGTTCTTTCTTCACATGCAGGAAGACCCCTTGCAGACCCAGCTGCTGATACCAATTGGGAAGAAACATGGGCATGGTGGGATACCGCAATTCAGGCTCATAAAGAGGCTGGCATGAAATATCTTGTTGTTGCTTGGATTCCTACTCCAAAAACACTTGTTGATCTTCAGGCTTATTGCGATTATTTCAACCAGATTGGTGAAAAATGTAATGCTGCAGGTATCAGATTTGGATATCACAACCACAATTTTGAGTTTACTGAAATTGAAGGTGAAATGATGTATGATTACATGATTAATAATACTGATCCAGACAAAGTATTCTATCAGATGGACGTTTATTGGGTAGGTCAAGGCGGCCAAGATCCAGTTGCTTACATGAATAAATATCCAGGTCGCTTTGAAATACTTCATATTAAGGATGAACTGGAAATTGGTAAGAGCGGACAGGTTGATTTTGAAGCTATCTACAATAATGCAGAAGTTGCAGGTGCCAAATATATGGTAGTAGAAGTTGAGAGATACACAGGTACTCCTCTTGATGGTGTAAAAGAAAGTTACGACTATCTTAACAATGCAGAGTTTGTAAAAGCAAGCTACTCAAAATAAATAAATATTGTTTATAATACCCAATTTAATAAACAAATATTCCTGCCCCGAACAGTTTTGTTCGGGGTTTTTTATTTTTTCTTGATCCCATTCTCAACGGTTCATATTTGGATTTTAGTTTCCTTTTTTGCTAACTACGATTTGGGTAAAAAATGGATAAAATCATTAAACGAATGAATTAATTTTTTTTCCTGCAACTACTGTATCTTTCTCCTTTTTTTTTATTTTAGTATCTAGAAAGTGCGTCAGAAAAATATATATGAGTAACATAGATAAAAAGTATCTTGGAGTTTCAGAGGCAATACGGCCTTATATTGATACAGCGGTTATTGTGGGTAATCTTGAAGAAAAAGAAATTCAACTTTTAAGGCGTAAAGCACAAGAGTTTGGAGATGATCCTTATGAAGTAGAAATGATATTAAAGGCCGAGATTGCAAGAGAAAAGAAATTAATATCAACTCAAGTAAACGTAAAGGAGGAACCACATAAAGAAATAATTGAAATAAAACCGAATAAAATCAGCATGTTTTTGCATTACTGGAATGCACTGAAGAAATATACAGAATTTAATGGAAGAGCAAGTCGCTCTGAATTCTGGTATTTCATTTTAGTCTCATATTTCATTTGGATTGTATTACTGATTATATCCAATTTTAGTTTAGAGCAAACCATTTTAAATTCATTTCTGGAGTTCTTGGTTTTAATATTTCCTTTAGCAATGATGATACCTATGACTACTGTTTGGGTAAGGCGTATACATGATATAAACAGATCCGGGTGGTTGATATTAATTCCATTTTTAAACTTTATACTGTTATTTCTGAAAGGAACAAAAGGTGATAATCGATATGGATCAGATCCGTCGAAAACTATCTATAAAGAGATTTATTTAACCAAATCCGAAGAGATTAAAGTTGAAGAGAGAGTAAAAAAGGCATCTATAGTTGCTAAATTAGAAATAGTAGGAGGTACTCTATTTGCTGTTTCGGCAACAATACATGAAGCCATAAGTTTTGATCTTATTACCTGGAAAACTTTAGATGACTATATCAGGTGGATGTGGTTAATTGGTGGAGTGTTGCTTTTATTTCCACGACTTATTAGTATTATTTCCACGAGATTTAGAAAATAAAATATGATAGGATTGATTGTGAATTTATATTCTAACTAAAACTCATATTTATAAATACAAAAACGGCATATAAAGCAGTAAATTTGCTAAATATGCCGTTATTTGTGTTGTCCCACAAGGATTCGAACC
>DHCC01000065.1 GCA_002398875.1 Bacteroidales bacterium UBA4912 | reverse complement strand
CTTCTGCAATTTTCTCCCCCCTTAAACGTCATGTTTTCAACGGAGTGGTGTTGCCTTCACTGTTAATGGTGGGATATGATATTATAATGGAGCATGTGGCACCAAAAATGGAAATGTGGTCGTGGAAGAACGATTTGATTCCTCTTCAAAACTACCTGATGTGGGGTGTTCTGGCACTCTTCTTCCATTCCATCCGTTATGTTTTAAAAATTAGGGACAGAAATACAATGGCACTGCCAATTTTTGTGGTGCAAACGATTTTCTTCCTGTTGATCTTGATTTTATACTGACCATTTGAAACGCAAAACATTGTTGCCATGCTCCGATCTAAACACCATTTCTTTATATATCCATTCTTTCAGCGTTATACCCTTTGGTTGCTGTACCGTCATTTCCACAATGTAACAGTTGAAGGGTCATTTTCAGACTCTGGTAAACCTGTGGTGCTGATAGGTAATCATATTGGATGGTGGGACGGCTTCTGGGGTATGTATTTAAAGCTGAAAATAGTGAAGCGTAAGTTTCATTTCATGATGCAGGAAGATCAGTTGCTGCGTTACCGTTTCTTTAATTATACCGGGGGCTTCTCCATAAAAAGGAACAGCCGTCAGGTGATTGAGTCGCTGCAGTACGCTGCATCCCTACTGGACAATCCTGACAACATGGTGCTGATGTATCCCCAGGGTAAACTGCAGTCGCTATACTCTGATTCCTTTATCTTCGAAAAAGGGATAGAACGTATTATCAAGGGTAGGGATGGAGAGGTGCATCTGCTGATGTCGGTAAATATGATCGATTATCTGGCGCATCCTAAACCATCTTTGTATATATATATTCGTGAATATAACGGAGCTTTTCTTCTCGGAGAATTAGAAGAGGCATACAACAATTTTTATGCTGATTGTCTTGCTGTTCAAAAAACTCGTACCGAATGATATACTTGATTGGTAATTTTATTCTGGCATTTGCACTGCTACAGCTGATTGCTGCACTGTCGAATTTTCTTTTTAAGGAGCGTCTGCCTTCAGTAGATGCGTCAGAAGTATTACACTCTTTGTCTGTTTTGATACCTGCCCGTGATGAGGAGAAGAATATTGGGCAACTGTTGAGCGATCTTGTAAAGATACCTGACCATATTAGCGAGATAATAGTGTATGATGATCAGTCGGCAGACAATACCGCTTCCGTGGTAAAGGAATTTGCGGCACGAGACGGGCGTATAAAGTTGATTTCAGGTAAAGAATTGCCTGATGACTGGTACGGAAAGAATCACGCATGTTATCAGTTGTCACAAGAAACTGAGAGCGACTATATCCTCTTTCTGGATGCAGATGTAAGGATAAGCGGGGATGTCGTAGGGCATGCCGTTAAATACATGGAGAAACGCAGATGCAGCATGATGAGCATATTTCCTACTCAGGAGATGAAGTCTTTTGGTGAGAAAATTACAGTTCCAAATATGCAGATTATCCTGGTGACACTGCTGTCGCTGCCACTGGTACGCCTCTCGGGATTTCCTTCTCTGGCTGCGGCAAACGGTCAGTTTATGATGTTCAGGCATGACACTTACAAAGAATTGGATCCCCACAGTAAATTCCGCAAGAGTCGCGCCGAAGATATAGAGATATCCCGCTACATGAAAAGGCAACGCAAGAAAGTAAGTTGTCTTACGGGCATCAAGGGTGTTCGTTGTCGTATGTATCACTCTGCAAAGGATGCGGTGGATGGATTCTCGAGGAATGTTACATTCTTTTTCGGCAATTCTATGATTGCGGCCATTCTTTACTGGCTGGTTACAACTCTGGGCTTTATAGTCTTTTTAGCTGATGGAAGAACTGAAGCTTTGTGGATATGGCTTTCGACAACTATTCTTACTCGTATATTTGCTTCTGTTACAGCCGCAATGAAGGTGTCTGACAACCTGTTGCTGTGGGTGCCGCAGCAAGTGATGCTGGGTAAATTTATAGTACATTCGTTTCTTAACAGTATAAAGAAATCGTTTAGCTGGAAAGGGCGTTCGATTTAAGCTTGATATAATTTATATTATAGAGTAAATAAAAAATATGACTAAAAGGCTATTATTAATTTTACCATTACTTCTCTGTTGCATATTTGCTTCTGCACAGGAAAAAGAAACAATTTACAGGAGTTATATTTCCAATGACATGGCAACCTGGAAGAAAACAATTGATGCAATGCATGCAGAAACAAACAAAAGCAATGAACGTGAGTTTGAACTGCTAAACTATGAGTATGGATATATTGGCTGGAGTATTGGTAGCAAACGTAAGAGTGAGGCAAGGCTTTATCTGGACAGAAGCACGGAAAGACTGAGCAGGTTAAGGAAAAAGAATTACAGAGTCTCCTTTTTAGATGCTTACGAGTCTGCTTTTCTTGGTTTTCAGATCGGTCTGGCTAATTTAAAAGCACCAAGACTTGGTCCGCGCAGCCTTGATTTTGCAAATAAATCTGTTGAGGATGATGACAAAAATGCCTTGGGATTAATCCAGCTGGGCAATATCTATTTTTTTATGCCTCCTCTGTTTGGAGGTTCGAAAGAGAAAGCCATTGAGTATTATTTACGGGCTGAACAGATCATGGCTCCAAATGGTAAGGGCGACTGGAATTATCTGGCACTGCTTGTACAGCTTGGCGGGGTTTTGGAGGAGACCGGTAATATTGATAAAGCTGGCTCTTTTTATCTAAAAGCTTTGTCTCTGGAGCCAGGTTTTAGTTGGGTGAAGGATGAACTATACCCCGCATTCACAAAAAAACATAATAGATAATGAAGAAAAAAGTAATTATTACCGGAACCGGACTGGGAGGTCTTTCCAGCGGTCTGTTATTACAAAGCAAAGGTTTTGAAGTTCAGTTTATCGAGAAAAACAATCAGCCCGGAGGTAGGCTTAACCGGTTGGAAAAGGATGGATTCATTTTTGATACCGGTCCCAGTTTTTTCAGTATGTCGTATGTTTTCACCGACTTTATGAAGCTGTGCGGTGTAGAAATGCCATTCCGCTTTATCGAGTTAGACCCTCTTTACTCGGTACATTTCGCAGGTGGCAAAAGTTATAAGCTTCATAAGGACATAGGTAAACTGGCTGAGTCGTTTAAGGATATTGAGCCTGACTTTGAAGTTAAAATGGAGAAATATCTGAAGAAGTGCGGTGCTCTTTTTCACGATACTTTTGATGTTGTAATCAGAAATAACTTCGACAACTACCTGGAATATTTTGTGACACTGATGAAGGTGAATCCGGAACATATTCCGGTACTAATGAGAACATTCTGGCAGCAGGTAAATAAGTACTTCGACTCACAGGATGCACGTCAGATTCTATCGCTGGTGGCTTTTTTCCTTGGTCGCACACCATTCGATACTATGGGTATTTACAGTCTGCTTTCATACACCGAGTTCAGGCACGACGGTTATCACAACGTGGAGGGAGGCATGTACAGAATAGTGCAGGGGATGGTTGAAGCACTCACTGAACGAGGTGCAACTTTTTTATATAACACAGAAATCACTTCAGTTGAGCATGCAGGTGATAAAATTACTCATCTGATTGATAGTAAAGGCAACTGTTACGAAGCAGATGTTTTCCTGATAAATGCTGATGCTGCACAGTTCAGGGGAAAAGTGCTGCACCGTAAAAAATATTCAGACAGCAGACTCAGGAAGATGGAGTGGACTATGGGATACCTCACTATCTATGTGGGCGTAGACCGTAAACTGCCCGACCTTGATTTGCACAACTATTTTCTGGGTTCTAACTTCGAGGAGTATGGGCAGAATGTATTAAGGAATCCTGACTCGCTCCAGAAGCCTTATTACTATGTTAATGTTGTTTCAAAGCATAATCCGGATTGTGCCCCCGAGGGCTGTGAAAGTCTCTTTATTGTTTGCCCGGTGCCTAGTCTGCTGTATAAGTCCGACTGGAGCAACCGCGATGAGATTGTGAACAGTATCCTGAATGATTTCTCCAATCGGATCGGTATTGATATTATGCCTCATATTATTACCCGAACGGTCTACACCCCTAAGGAGTGGGAAAAACAGTTTAACCTTTATATGGGAAGCGGTCTGGGACTCTCGCATAAATTGGGTCAGATAGGTGCTCTTCGTCCAAAGAACTACGATGAAGAGTTCAAAAACCTCTATTATGTGGGTGCATCAACTACTCCCGGTGCCGGTCTTCCCATGGCGGTGATCAGTGCGGAGATGGTTTGTAAAAGAATTATTTGAGCAGAAAATCTTCCATATTATCTGGGGTAACAACATTAAAAGTGCTCCCCGGATAATTTTCCATAAATTTTTTGGGTAGTTTATATTTTGATGAAGGGTTCCACTTAAACTCAAAAGCATTGATTTGGCCATCACCCTCTTCAATATAATCTATCTCTTTTTGATCTGTGGTTCTCCAAAACCAATTATTTCTCCACAGAAGATCATACTCCAACTTTTTTCTTCGCTCAGATATTATGAAGTTTTCCCAAAGAGCACCAACATCTTGTCTTCTTTCAAGTAAAGAGAAATCTGCAATAACTGCATTACGAATACCATTGTCATAAAAGTAGATTTTTCTGCTGTTTTTCAGCTCATTTCGTAAATTGCGACTAAATGAACCTAATCTGAAAATGACGTAACATTGCTCTAATAAAACTATATACTTTTCAACAGTTTTTGAGTCCAGTTCTGTCATTTTTCCCAACTCGTTATATGAAACCTGACTTCCTGCCTGAAAAGCAATTGCCTGTAGTAATTTTTGTAACTTTATATTTGTCATATCGTGATCAATTTTGGTACAAATAGAGTGGCAATTCCAAATATATTCATAAATATTCGGAATTAAATCCTCAAAAGAATGAATTATATGAAAAACGGGGGCTTTTTTCAAGCTCCCGTTTTTAGACTTTTGAAGTTAAGAGAGTTCATTTATTTTTTTACAACCTGTTGAATTCGTTCTGACCAGCTCCTGTACCTTTGTATCTGCTGCCGTTTGTGTTGAATTTATATCTTACTGTGATCTCGAGTTCACGGGTATCCCATTTTGAGTTCTGTGAAATATGAAGCTTGTTGTTGTATGCTTTGACTCCCATTCTTTCACCATGAAATATGTCATGACCCTTTAAAATTACTGTTAGTTGATCATTCAGGAATGATTTTGTTACACCAAGGTTTACTACAAATTTATCTTTAGTCAGTTCAACATTTTGATATGAACCTTTTCCCTGATAGTTACCGTCGAGAGATACCAGAAATCCTTTTGGAAGTGAGAATGAGTTGTTGAGTGATGCAATTACCATTGGATTATTCATCTTCACCTCTTTATTGTTGCTAGTTACAGTTAACCATTGTTTTGTGAAACCTACGCTTGCAATGGGCGACCAAATACCAAACTTCGGAGATGCTGTTAAGAAAGCAGATAAATTGGGTAGTTTATCTATGTTTTTTGTTGACAGAATTGCCACAGCCGGGTTTTCCTCAAGCTGTTCTGCCCATTGGATAATAACATCTTTCTCCTGTTTATAGCTTACCATAAGCTGAAGAAATCTCCAGGAAGTCGTTAATGTTGCATCGCGAACAATTGATGGTTTAAGGAATGGATTTCCGGTTTGCAATGTAAAGCGGTTGCCGTAGAATGTGTTGCTCCCAAGTTGCCAGTAGTCCGGGCGGACAGTTTTTACATTATAACTGAGTTGCAGTTGTACATTTCCGAAAGCGTTTGAATAAGAGAAGTTAGGAAACCAGCGTGCATATTTTCTGCTTTGTTCATCAATTTTCTCATCACCATCGAAATAATCAAACTTAACATCTTCGTATCTTACTCCAGCACCTAATTTTCCTAATGGGGTTGATCTTGAATACTCAGCAAAGAAACTGTTGTTTTGATCGTGGATTGATTTATTTGATGAAGGGATAACATCCATATCAGTCATATAGTCATCATTTCTTCGTGTGCGGGTGTATTCATTACCTGCGGTGAGTTGCCCCCCTAAAAGAGGGTAAGATAGTACCAATCTTGTAGCAAAAAGACGGTTCTCAATGTTGTTGGATGATTTAACGAAACGATCATCATACTCCTGACTACTTTCAGTGATTTTTGTTACAGAGGATTGGCTGCTTCTGTAAAAATCGCTGTTGAAGTCAACTTTAAGTTCCCCTATTGATCCGTTGTAGTAAACATTCAATCTGTGTCTTGGTTTATTTTCATTTGTCTGATCATTTACACTTTTCCATCTGTCGAAGAATTCATCATTTGCATAAACATCACTTGTAGTGACTATAGATTGCTCGTTTTTTCCCGGATAAAGTGACATAGTGTGTTTCGCACCAACATAATGATTAGGATTAATCTCGTAGTTAATACCGGCAATTGTAGTCATAGGATTTGCAACACCATCCACATCCAGGGTATTTGCCTGTGTCCAGAGTGTATCAACAAATGCGGTTTGTGTTAATACACTATTCTGAATATAATCATATCTTTCATATTTGGCAGTAGCAAAAATATCCCAGCCTTTGTAACGATAATTAAGGTTTAGTTGCTGCCTGAGGTCGGTATTCTTATTGATTAAATATGTAGATCTTACATCAAAGCTGAATCCATCACCGGCTTTATGTACTGTATGAATTCGGATTATTGCTTTAACTGAAGCATCATAACCTGCGCCAGGATTATGAACAATTTCTACCTCTCTTATATCGGAAGAAGCAATCATATCAAGTTCTGAAGGGTCGCGCAACTCCCTGTTATTGATATAAATTTTTGCTTTACCTTTTCCGAATACAGAGAAATCTCCATCATCACCGGTAATTGCAGGGAGTCTTTTAAGAACATCGTTTGCTGTGCCGGCTTTACTTAATACTGTATTTTCAACTGTTGCAACAACAGCATCATCACGAAGTCTTATCCTTGGCAAATCACCATTTACAACAACTTCGCTGAGCATAGTTGCATCTGATTTCAGATATATTTCCTGTTCAGGTTTAGCAGGCAAAGTCTGAGTTTCATAGCCAATAAATGAAACTCTCAGAAGTTTGTCAGCACTATTATCTTCATCTAATAAAAAAGCACCGCTTTTATCTGTAGTTGTTCCGGTAATCAAAGTAGAGTCGGGTAGAGAATATACTGCTACGTTAGCAAATTCAATAGGGTTATTGTCTAAGTCAGAAACAACACCTTTAATTTGTGCATTTAGTGGTAATATTAAACCACATAAAACTAATGAAAAAAGAATTTTTAGAGTAGTCATAATTTTTTATTTTAATTCGAAAATATGACTATCGCGATTTTCATTTGGTTACAAAAAAAATCGTATATTGCAATATCTTTTGTGTTTACACATTGTAAATCCTTAATTATGGCCAAAATACCCCTAAAACGTCAGGAAGATATTGGATTGTCACCATACGATTTGAAATTTCGAGGACAGCATCGTTCTAAAGAGGTACAAATGACTGTTTTTGATATCAATGCTGAAGATGCACAGGAAATAATAATTCACTCGGTTGAAGAACTTAAGTCGTACCAGGGTAAACTCATCTGGCTGAATATAGATGGTTTGCATAATGAAACGCTGATGCGTGAACTGATAAATAGTTTACAGATCCCGGCAGAGATTTTGTCAGATGTGATGGAACCTGGCACAAGACCGCAGACAGAAGAGTTTGACGATGGTCTTTTCGTATCTATCAAAATGATGCAATTTGATGAATCAATGAATCAGGTATCGATTGACAATCTTAGTATTATTGTGATGGGTAATTGGCTGATTACTTTTCAGGAAGAACAGAACAGTCTGTTTAATCCGGTAAAAGAGAGACTTAAAAAGCATAATAAGAGATTCAGGGATCTGGGAGCTGATTACGTTGCATTTGCCTTACTGGATGTGGTTATTGATAATTACATTTTCATTTTGGGGGTGCTTGGCGAAAGAATTGAGGAGCTGGAGAACAAAATGGTGCTAAATCCTGATAGGGATTTACTTAAAACTATAAACCTTTTCAAACGTCAGCTCACCGATCTTGGACGTTACATAAAACCTGCCAGGGAAATGATTACCAGCCTCGTGAAGATGGATAGTTATTTTATTGATGAGAGAAATTACAAGCACTTTAAGGAGCTGCATGATAATATAAATCAGGCAGTGGAACTGCTGGACTATTATCATGAGGTTTTGTATGATGAGCTTAATATTTATCACTCTTCAATGAGCACCAGGTTGAATGATATCATGGCACTTCTGACAGTTTTTTCGGTGGTTTTCATTCCGATTACTTTTATTGTTGGTGTGTATGGTATGAATTTTGACAACATGCCAGAGTTACATATACGGCATGGTTATTTTATTGTCTGGGGAGTGATGCTTATTATTGCGGTGGGTATGCTCTTGTATTTTAAAAGAAAAAAATGGTTTTGAAAATCAATATGAAAAACTCAGATAATCTAATAATGATAATGAATCTTTAATGAA
>DHCC01000083.1:26892-27620 GCA_002398875.1 Bacteroidales bacterium UBA4912 | reverse complement strand
GCGAGTTTACTGACAGCATTCTCGAGCGTTATCCAAACAGGGAGTATCAAGGAGAAAACTTTTTTACTTCACTGCGATATTCATTAAAATATAAAGATAAAGTTCAGGTCGGTTTTACTGCCGAAAAAGATTCTGGTGAACCCTTCTTTAAACACTCTTATCCAAAAGGATATGATCATTACGGGGTGCATCTGATTATAAGTGATCTTGGCAAGCTTAACACTTTGGCGATAGGAGATTACCGTTTATCTTTCGGACAAGGACTTATTCTGAATAACGACTTTTCGGGAAGCAAGTCCTGGGGTATTGATAACATTGCTAAACGCACAATAGTTCCAAAACGACATTTCTCTACTGCAGAAAGCAATTTTTTCAGGGGTGGTGCAGCTGTCTTCGATCTTGGAAAATTCTCATTAACAACATTCTACTCAAATAATAGTATAGATGCAAATCTATCAGATGCCGGTCACATTACTTCTTTTAAGGTTGACGGACTTCATCGTACAAAACTAGAAATAGAAAAGAAAAATAATAGCAGGGAGCAGGTTACAGGAGGAAATATAAACTTCCGAAAAAATCGTTTCCAGGCAGGGATAAGCGGAGTTTACCACAATTACAACAGAATGTATAATCCTGTTGAATATGAATATAATAAACACTATTTAAGAGGGTATGAAAATTTTAATGCCAGTATTGATTATTCTTATCAACTGCCGGGTTTTATTTTT
>DHCC01000083.1:17279-26650 GCA_002398875.1 Bacteroidales bacterium UBA4912 | reverse complement strand
AGAAGTTTCTTTCACCTTGCTACATCGATATTACCCGACAACATATAACGCCTTACATGCACAGTCCTTTTCCGAAGGCAGCAGAATTCAAAATGAGAACGGATTATTTATAGGAGCTGTCTTTAAACCCTTTAGGAGGTTTATCGTTAATACCTATCTTGATTTAGTCAAATTTCCCTGGTGGAAATATGGAGTAGACGGACCTTCTAAAGCAACAGATTTCTACTTTATAGGAACTTATACTCTCTCTCCGCAGTCTTATCTTGAGGCGCGCTATAAGTTTAAGATGAAAGAGAAAAACCTGGATCACCCCGAACAAGAGAATAAATCTGTATTACCCTATACAACTAATAAAATCCGTTTAAGGTATAACCATGAATATGATAGTGGATGGAATTTGCGAACCACCGTAGATTTTGCACAATACACGGCAAAATATCAACCCTCAGAAAGAGGAATTATGATCTCCCAAAATATCGCATACAGAGGTAAAAGTCCTTTGAAAGGTGATGCTTATCTCGCTTGGTTTAATACAGACACTTACAATTCACGTCTTTACTCTTATGAGAGAAACCTTTTGAGCACATTCTATATGCCTTTTTTTTATGGAAAAGGGGTAAGACTTGCACTTTCTGCAAAATATGAAATCACTTCATCACTGACATTCTCTGCCAAGGTGGGTTATACAAATTACTTCAACAGGGATGTTATAGGTTCCGGCACAGAACTGATAAACGGGAACAGCAGAGCTGATATTTTCACATACATAAGATGGAGATTCTGAAGGTTGACATGAATCATATAATATGATGTCGATTGTTTTTTGTATTTTTGCCCTCTAATTCTGTTATATATGCCTAACCCGATTTTACAAATAGATTCTCTCACAAAAAGCTTTGGTGATCTTTTACTATTCAAGGATATTTCTTTCGGGATAGCTGAGGGAGATAAGATTGGACTGATTGCTGCAAATGGATCGGGTAAAACCACTTTACTGAATATTATAGCCGGCAAAGAGCCTTACGATAGTGGAAGGGTGGTATTTCGCAACGATATCAGAGTAGATTATCTGGAGCAGTCGCCTGAATTTGATCCTGAGTTAACTGTACTGGAGGCTTGTTTCAGCGCAGACAATGATATTGTTAAACTGATTGCAAGGTATGAGGATATCATTTCCTCAGGAAATCAGGATGATCTTTCTCGAATATTGGCAGAAATGGATCTCAATAATGCCTGGGATTATGAACTACGGATAAAAAATATTCTGTCCCAACTAAAAATTTTCGACTTTCATCAAAAAATTGGAGAGCTGTCGGGAGGTCAGATAAAGCGTGTAGCACTTGCAAATGTACTTATTAGCGAACCTGAATTGGTAATTCTTGACGAACCTACTAACCACCTCGACCTGGAAATGGTTGAATGGCTTGAGGAGTATCTCACAAGAAACAATATTAGTCTGCTCATGGTCACACACGACCGCTATTTTCTTGATAGAGTATGTACACAAATTATAGAGATCGACGACAAACAGGTTTACTCCTACAAAGGAAATTACTCATACTACCTGGAAAAGCGTGATGAGCGCATTTCAACACAAGATGCGGAAGTTTCAAGAGCTAAAAATCTTATGAGAAAAGAGCTCGACTGGATGAGACGCCAGCCTCGGGCAAGGGGCACAAAATCAAAATCCAGAATAGAATCTTTTTATTCTCTGGAAGAAAAAGCTAATAAACAGCGAGAAGAGAAAAATATCAACCTTGCATCAAAAGGTTCATATATAGGTAAAAAAATCTTCGAGGCAAAACATGTAAGTAAAAGTTTTAATGAGATAAAAATTACCAAAGATTTTAATTATCACTTCACCAGATATGAGAAAATGGGTATTGTTGGTAATAACGGTACCGGAAAATCTACTTTCATAAAAATGTTGCTGGGTGTTGAGAAACCGGATGAAGGATATTTCGAAATCGGTGAAACGGTGAATTTTGGATATTATAGTCAGGATGGCTTAAAATTTGATGATCAGAAGAAAGTTATTGATGTAGTTACTGATATTGCTGATGTAATTGATCAGGGTGATGGTAGGCGACTAACAGCTTCTCAGTTTCTTCAGCACTTTATGTTTCCACCTGAAAAACAACACAATTATGTATATAAACTTAGTGGTGGAGAAAAAAGGCGACTGTACCTCTGCACCGTACTTATCACTAACCCTAACTTTCTTGTGCTTGATGAACCCACAAACGATCTGGATATAATCACTTTAAATATTCTTGAAGAGTATCTTGCAACTTTCAAAGGGTGCCTGATAGTGGTGTCACACGATAGATATTTTATGGATAAGGTGGTAGACCATCTTCTTGTATTTCATGGTGATGCACAGATTCAGAATTTCCCGGGCAACTACACTCAATACAGAGAATGGAAAACAGTGGAAGATAAGAAACAGCTCGAGGAAATTAAGAGTGTGAAAGCTGAATCAGAGCCACAGGAACGAAAGCAAAAGGATGAGGTAAAGACAAAATTAACCTTTAAAGAAAAGCGTGAATTTGATGCGCTTGAACAGGAAATAAAAGATCTGGAAGCTGAGAAAGAATCAATCAGTGAAGAGATATCGTCCGGAATATTATCTACTGAAGAATTAATGAGTAAATCAAACAGACTTACCGAACTGCTAAACCTCATTGACGAAAAAACTATGCGTTGGCTCGAACTTAGCGAGATTTAGAACCAGTCCAAATAACTAACTGTTAGAATTCTAATTTTTATTTAATGTTAGAATTCATTATTTTTGTACTGAAAGTTTTAATGTTCTACAACATATCTGTTTATAAGACAAAACTTTAAAGTCAATTATCCAAAACTAGGCAAACAACTTAATAACACTAAAATTAACACAAAGATGGAAAGTTTAAAAGGAACACAGACCGAAAAAAATCTTATGCAATCTTTTGCAGGTGAATCTCAGGCTCGTATGCGCTACACATACTTTGCCAAACAAGCAAAAAAAGAGGGTTATGAACAAATTGCAGCTATCTTTCAGGAAACAGCCAATCAGGAACAGGAGCATGCAAAAAGAATGTTTAAATATCTACAGGGCGGAATGGTAGAGATCACTGCAGCATTTCCTGCAGGCGTTATAGGAACTACAGCTGAGAACCTGAAAGCTGCTGCCGAAGGAGAAAATGAGGAATGGGTAGATTTGTATCCAAAGTTTGCAGATATTGCAGAAGAAGAGGGTTTCAAAGAAATTGCCACCATGTACAGGATGATTGCAAAAGCAGAGGCTATTCATGAAGAGCAGTATAATAAACTTCTTGAACGTGTAAATAATGGAACAGTGTTCGCTCGTGAAGAAGAAATTGAGTGGCAGTGCCGCAACTGTGGATATGTGATTAAAAGCAAAAAGGCTCCAAAAAAATGTCCTACATGTCTTCATGATCAAGCATATTTCGAACCTAAAAACGATAAATATTATTAATTGATATAGAGGAATTTTTAAACTAAGCACATTCTTAACGGGATGTGCTTTTTTTTATGCCTGATTGATATTAATTTTGCGGATTAATATAAAATTTATGGAGTACAACGAACTTTTCGCCCGCACTGAACTATTGGTCGGTTCTGCTGCTATGCAACAAATAGCTACAAAAAAAGTCATACTTTTTGGTGTGGGTGGTGTTGGCAGTTGGTGTGCCGAAGGACTTATAAGAAGCGGGATAATGAATCTTACAATTGTTGATTCGGACCGCGTTGCCTTAGCCAATATCAATCGTCAGCTCCCGGCAACAACTAAAACGATTGGTGAACTAAAGGTAGATGTACTTAAAAACCGACTTCAGGAAATTAATCCTAACGCATTTATTACTGCAATCCCCGAAATATATGATTCTGAATCTTCCGGCTCATTTCATCTTGAGGAGTATGATTACATAATTGATGCAATTGACTCCCTCTCAAACAAGGCTCATCTACTTGTAACAGCCTCAAAAACAAATGCTGTCACCATATCATCAATGGGGGCAGGGCTAAAGCTTGATCCACAGAAGATCAGAGTAACAGAATTTTGGAAAGTGAGAGGTTGCAAGCTGGCTGCTGCACTCAGGGAGAAGATGAAAAAGGGTGAGAAAACGGCAAAACCAATTCTCTGCGTATATAGTGAAGAGATTCAGAAAAACAGAGGTGAAAATGCTCTAAATAATGCCGATGAGAAAGGAAGCTTCAGAAAAGCAAGGATAAACGGAACAATGGTTCAGGTTACCGCTATATTCGGCTTCACTCTTTCGGGACTGGTAATTCAGGATATAATAGATAAAAGCAACTCAGAAACTGTCTCTTCAAAAATTACAGAAGCTATTGATGCAAACTATCATAAGGTAACAGTTTGAACACAGCTCCATAAATCCCTTTTGCAATAGAAGATTTGACTAAAATTCTTAACTTTGCGCAATTAGTGAGAAAAAAATAACATTATGAACATCGAACATATCCTTCAGGAAGCCATTATTAGTGCAATCAAGAAGCTATACAATGCAGATGTAGAGGAATCTCAGATAACACTGCAGACAACAAAGAAAGAGTTCAAGGGACACTACACTCTTGTTACATTCCCTCTGCTTAAAATATCAAGGAAAAAACCAGAGGAGACAGCAGAAGAAATTGGCAAATACCTGTCGGAACAAACAGCAGTTATTTCGGAGTTCAATGTTATTAAAGGATTTTTAAACTTAAGTATTGCACCTTCTGTTTGGGTGGAATTGCTAGAAGATATTGATTCAAACCCCAATTTCGGATTTACTCCTGTTAATGATGATTCACCACTATTTATGGTGGAATACTCTTCTCCTAATACAAACAAACCATTGCACCTGGGGCATGTTCGCAATAACCTGCTGGGAAATGCACTGAGTGAGGTTTTGAAGGCAAACGGCAAGAAAGTGGTTAAAACCAATATTGTAAACGACCGAGGAATACATATCTGTAAATCCATGCTGGCATGGCAGAAATGGGGAAACGGTGAGACTCCGGAATCTTCGGGCAAAAAGGGTGATCACCTGATTGGAGATTATTATGTCATGTTCGACCAGCAATACAAAAAGGAGATTGCGGAATTGCAGGAAAAAGGTATCTCCAAAGAGGAGGCTGAAGAAAAATCGGTACTGATGGAGGAGGCTCGTGAACTTCTCAGAAAATGGGAAGCAAATGATACTGAAACTGTCAATCTCTGGAAGATGATGAATGACTGGGTATATGCGGGTTTCGATGAAACATACCGGCAAATGGGTGTTTCTTTTGATAAAATATACTACGAATCAGAAACTTACCTGGCAGGAAAGGATGAGGTACTTCGTGGATTAGAAGAGGACCTTTTTTATCAAAAAGAGGATGGTTCTGTATGGGCAGATCTTACCGCCTATGGCTTGGATCACAAGCTGCTTCTGCGTGCAGACGGTACGTCGGTCTACATGACTCAGGATATCGGTACTGCCAAACTTCGTTTCGACGACTACCCTATAGACACGATGATTTATGTGGTGGGTAACGAACAGAATTACCATTTCCAGGTGTTATCTATACTTCTTGATATGCTTGGCTTTGAATTTGGCAAAGGATTGGTTCACTTCTCTTACGGGATGGTTGAACTGCCTGAAGGTAAAATGAAATCACGTGAAGGTACTGTTGTTGATGCCGACGACCTGATGTCTGAAATGATTGAGACAGCACACGAGACCTCACAAGAGCTGGGTAAACTGGATGATGTCACTTCGGAAGAAGCTGAAGCTATCTCACGAATGGTTGGATTAGGTGCGCTCAAATATTTTATATTGAAGGTAGACCCAAAGAAAAATATGACTTTCAACCCAAAAGAATCTATCGATTTCAACGGGAATACAGGTCCTTTTATTCAATATACACACGCCCGCATTCAATCTGTACTTCGTAAAGCTGAAGATCAGGGGATTGTAATACCTGAAAACCTCAACAGCACAATCCTTTTATCAGAGAAAGAAGAGGGACTGGTACAACTGCTCAGTGAATTTGATTATGTCGTTAAACAGGCAGGATCGGAATATAACGTTTCGCTAATAGCAAATTATATTTATGATCTCGCCAAAGAATATAACCAGTTCTACCACGACTTCACGATACTTCGTGAAGAGAACAGCCCATTGCGCGATTTCCGTTTGGTACTTTCAAAGAATGTAGCTCTCACCATTAAAAAAGGTATGTCGTTCTTTGGAATTGATGTTCCTGACAGGATGTAGCTTTGGTGATGGTGCATGTTTATTTTCTTCTGACTTCAAAATTTAGTAAGTTTGTGATAAACACTAAAACAGAATCTTCAGATGCACTATTCTAATCCTTATGAATGCGCGATGGAATTTGCTGTCAACACCGACAGGAATATATTTATAACAGGTAAGGCCGGAACTGGAAAAACCACTTTTCTTCGTAAATTTCGTGAACAAACAACCAAACAAATTGCGGTAGTTGCACCTACTGGTGTAGCGGCAATAAATGCCGGCGGGACAACTATCCACTCTTTCTTTCATCTGCCTTTTACACCTTTCACACCCACTCCGTCGGGTCGGTCATCACTTATCTCCCGCATAAAGATGAACAAAACACGCCGTAGTGTTATCCGTGAACTGGAAGTCCTTGTAATTGACGAAATCAGTATGGTTCGTGCTGACGTTGTTGATGCAATTGATGCTGTACTCAGAACTATTCGGAACCGGCGTTCGGAACCTTTTGGCGGTGTGCAAATGATATTTATTGGCGATATGCACCAACTTTCGCCTGTTGCCAAAGCAGATGAGTGGAATATTGTATCTGAATATTACGAAAGCGTTTATTTTTTTCATAGCCATGTTATTAAGGAACATCCGCCTGTTTATCTGGAGTTTGATAAGATATTCAGACAATCGGATAATCAGTTTATCAAGGTTCTTAATGAGGTCAGAAACAATTCGCTATCTACAGAGGGCATCAATCTGCTTAAAAGTAGGTATATACCCGACTTCAACCCTCCCACAGAAGAAAATTACATAACACTTACAACCCATAACTACAGCGCTGATAACATAAACAGCGCTGAGATGAACAAGCTAAAAACTTCAATTCATAAATTTCCTGCAATTGTAAAAGGATCATTTCCCGAAAATGCATTTCCTGTAGACGAAATTCTTGAACTAAAAGAGGGTGCAAAAGTGATGTTCATAAAAAATGACACAGAAACACCTAGACGGTTTTATAACGGTAAAATTGGTGTTATTACCTCTATAAATAATGATATTGTTACAGTAGAGTGTCCCGAAGATCATCATGAAATTTCCGTTTCTACACTAACCTGGGAAAATATTCGCTATAGCACTAATCAGGAAACCAATGTTATCGAAGAGGAGATTATCGGAACTTTCGAACAGATTCCATTACGATTAGCGTGGGCAATAACAATTCATAAAAGCCAGGGCTTGACTTTTGACAAGGCTGTTATAGACGCAGGTAAAGCGTTTTCTCCGGGTCAGGTCTACGTTGCCCTGAGTCGATGCAAATCATTAGAAGGGATAATCTTAAAGAGTCCTGTCATTTACGAAAGTATTAGTGTAGACGAACAGATAGTGCAGTTTTCTTCATCTAAACCCGACGAAGTATTTATTAACAGCGAATTGGAGAATGCCAGAAAACAGTTCAAAAACTCATTACTCCTTCAGTTATACAACTTTAATCCAATTTATAATGCTGCTCGATCATGGTACTTCGCAACAAAAGGTGAAGAGCCATCATTTAACGAAGAGACAATCCCTTTTACAGACGAGATATGTAAACAGCTGGAGCAAATCGATCAGGTAGCTGAAAAATTCAAAGTTCAGCTGAATAGGATAGTCAGCCCTGATAATGTTGATACTCAATTTCTTTCAGAACGTCTAAATTCATCCTCTGCATATTTTATTGAAAAGCTTGAGACTCTAATGGATTCTATTAAAAAATCACCGGCCACAACCGATAGTAAAGCAAACGCAAAAGAGTACGATGAGTCGATATCTTCAATTTTTACAGATTTAGCACTGAAAAAACATCTTATTAAAGCAACTGCCGATCATTTCAGTGTAGAGGCTTATTATACTGCACGTAATAAATTTAAAGTGCCTGATTTAAATATTAAATCCTACAGTCGCGGTAAAACATCAGTACAGCTCAAATCCAAACACCCCGACCTTTTAAACGAGCTGGTGCAAGTCCGCAACTATATGAGTGAAAATGAAAACCTCCCCCCTTACATAGTTGCATCCACAAAAACACTTGTACAAATGGCCGACTACATGCCTGAGACCGACAAGGATCTTTTAAAAATCTATGGCTTCGGCAAGAAAAAACTTGCCCGTTTCGGCGCAGAGTTTCTTGAGGTCATAAATGATTACATAGCGGAAAACGGCTTACAATCAGAGATGATTCACTTTAAAGAGAGCTAAAAGGTCGTTCCCCAACTAAACTTTCAACTACATTAATAATTGTCCCGGATTAAGCACACACCAAAAGTGTTCTTTTTCCGGGACCTGATTTTGCCCTACTTTATAGGGGAAAAGTCCGTTACCCGCTTATTACCGGCTTATGTTCCGCTTATATCCGGCTTATATCAACCTCGTAATATTATATGCTGATCATATACTAAATATATACATCTAATAAACGAAACATATCCAATTCAATAAGTGGAACTCTCTTATTTACACAGCTCAAGATAATTGATTAACTTTGCAGTGAATCACTTCTTTATGATATTTATTTTGTATTTGTAATTTGAACTATCTTGCTCATATATATTTTTCAGGAACAAACCGCAGGGTTGCAGTTGGCAATTTCATTGGAGATTTTGTAAAAGGCAGAAGTTATGAAAAATATCCTTCTTGTTTCCAAAAGGGAATCCTGTTACACAGGAAGATCGATCACTTTACAGATACACACCCTATATTTCGTGAGACACTTGACATTCTTCGTCCCTCTTTCGGGCGCTATTCGGGAATAATGGCAGATATGTATTACGACTACCTGCTTGCCTCTGATTTTGAACGTTATAGTAACGGGCAGAGCCTCGGAAAATTCTCTCGTAATTTTTATCTCTCAGCTTTGTTATACTACAGGTGGTTACCTAAAAAGGTGAAAGGTTTTATATTCCATTTCATAAGAACCAACCGTCTCGAGGAATATGCCACTTATGACGGACTGCAATACTCGCTCAAAATTATGTCTGTTCACAGTAGCTCGGCAATCAATCCTACCCTTGGGATTGAAGTACTTGCAGCAAATGAAGTACAACTAAGAAGCCTTTTCGATGAATTCATGAAAGAGGCTCAGCAAAAATTTCCCCA
>DHCC01000083.1:15555-17039 GCA_002398875.1 Bacteroidales bacterium UBA4912 | reverse complement strand
TTGATTAAGTGCTCCCGTTCAGATAAAATCCTGTCGCAGATTGTTTCGTGTTACTTATTTGGAGTTTCCCAAACTTTTGTTTTAGTACAGTTTATATTTGTAGTCTGATCACCCAGCTGCAGCATAAATTCTCCCTCTTCAATTGTCCATTTTCCCAGTTCGTTAACATAAGCCAGATCTTCACCTTTAAGGTCGAAAGTAACCGTTTTTGTTTCACCCGGTTTCAGGGATATCTTTTCAAATCCTCTCAAACGACGCACATCTGGTGAAAGTGAAGCTACAAGATCGCTGCTGAATAATAAAACAGACTCCTTGCCTTCCACTTCTCCGCTATTGGTAACATCTACAGAAACCTTAACAATATCATCAGAGGTGAAATCAGTATTATCAACACTCATATTTGAATAGGTGAAAGTGGTATAACTTAGTCCGAATCCAAAAGGATACTGAACAGAAGTCTGTGCTCCATAATCATAAGCACCTTCCATTTTGCCAGCGATATTCTGACTCGGTTTGTGATCGTAAGTAATCAATCCCTGTTCATACTTTGGGTATGTATAAGGTAATTTACCACTCGGGTTGATATCACCGCTAAGAATATCAGAAAGCGCATCTCCGCCAAAATTACCCGGAAGATAAGTTTGCACTACCGCAGCAGAACCCGGTTCGATTTCACGAATCAGTCGCGGACGACCTTCATTAAGAACAAGGATAACTGGCTTTCCCGTTTTCTGTAATGCCAGTGCCAGATTAGTCTGATTTTCCGAAAGGGTGAGTTCATCCAGGTTTCCCGGAGTCTCGCAGTATGAATTTTCACCCACACAAAGTACTATATAATCAACACCAGAAGCTGCTGTAACAGCTTTTTGGATTTCCGGAGTATTTTCTTCGAAATACTGACCATCCATTTTGTATGTTACACCAGGCTCGTACTTAACATTTGCTGTGCCGAATTTATTCTGTAGAGCTTCATAGATAGTGTTATATTGCTGGGCAAAATCCTCAGTCTTCTCCCCCTGCCATGAGTAGCTCCAGCCACCGTTAAGAGTGCGCATTGAGTTAGCATTTGGTCCGGTTACAAGGATACGAGCGTTAGACGGTAATGGCAAAACAGTGTTCTCATTCTTCAGAAGTGTTATTGACTCCGCTGCAGCAGATTTAGCCACTGCTTCATGCTCATTGCTCCCAAAGTCGGGGAATTCAGCTCTCGGCCAATATGGCTTTTCGAAAAGTCCCAGTCGGTATTTCAATCTCAACACCCTACGAACTGCATCATCTATACGCTCCGTAGAAACCTCACCATCTTCTACAAGTTCTTTCAAAGCAGGGCAAAAAGCAAGATTATATGGTTCCATTACCATATCAATCCCTGCATTTATTGCAGCTTTAACTGCACCTTTATAATCCTTAGAGATATTATCACGGGTATATAAATTCTGGACGTCTGCCCAATCAGTCACAATTACACCGTCAAAACCAAGATC
>DHCC01000083.1:6390-15234 GCA_002398875.1 Bacteroidales bacterium UBA4912 | reverse complement strand
TCTTTACCTGAAACAGGTACTCCATAACCCAGATAATGCTTCAAACAGGCTGCTATATTACTGTTCCTTACACTGTTCCTGTCACTGCCCTGATATCCGCGTACAGTTGCAGTACCCATTTGTGCATTGAGGTAAGTGTCTTCACCATAACTCTCCCACTGTCGTGACCAGCGTGCATCGCGACCAACATCCATAGTTGGTGAGAAATTCCATGGAATATTACTTGCGCGAGTTTCGTAAGCTGTGATTTGTGCTCCACGCTCCACAATCTCACGGTTGAAAGTAGCTGCCATCCCAATTTCCTGTGGAAAAAAAGTGGCTCCTGCAGTGTAAGTAACACCATGAATAGCATCTATCCCATAAATAACAGGAATCCCAGTTTCCTGCAAAGCTCTCTCCTGAATGAGTCGGATAGAGTTTTCCCATACTTCTGTTGTGCGGGCACGATTGTTACTTGTATTCAGGATTGACCCTACCTTATACTTCCCAATCACTGTGTCAAGCATCGCAGGATCAATCTCGAAAGGCTCGTCACTGTAATAAGCATTACCTCCTTTGCCAATCAGATCAAGTGCAAACTGAGACATTTGACCAATCTTCTCTTCAATAGTCATTTGAGCCATGATGCTATCAATCTTGCTTTCAATACCGGCATCAAGCCCCAACTCTGAAATACTTACCCTACTATTGCATGCCAGAAGTATTGGCATCAATAGTATCCACAAACTAAATTTCTTCATATTAATTATTCCTATTTCTTATATACTCTCACATAATCAATTTCGTAAGTTGCAGGTAAAGCTGTTTCATCTATACCTTTAGCACCACCCCAGTCGCCACCCCATGCAAGGTTAAGCTTAAGATAGAACGGAGCATTAAATGGCCATGTATTTTTATTACCTGTTCCATCATTATCAAATCTGAAGTACTCTTCACCGTCAACAAAACCTTTTATGTATTCGGGTGTCCATTCAACTGCATAAACATGAAACTGAGTTTCAGCATTCTGTATTTTTTTACTTGCTGTTTTCTGAGTGCCGATTGTATGATTATAAGATTGAGTATGAACTGATGAATGAACAACATTCGGGTCATAGCCAACATACTCCATTATATCAATTTCACCATCCAGAGGCCAATTCTCAAAGTTCTTTGGCATCATCCAGAATGCCGGCCATGTACCTCTGCCACCTGGAACTCTTAGCCTGGCTTCAAAATAACCATAAGTCCATGCTTCAATAGTGTTTATTCTGGCTGAAATAACATCATTACCGCTCTTTTGAGCAATTATTTTCAGTGTCCCGTCATAAATTGCTGCCACAGTATCATTACCTCGAAAGCCTCCTACGTAGGTCTGTAATTCATTGTTAACAGCACCTTTTGGAAGATTCTCGTACCACCATTTTTTTGTATCAGGAAGAGCAGGCTTACCATCGCTAAGTCTTTCAACATTAAACTCCTCAGACCATACCAGGTTATATCCTTCAGGTACATAATCCTCTAATTTACCAGCTTCCTGTTTCACAGTATATTTATGACTATATTTCCCGGAAACAAACGTAAGCTCTGCGTTCCTGGATTCATAAACAGGATTACTAAAGGCAGAAACTCTTACCAATGTTTCTCCGTTACCACCTATTTTTGGTGTAAGACTGCACCATGGTTGGCTTGACGTAACAGACCAGTCTCCATTCGCCTTTACAATAATGTTTTTTGTATCACCTTCACCTGAAAGGATTGTTTCTGTGGGAGATATCTCCCAATTTATTTCCACTTCAGGCTTTGGGTTAATTGGCAGCGGATCGCCACTTCCACCGCATGCTGCCATTAGAACAGAAAACAGTAATAATATTGAGGTCATTTTTTTCATAAATTAATGCATATCACTTATAACACTATCTTAACACGATAGTAAAAGCAAGAGGCTGCCAATTTATTTTCTAGGCAACCTCTTGCTACTTAGTATTTATTATTCTCCAAATTCAAAATCATCAAGATAGAAGAATCCGGAGCCTGCATGTCCTTCAGCACCAAACTGAATTACAATACGGTCGTAATCCTCCCTGCCGGCTACTCCTGAGAAATCAAATTCCAGTTCAAGCCATTTATCCATTTCAAGATTAGCCTTCACAATCTCAGTCTGGTTTTCCCATGGAGCAGGATGCTCACTATCCTGCAATTTAATGGCAAGTTGAGGCTGCAATTTAGTGTTGCTTATCCAAGATCCTGCTGTTGCATTTTCTGTAGTATAATCATTGAATGCCGGAATAAACACTTTTACTCTTATCTTATTTTGCGTTGTCAGATCAAATTTATAATCAGGCGCTGTGAATGAAAGATTGCTGTAAAAACCTGTTGACTTCCAGTAACGATACACAGAAGCGGATTCGTTAATAGGAAGTGGAACAGGGTTTCCGATAATTGCGCTCTTAGCTGAACCGCCCATATCCTCCTGTTTTAAAACTAGATACTCATCACCCTCAAAGTCTTCAAACAAAGGTACAGCTTTCAACGTTTTCGGAGCAGGAGGAGCTTCCACGTTAAGTTCTTCGAGACAGTAAATAAATACCCAGTCCTGACTCTCAACAGTATTATTAACCCTTAAAGCCATAACTTTATCAGTCTGATATATTATCTCATAATCCTGGCTTCCTGCATAGTATCCCAAATAGGCATTTCCGGATAAAGTCATAATTGGATATTCACCCGACTCATCGAGAGAGAATGTATAATCACCACCACTATAAGTAAAGAAAACATCGTCACCACTTTCTCCGTGAACTGTAAATCCTCCAACACTTGCAGCACTGGCTTTTCGTCCATAACCTTCATTTCCCTCTTTTTCTATTATCAATTGTACTCCATTTTGTATAAAGGTAAATTTAGAAGAGTACATTTCCCATGCTTGTTTGTCGTTGGAAGCTGCACCCCACCATTCCTGACTACGTGAACCCTGAGGTCCCAAACCCATGTGTCCTTTTACATTAAATCCTGCTGCTTTAACCTCATCTGCAAAATTATTGTACTGGTCAAACACCCATGTCTTTCCATCAGCATCTTCAGCACCACCTGTAAGATTTCTGTAAGCAGGAGTATCAACCAGACTGTAATCATTATCCGGAAAACTTACCACTACGCTCTTTTTGGCAACTACTCCGTTAGCAGAGTAAATAGACAGAGTTACAGTGTAATCTCCTGCAAATGGATAGATTCCTGTTACTGTAGATTTATTGTCTGAAGCACCATTACCTAAATCCCACCGAATCGTGTAAACACCGTCGTCAGGTAACTCTGTAGTACTGGTAAATGTAATTACATTATCACTTGTAGGGGAAACCGACTGTGTGAATGATACCATATCATCAGTTACCATAGCTACCTTACTCAAGGAATAATCGTCCATTTCCTGAGGACTGCATCCTGCAACAATAAAGAGCAGCAATAATAGCCACGAAAATTGTTTTATTATATTCTTCATATTTATTTTTATTTAAAGCAATTTATCTATTATAGGGAATCGGTTTAATTGTATCCCGGATTCTGTTGTAAAGCGAACTCAGTGCCGGCAGTTCTGTCTATTTCTGATTGTGGAATAGGCAGGTACTTCCAGTTATCACTCCAGGTACGTACACTATTGTACTCAGGCAGGTTTTCTGTTAATAATGATGTATCACCCCATCTTACAAGATCCCAGAAACGCATTCCCTCTCCAACAAATTCACGTCTGCGTTCAAGCTTGATATTCTCAGCAGTTGCCGGAATAGATTTTGCTTCACCAAAAGCACGTTCGCGAACCTGATCAAGAGCAGCTTGTGCTGTTAATCCGCCAACAGCGGATTGTCCGTGTATTACAATCATTTCTGCATAGTTAAGTAAAGTCTCAGCATAGCGGAAAACTCTTAAATTATTAGCATAGTTCAAATCAACATCACCCTGAGGATTGTAACCCATACGTGCAGCATATTTAGCCAAAAACAAACCGGTATCCTGAAAACGAACAGAATATTTTTCTTCCCTAAAATCGTTTATTGAACCTGCTTTTCGAGAGTCACCATCTTCATAAATATCCCAAGTAGTCAGACGAACAGGCCCAAATCCCCATCCTCCTTAAATTTTCCTAATACATCAGGTCCTTCAAGAGCTAACTCACTTGGAGAAATAAATGCCGGTAAGTTTGTTCCGTAACCCTGCCAGCCGCTATCCCACCTTTTACCTTCGGGCAGATGATTTACTTCAAAAATTGATTCTTCACAAAATTCATTTTGGTCAAGCCACATTTCTGAAAAATTATCAAATAATGAAAATTTACCACTATTTATAATCTCTGCCATATCTGCAGTAACTTCACCATATCTGCTTTGATCTTTCTGATACATTACAACACGTGCTTTAAGCATTAATGCAGTTGCCTTGTTTATTCTGCCTAAATCAGCACCGGTTGTATTCATACTAAGCCATCCATCAGTTGTTGCAATATCAAGATCAGCCATAATTTCTGAATAAATCTCATCAGCAGTATATTGCTTTGTCATGTATGGAGGCTCTGTTAAAGGTTCTTCAAAATATGGAATATTACCCCAGAATTTCCATAGCCAATGTGTGTAGTATGCCCGTAAATAGTGCGCTTCAGCCTTATATTGATTCAGCTTATCCTCATCAACATCTATCGCATTTTCGCAAGCACTGATTGCATTATTACTTCTTGCAATACCTGTATAGAAAATACTCCACAAGCCGTCCAACGACTGCTGGGGTGTTGAGGTAAATAATGAAAGAAGATACAGTTGATGCTGGTCTCCTGCATCTCCGCCACCTTTAAAGATATCATCAGATCGCAGATCTGACATAAGCGGTATACTGCTGTAATTCTGATTTGCATAACTGTCAAACAGCATAATTTGATAAGCTGATGCAAGGTTTGCTAAAATTGCACCCTCATAAGCAGGAGCACCTGCTTCTTGTCGCTCCGTAGATGAAGCACTGAGAAAATCATCGCTACATCCGGTAAGCCCTAAAACCAGGAGTGCAAATATGAGTATATATATTGTTTTTTTCATTTGTCTGAAATTTTAAGATTAGAATGTAATGTTAGCTCCAACTGAAACTGTTCTTGACTGTGGATAAATACCACGATCAATACCTATTGTAGTATATCCTCCTGAAGCTATTTCCGGGTCAAAACCATCATAAGATGTAAATGTAAACAAGTTGTCTGCCGATACGTAAACTCTTAAACGCTGAACAGCAATTTTTCTTGTGATATCCAAAGGAAGAGTGTAACCTAATTGTGCGGATTTAAGCCTCATATAGGAACCATCTTTTACATACAGATCAGAAGAACGCCAGTTACCGTTTGGATTCGCAGATGTCATTCTTGGAATTCTGTTTGAAGTATTTTCACCGTGCCAGCGATCTAATATCCATGCCGGGCGGTTATTCAGAGGAATATCACCACGTTGTGAGAAGTCGTAAACATCATTTCCGATTGTTCCCTGGAAGAACAGATTCATATCAATTCCTCTCCAATCAGCAGATAATGTAACACCATAAGTCCAGTCGGGCATACCCTTACCAATTTTTGTTTTATCAGCATCACTGATAACACCGTCGCCGTTTAGGTCTACAAAACGCACATCACCCGGTAAAGCAGAACCCTGAAGTTTTTCTCCGTCGTCATTTACATAACCGTCTACTTCTGCCTGGTTCTGGAATAAACCGTCTGTTATAAAGCCATAAAAATAAGGGAATACTTCTCAGTTCATACCTTTAACATAACTTCCAACACCTGATGCCCCTGCACTTTCATAAATCTGTTCTCCTGTTTCGTTACCAAGGTTTATAAGTTTATTCTGCAGATATGAAGCATTAGCAGTTACCGAATAATTAAAATCGCCAATATTATTAATCCAGCCAGTTTCAAATTCAATACCCCAGTTTTCCATATCACCCACGTTTGCTATTGGAGCACCTATTCCAACATAAGAGGGAATTGGCTGATACATTAGCATATCGATAGTTTGCTTTTTGAAATAATCAAAAGAGAATGTAAGTGCACCACGTAAAAAACGAGTATCGATACCTAAGTTAGTTTGAGAAGATTCTTCCCACTTGACATTAGGATTGGGTATGTAACCGGGTGAACTTCCATATTGCATCTGACCACCGTTTTCTCCAACTTTTTTAAGATCTTCCACAACATCATATCCACCACCGAAATAGTAGTTTTGTCCACCATTCATAAGTGATGTATAAAGGAACTGTCCGATACGATCGTTACCATTCTTACCCCAGCTGGCACGCAGCTTCATATAATCAAACCACTCGGGTCTGCCACCCATAAACTCTTCGTTAGTAACATTCCAACCAGCAGAGAAAGAAGGGAAAACACCCCACTTATTACCTGGTCCAAATACCGAAGAACCATCGCGACGAACAGTAGCCTGAACCATATACTTCTCGTCATAGTTATAGTCTATCCTACCAAAATATGAAGCTCTTGCGGTGAAGTTATAACCACCCGTTCCACCCCATACACGCTCATCTTTTGGATCGGCAATAGCATAATTTATATTAGCCTTACTAGGATCATTCTCTAGCAAATCCCTATCATTTCCACCTAAATTACGATAGCTGTATTTAGAAGCCGATTGCCCCAATACAAATGACAAGTTATGAACATCTTCAAAAGACTTATTGTAAGAGAAATAATTCTCAACCTGCCACGTATAACCTCTGTTCATTTCACTCTGAACAGTACTAAACTGCTGGTCTTTACCTTGAGTAGCTAAGAAATATGGGAAAGAATAAGCATCGTATCCCCAGAAAGCCATGTCGAAACCATAACTGCTTCTGAATTTCAATTCAGGTATAATAGTAAGCTCTGCCCATAAAGATCCAACCAGCTTGTCAGAATTGTTTAAACCAGCAGTAGGCTGATGCAACATACCCACAGGGTTAGCTATCTCTTGAAAACCAGATGGAGGGATAGAAAATACTCTATCACCATTTCTTACTGCGTATGGATATTGCGCTAAAATAGAAGCAGCAGTCTCTTCATCAGCATAAACAGGCACAAGAGGAGAAAACGAAAGCGCACTACCTAAAATAGAACCATACTCAGAGTTGGTTTCAATACCGGTAGATTTATCTCTCGAGTAACCCACATTAACCCCAAGATCAATATTATTAAAAAACGATCTATCAAGAGATTCAAATATATTATATGTAGAGTTTGAGCGTAAGCTATAACGACTATAATTAGATCTGTCGAAATTACCACCAACAATACCCGCTTGATCAAAATAACCAAAAGAGAGGAAGTAGCTGGCCTTTTCAGTACCGCCCGAAACACTCACCTGATGATTCTGAACAGGAGCATTAAAGTAAAATGTTTCCTCTTGCCAATCGGTTCCATTACCAGCCGAAGACATTTGCTCGGCGTTAAATAAAGGCAAGTTACCATCATTCAATCTCGATTCATTCATGATAACCATATATTCGCCAACATTCAGAATCTCTCTTTTCTTCCATGGATTTTGCCAACCGTAGCTAACATCATAGTTGATAGTTGCTTTACCAGTTGCACCCTTTTTAGTAGTTACAAGAATAACACCGTTGGCAGCACGCGAACCAAAGGTTCACTATTATTAATTGTACCAATACCTCTAATTCTAACCTTAGAGTCAGACCCCGGCTGTCCCGAGCTTTGAGTAATCTGCACGCCCGAAACCTTACCTTTCAGAGCATCCTCAACACGAGTAGGGCGAGTAACATTAAGTTCTTCAGCAGTAACCTGACTAATAGCAGCAGTTACAACACTTTTACGTTGAACACCATAGCCAACTACAACCAACTCATCAAGTAACTCAGAATCCTCAATTAGTCGCACATTCAATGATGATTGATTAGTTATAGCAAACACTTGATCAACATATCCAATAAACGAGAATCTCAATGAAGAACCCCTTGGAATATTAATAGTATAATTACCATCAACATCAGTAACAGTACCAATAGTAGTGCCCGGAACCACAATATTAGCACCAATGATAGGTTCCCCCTCATCGTCTAATACCATACCCCTAATCGTAACCTCCTGCTGTTGCCCTTGAGCAACCTGACTAGCAGCCTGAGGCCTATCAAAAATATAAATCTTATTGTCCCTGACCTCATATCCAATATTTCTGGAAGTCAGCAACTCATTTAAAACCTGCGATAAATCAGCATCCGTTACATTAATAGATACTGCATCACTTAAATCCACCGCTTCCTTGCTAAAAGCCAAGGAATAGTCTGTCTGTTCAGTTATACTTTCCAAGACAGTTCTCAAATTTTGCCCATTGAAATTCAGACTAACTTTTTACGCTGAGCATATTGTTGTACTTAGCACAAAAAGCGAAATCAGAATTGTAAAGCGCTTTTTCATTGGAATTCTTCCCATGGTTGTTTGTATTACATGTTAAATTAATAATTAGGTTTCTCTCTCAATATTATTTTTATCGAGCTACAAACTATAGACACGGGAGATTATAAAAAGTATTAGCTAATGTTAGTTTTTAACAATTTAAACTATCCAGAATATTTAAATTACTCCTCAGGAGTCTGAGCAAAGAACTTTCTCACATTAATTTGTCTTGTCTTCACAACAATATCAAAGGGCTCCAATTTCACAACACCGCCACCTTCAATAGTAAAATCTTTCACCGTTTCCTCAATTTCTGTATGTTCAGGAAGAGTTCTCACATCCAATGTGATTGAGTAGTTGCCTGTTGGGAGGAAAGTAATGAAGTTGCCCTGACCATCTGAAACAGCCGTCTGCCTCAGCTTCCCATCATTACTCGTTAT
>DHCC01000083.1:0-6069 GCA_002398875.1 Bacteroidales bacterium UBA4912 | reverse complement strand
ACATCATAACTACCAAAAGGCACCGAACTATATTTCACCTCCCCTTTCTCACCAGAAATAAAAGCCTTACGATCAATCTCAACCAAATAACCCTCAGCTGGCGCATCGCCCTTATCATATATGCCATTAGCGTTATAATCGTAATAGACCTTTGCAATAATAGAACTTTTTCTTCCTTTTAGAGGTACACCACGCGAAAAATTATATCTTACTCCCCCCTCAACATTAAAAATCTCCCTATTCCCCTGATTAGGATACTTATACCAGCTGCCCGTAAGTATAAATGACACCCTATTACTAGGAGTATAAGTAGTATTAAGATTAACAGACGGAATAGCACCCTGATAAACATCATTAGAGAAATTAACACCAGATGATATTCTAAATTTATTCGATAACTGATGATTAACCGACGCCGATGCCGTAAACCTAGTAAAAACCTTCTCTTGTCGTTGCGCCATCACCTGCTCAAACAAATAATAAGCACCCTGTTGCCAAGAAGTACCCATAGTAATCCATTTATAAGAGAAGCTTAGAGAAGCTTTCCCTTGCGAAACAATATCCTTGCTAATAGGATTCTTAAAAAACCCACCCTCAATAGTACCAAATAAAGAGTACTTCCAAGCAGGATTCTGCCATCTCCACTGCCACCCCATCCTATGAGACCTCATATTTAAATTAGCCCCATCATTATCATCCCCAACAAGATAAGAATAAGAAGACGAACTCTCCCTTTGATGTTGATAATTTAAAGAGTTATTGAAATTCTTAATTGAAGGCAGCGAGATAGATATATTGGCATTCTGATTTTCAGAATTATAATTATAATCGTAGCTATACGATTTAGGATTAGACCGATTATAGCTATAAGATAAATTCAGATTCATCCTATCAGATAAACTCACACTACCATTTTGCATTAAAGAAAGCACCCCTTTTCTATTACCCGGAAAATAAGGGTCGCTATAAAAAGCCGAACCATTCAACTGAAGTTTATCTTCAACCCTCCCACTATATTTCATTTCCGCCGCACCAGAGTAGTGATTTTCACCAATCTCACTATAACTACCAGTGGCACCATGAGCAGCTAATTCCATATTCCAAGTATTACTAAAACGATATCTCCACTCCAAACTACCTAAATTAAAGATCGCCTTCTCATACGGATTCTTCTGATATACATATGTCGCTACAAGTCCGTTTTTCACATTATTGGCCCCCAGCTCACCCTTCACAAAATAAGAGTAATAGTCGTTAAACCAAGGCCTCTCATCAACAAGATTATAATTCTGATCAACAGCACCAATCGTAACCCTATTCCTTCCCTCCCTATCAGATAGAAGAACCTTAGCCCCCCTTCCATAAAGCGATAACTGAGTCTGTTCCTGCACATTTCCTACCACAAACTGACTCTCATTTAATTGGTAAGTCAAAGAAGTATTAGAAACATACGGAAGAGGTTGAGTATTATATTTATATACGTTTCCTTTCAGATGCAGATAACCCGCGGGCAAATCTAAGTACCCTCCTCCCTGTAGCTGCATTGTTTGCGAATTGAAGTTATACGTACGATAGCTCACTAAAATACCATTATCCAAAGACCCCTGACCCATAGAATAAGCCTGATCCCTCAAAAAGCTATTATAATTTCTATTAGAAATAATACTGTGCACATTAACCGTCCTAGTCTCAACAATTTGCTTGTCCCTTCCCTTCAAAACCGATACCCTTACATCAAAACGCTCAGTAGCCAAGAGGTTGCTACTTACCAAAAAAGAGTGTGTAAAATCACGTTGCTCACCAGGATGTAAAGTAGCTGTCAGCTCAGTAAAAGGAGAAGCACCCTGTAGATTAGGCACATTAAAAACAAGATACACATCCTCAGTAATATTACCACTATTTTGCAGAGTCACGTTTATGCGAACCGAGTCATCCGGATTAGTTAAAAGATTAGGCCTGTTATCAACCATCAGTAACAGCTGCTCACGCCTTTCTATTTGCAAAGAGGTACCGGTACTATCTATATATACACCATCATTGTCCAGCAAATTGTAAAGAACCTTTTTCTCACCAAAGTCGAGATTCTTAGTAAGAACAAGTTTAAAAGAAACAAAAGTGCTATCACCCGGCATCAAGTTAATTAATCTTTCGTTCTGAGACAGAGAACGTATCCCCTCAGGGATATCAACCTTAACCCCACCTTTAAAAATATCATCAGATATGTTGGTCACCTTCAGCACGTGACTAACCATCTGTTCAGATTGCGAACTATCTTTAAATTCAATTGAAATGGGATTACCAGAAAACAAGTCCATCCCTCCACTAATAAGCAGAAAGAGAAAGATTAAATGAAATTTAAAATATTTATACCTGGTAATTTGTGACATCTAATTAGTAGTCAACTCAAACATCAACTGGGTAGTAAAAGTCTCTTGTTGGTTGATAAACAGATATTGATCTTCAATTGGCTTGGCTTTATAAATCATATCATACTCAACAACATTACCATTTGTTGTAGCACCTTGCAGAATTAATTGATTTGTAGTGGAAATATTAACAGGTTGCTGAGTACCGTTTCCACCACTCAATTGAAGTGAAACCAAATCAAGGGGCAAAGTACGACTACTAGTTGTAGAAGTAAATTGACTAGTTTGAGATTTAGCCCTAACCTCATAATTACCTGACGCAGAAACTTTAAGACCCTTTTCGCATGTTTTTTCTACACCATTCATATAATCAGTAATTGAATTGTATTCGAGTAACACATCAGGAGTTACAGTGATGGAATATACAGGAACCTGAGAGTTGGGATCTATATTAAGCTGAAAATGAGAATCATTACTAACAAATGTCATTTCATGTTCCCATGGCTGATTACTTTGACTTCTAGAGTATAACTTGTACTCAAATGTGAATTGAATTATTGACCAAATTGGAAATTTTTTCAAGTATTCACCACCCATTACGTGAAGTTCAAAATTTAAGTAGAGCTGATGATAACCATCTTGATTTAATGATTGGAAGGTTACTAGTTCAACCTCATTGTTTAACCCCTGTAAATTGTTCCAGACCATCATATTATTAATATTGCCAACAGGAATATTAGATGAACCATCTTTGGAAGTCAACATTAGGTTAAGCATATTCACAGGGAAATCAGAATCCTTCACCACATTATTATATACACTTCTTACGTTTTTTACAGTTGCTGTAATTCTCCACTCTGCTTCCTTCATTTTGGTTGAACCTAGAAGAAGCACCATATAATCTGGTTGTGAATATTCTCCACCATAGCTTTTAACTTCAAAATGTTTACCTCCACCCCAACCAAGTTTATAAGAATTGTAAGGATCGTATTGAGCGAAAACAAGATGTGTATAAGAAATACACAAGATAAACAAAAATAGCAGTCTATTCATAACGGAATTCCAGTTCTGCAGCCTCTAAAATAGTTTCATCACCATAATCAAGCATTACAGTGGCAATATATTCACCTTTTTCCAATGTCTCTCCCGGTGAGATCATAACCTTACGAACATTCCCTGGCATAGTAAAAAAGGGCGTATCACTCAAAGAAGTCTCTTTACCAGTAGTACGATTAAATATTGTAGTCTTTATCACACCATCCGTCCAAATATTACCATTATTATTAAAAGCCAGTACAAAATTATTACTCTCACGGTTAAAAGTCATATCAGTTATCTCCAATGCTCTGCGCTCGCCTACCAGGCCTTTCCTATAAATCTTAATGCCCTGCCTTACGTTAATACGAATAGCAGCACCTTGAGCATCTACACCATCAACCGGGTTCATCTGAGTAACATATAACATGGCTGTTTGCACATTATCTCCAGAAGGTATAACACGAGGCACATTCATCATCACCTCCACCTCACGGCTCTCACCCGGTTGAAGGGTAATATATGTACCTTCGGGCAGAGAAAGCCAAGAAGCACAAGAATTCTCTAAGCTATCAGGAGGAAACATCACGTTATTGCCATACTCATCATACTCCCAATCACCAAACGTGATTGCAAGATCTAATGGATGATCCTTACTGATGTTATTAATAAGTAAATTCTGAGTACCACTCTCACCCTCTGCAATAGAATAGTATACCCTAGGTGGCGATACAGATAAACCAACCTGTGCTGATGCGATATTTGTAGTTGCAATAAAGAGAAGAGTAAAAAGTGCAAGTATTATGTAAATTCTAACTTTCATATTATAAGCTGTGTTGGAATTATTGTAAGTTGCTTATGGATGATGTAAATTTTAAATATTTCAATAGAAAAAAAAAGGGAGGGCATTGCTTGTAATGCGCCTCCCTTTGTATAATTTAAATTAATTGAATTCAATTAGAAAATATCTCATATGTAACAGTAGATACATATATTTTTTCTTCTGAATCAAAATTGTGATTTATGTATTTTGTAATATCGCCTACATGATCATATGTCACATCGAAAGTAAAACCCATACCTCCTATTGGGGAACTAATGAAATCCGCACCACTAGTAGCAGCAAGTGAAACTTCTTTATAAGCTACATCGGCCGTAGTAACTGCGGAATTAGTACCAATCTTAGCTGTAATATTCACATGATTTGTTTCAGCTAATGTCTCACCATTATTAACGAATCCTGAACTTTTAACTTTTACATTAAATGGACCTGAATGATAAACAGTTAAATGATCAATTTTTGTTTGAGTTTTTTCTTTTGCAACTAATCCATTAGTATAATCTTCTGGTGAATCAAATACAAAATCTATTGTGTTTTGATTTGGATTTACCTGAATAGACTGGATTGGAACAAATTTAAGATTTACAGTAACAGCATCTGAAGAAACTCTGTTACCTCCATAGGCACTAGGAGCTTGCGCCATCACACCATTCTGCGCCATCACACCATTCACTGAAAAAAGAGCCACAATTAGAAGAGCACCTGTTAAAAGAAAGTTTTTTGTTTTCACTTGGAATTTTTTATTAAGCTTGTTATTTTAAAAAATATTTGATTTTATTGCTGTATGCTTATTGTATTTAATACAGTACTTAAAAAAGTCAACTTTTATCTCGTTGTTTGAGTTTCGTATAATTAAATATTTGCTTTGTTTAAATCTTTGTTTTTGCTGTGATCACTTTTGGGTAATTAAAGAAATATTTCCTTATTAATCCGCGACAAAAGTAATACATAATTTCAAACTTGCAAATATGAAACAACATTTTTAATCTTATTTAACTAAGTGAACTTGTATAGTTTTATGAGCAACCTTAATATGCTATTTATCAACAACTTGTAAAACGCAACTGTTAATCGATATAATCGTTTTGTTGTATGCAATCGAGTACGGGTGTCTAAATTGTCATTAATTTTAAAGCTTCTTGTGAAAATACTTTTATGAACTTGCTCGTTTAATATTAAGTTTCCGCTAAGCATATATTATGCAATTAATATCATATTTACGACACTTTGTATTCTTTTCTCGACACACATCTTATTTCCTAATTTATTTTGAGTTAATTTAATTCAGCTACCAAGTGTTTTTGATTATATAAATGTTGATGCTTTATTGTATATTTTTAATCTTTTTGCACCATTTTTCCGATAACGAGGCAAAGGTAATTCTATTATTCATGCTTACAAATAAAAGACACAATTTTAATATTATTTAACTAACTTATTTAAATCAACTTATTTACATTAGATGCTACTTGACTGATATACAGTTGATTATAAGACAAAAGTTTAATAATATATTCTATTCAAAACCTAAAATTAACTGACAACCCATCACTATTCATTGTATTTTCATGCAATTTAATCCATGTCACACAAACAAATATCTTAAAATAGCGACTTCAATTTATAATTTTATTTAATAAGCTAAAAGTGTTATTTTGAGGTAATTGTGTATGTTATCTCCGAAGTAAAAACTGACTCTTTGTCTCCCGATGTCATGTTTACATATTTATCAGCTCCACCCGCGGTATTATCATAGGTTACATTGTATTTAAGATCCATTCCACCTGTTCCCGATCTTATAAGTGATTCTGGATTGGTAGATAGCAA
>DHCC01000018.1:29366-35549 GCA_002398875.1 Bacteroidales bacterium UBA4912 | reverse complement strand
GTACTCTAAACCGGACTGAGCTACATCCCGAAAAAGTGAGTGCAAAAATACCAATTAGTTTTTAATTCCACAAATCAAGTTTCATTTCAAAATTGAATTTGGTTAATAAAACTAACCTTCGTTAATTAACATTTTCCTTTTTTTGTTGTAAGTAGTATATCATTTTGCCCTGTATAAGAGAGTTTTTAACCATACATCGCTTTTATCAACACCTTTTTATATTCTTATCTGATCTTTATATTCTTCTTATGTAAAAGGGGAATATATGGGGTTTATAAGGACTTTATAAGAGCGAGGAAGGCCAAAGTACGGCCAAAGTGCGACTAAATTCATGACGATTTCCACTAAATTTATAGATTTATCCTATCATATTTTTGATTAACAAAGGAAAATTAGATAGCTTTGTTTAAAATATATTATGAATCGATTGGGGATAAGTTGAAAAATAAGTTGTTAATTTGCACCCTTTAAATTATAAATTAAGAGGACGTCCGTTTTTTTAACACCTTTATCCGGGTTTGGAAATCCTCATTAAAATATTTCTTCAAATGGCTTATACAGCAAAACAGATAGCCGATTACCTCCATGGAGAAGTGATAGGTAATCAGGATGTATCCGTTTCAACTTTTTCAAAGATAGAAGAGGGTAAACCGGGCACTATTTCGTTTCTCGCCAATCCAAAGTACACTCCACATATTTATACAACTGAAGCTGATATTGTATTGGTTAATAATGATTTTGTAGCTGATAAACCAATCAAGGCTACACTCATTAAAGTGAATAATGCTTATGCTGCTCTGGCGTCACTGATGGAACTTGTAAACAATAATACACCAAAGAAGAGTGGTATTGAAAGTATGAGTTTTGTTTCAGAAACTGCTAAGACCGGAGAAAATGTGTATGTGGGAGCATTTGCCTATATCGGTGATAAAGCTGTTGTTGGAGACAATAGTAAAATTTATCCGCATGCCTATATTGGTGATAACGTACATATTGGTAACAATACAATCCTTTACCCCGGTGTAAGGATTTATCATGATTGTGAAGTTGGTGATAACTGCATAATTCATTCCGGAGCTGTTATTGGTGCTGATGGTTTTGGATATAGCAAGGAAGAGAGTGTTTATAATAAAATTCCACAATTGGGGAATGTTCTGATAAAGGATAATGTGGAGATTGGTGCCAACACAACTATTGACAGATCGGTAATGGGTTCTACAGTAATCCACAGCGGTGTAAAGCTAGATAACCTTATCCAGATTGCACATAACTGTGAGATAGGAGAAAACACTGCAATGGCTGCTCAGGTTGGGATAGCAGGCTCCACAAAGATAGGGGATAATTGTGTGTTGGGCGGTCAGGTAGGCATTGGAGGTCATATTACGATTGGCAAAAATAGTCAGGTAGGTGCTCAGTCGGGTATTATCAGTAACACCAAAGAGGGATCTGAAGTCATGGGATCACCTGCATTTCCGGTTAAAAACTTTTTTAAATCGAGTATAATAGTACCCAAACTTCCCGATATGTACCGGCAATTGAATGCTCTTGAAAAAGAAATTGCTGAACTGAAAAAAAAGTTGGAGTCGGTTGACTAAACAATCGTTTTAGATCTGATTTATAAACATTTCTAATTTTGAGATGGAAATTTGTGCATTTGGTTGTATATTTGCACAAATTTTGGTTTATTGAGAAAATAATTATATAATAATTGTGAGACAACAAACATTACAAGACAGCTTCACCCTGAAGGGTATAGGGTTGCACACAGGCTTGAATATAATAGTTACATTCAACCCTGCACCTGAAGATCATGGTGTAAAGATAAAAAGGATTGATCTGGAAGAACAGCCCGTACTCGATGCGTTAGCTGAAAACGTTGTAAATACACAGCGTGGAACTGTTTTAGGCAAAAGCGGTGTGACTGTAAGTACCATCGAACACGGTATGGCTGCTTTGTACGCTCTTGGTGTTGATAACTGCCTGATTGAAGTAAATGCGTCGGAATTCCCTATACTAGACGGAAGCTCAATTGAATATGTTAAAGAGATAAAGAGGGTTGGAATTGTTAAACAGGAAAAAGATAAAGACTACTATATTGTCAGAAAAAAGATTGAGGTCTCTGATCCCGAAACAGGGTCCAAACTGACTTTACTCCCTGATGATGCTTTCTGTATCAACTCATTTATCGAATTTGATTCACATTATATCCCTAATCAGTCGGCAACAATGGATAATGTAACCGACTTTGAAACTGAGGTTGCACCGTCACGCACGTTTGTTTTCGTCAGAGAGATACAAAAACTTCGTGAGGCAGGTCTGATAAAAGGTGGTAATCTGGATAATGCAATTGTAATTTACGAAAGGGAGCTCCCACAGGATGAGCTTGATGTGATTGCAGACGAGCTTAAAGTACCACGTCAGAATGCTAACGAGCTGGGTTATCTTAATAACCGAGAACTGGCTTTCCCGAATGAACCGGCACGACATAAGCTTTTAGATATAATCGGAGATATGGCTTTGGTTGGTAAACCCATTATGGGAAGACTTATTGCTATACGTCCGGGACACAAAATAAATAATAAGTTAGCCAGGCTGATAAGAAAGGATATTAAACTTAACGAAGTTCAACCTCCTGTATATGATCCTAATATAGAACCTGTAATGGATAATATCAGAATCAGAGAGCTGCTTCCTCATCGTTATCCTTTCCTGATGGTGGATAAGATTATTCAGGTGACCGACAAATTTATTGTAGGGGTTAAGAATATTACCACAAATGAACCTTTTTTTACGGGTCACTTTCCACAGGAGCCGGTAATGCCGGGAGTGCTGCAGGTTGAAGCGATGGCCCAAACGGGAGGACTGCTAGTACTTTCTAAACTAGATGAGCCTGAAAGGTACTCAACATATTTTCTCAAAATCGATAATGTTAAATTCAGACATAAGGTAGTACCCGGAGATACTCTCATTTTCCGTGTAGAATTGTCAAGTGAAGTAAGACGAGGCATAGCCACTATGCGCGGACTGGCTTTCATTGGGGATAAAGTGATATCAGAGGCTGATTTCACAGCCCAGATTGTGAAGAATAAGTAATAAAATTAACAATATATATGAATAGTATTTCGAATTTGGCATTTGTACATCCAGAAGCCAAACTAGGCGATAATGTTTTAGTAGAGCCCTTTGCATTTATAGATCAGAATACAGAAATTGGCGACGGAACACGAATTATGACTAATGCAACCGTGCTCAACGGTGCCCGTATCGGTAAGAATTGTACAATATTCCCTCATGCCACAATTGCCGGGATACCACAGGATCTTAAATTTCAGGGTGAAGAGACAATTGCTGAAATAGGTGATAATACTACAGTACGTGAATGTGCAACTGTTAACAGGGGAACTGCATCCAAAGGATTTACAAAAGTCGGGAAAAACTGTCTGATTATGGCTTACAGCCATGTTGCTCACGACTGTGTTCTTAATGATAATGTAATACTTGGTAATGGCACTCAACTGGCAGGTGAAGTAGAAATCGACGATTATGCAATACTTAGTGGCGGAACTCTTGTTCATCAGTTTACAAAAATTGGTGCTCATACTATGATTCAGGGCGGATCAAAAGTCTCAAAAGATATTCCTCCATTCGTTATGATTGGTCGCGAACCTATCACTTATGTAGGATTAAACATAGTTGGTCTTCGTCGCAGAGGATTTAGCAGTGAAAGAATTAATTCAATCCAGGAGATGTACAGGTTCATTTACCTTTCAGGTCTTAATGTTACGCAAGCAACAGATAAGATTGAAAACGAAATTCAGGAAAGTGAAGATCGCCAGATGATTATTAAATTTATTCGTGAATCAAACCGCGGAATAGTTCGTGGTAATATGGAAGGATAAGGTAATGCATAGCATTTATTATCCGGCAGAATGGGTCAAGCAGAGTGGTATTCAGATTACATGGCCACACGCTGGGAGTGACTGGGCTGATATGCTCGAAGAGGTCACAGACAGCTACATATCACTTTCGAAAGAGATACTCAAGAGGGAGAAGTTGTTGGTTGTCATACCACGTGGGTATGATATTAGAGAATATTTTACAAAAGAAGAACAGAGTAACCTGATCTGTGCTGAGATAGAAAGTAATGATACATGGGCACGCGATCATGGAGCAATATCTGTCTTTATTAATGGTGAGCCTGTACTGCTTGATTTTGGATTTAATGGCTGGGGATTGAAGTTTGCTGCAAACAATGACAATCTGATTACCGGTAAATTATTCAGAGACTCATTTTTTCAGCCTTCTGTAAGTTATCACAATCACCATAACTTTATCTTAGAAGGGGGATCTGTTGAGTCAGACGGAAATGGTACTATCCTCACTACTTCAAATTGCCTTTTAGCACCTAATCGCAATCAACCGATGGAGAAAGATCAGATAGAAGAATATCTGAAACAGACACTCGGTGCAGAAAGAGTGTTGTGGCTCAATAGCGGATATCTGGCGGGAGATGATACTGATAATCATATAGATACACTTGCTCGTTTTTGTAATGAGGATACAATTGCCTACGTAAAGTGTGATGATGTTGATGATGAACATTACGTCGAACTGAAAGCAATGGAAGAGGAGCTAAAGATGTTCGTAACCAAATCTGGTGAAAAGTATAATCTTGTGGCGCTTCCTATGGCTGATGCTCTTTATGGTGACAGCGGGCGACTTCCTGCAACTTATGCTAATTTTTTAATTCTTAATGATGCAGTGTTGTTACCTACTTATGGTGCAACTAAGGATCAAATTGCAAAAGAGCTACTTGAGGAGGTTTTTCCGGATAGAGAAATAGTAGGAATTGACTGCAGACCATTTATAAAACAGCATGGATCTCTGCATTGTGTAACGATGCAGTTTCCTGAAGGCTTTTTATAGTAAAACATATTTGTTAATTATTCAATTTCCTGTTTTGGTGAAACAAAGGTCGTAGTTTAAATGTTAACTAAGCAGGAACATATTCATATATTAAATCCCAAATTCAGTTGATCATGAAGGTTGGAATCATTCAACAGGCAAATACCTCGAATATACAGGACAATATAAAAAGGTTACAGGAGAAAATCAGACAACTTGAAAAAGATGGTGCTGAGTTGATAGTAATCCAGGAGCTTCATAACGGGCTCTATTTTTGTCAGACTGAAGACACTGACGTTTTTGATCAGGCAGAAACGATTCCGGGTCCTTCTACCGAAGTTTACGGGCAACTGGCTAAAGAACTAGGGATTGTAGTTGTTCTCTCACTTTTTGAAAAAAGGGCAGCCGGACTTTATCACAATACAGCTGTAGTTATTGAAAATGATGGTTCAATAGCCGGTATATACCGCAAAATGCATATCCCTGATGATCCTGCTTATTATGAAAAATTCTATTTTACTCCCGGTGATCTGGGCTTTAATCCGATTGACACTTCAGTAGGACGACTGGGAGTATTGGTTTGCTGGGATCAGTGGTATCCCGAAGCTGCTCGCCTGATGGCTATGGCAGGTGCAGAAATGCTAATTTATCCTACTGCAATAGGGTGGGAGTCAACAGACAGTGAAGATGAGAAACAGCGTCAGCTTGATGCATGGATTACTATTCAGCGAGGTCATGCAGTAGCTAATGGTATTCCGGTTATCTCTGTAAATCGTAGCGGTCATGAGCCTGATCCTTCAGGACAGACTAACGGAATTCAGTTTTGGGGCAATAGTTTTGTTTGTGGTCCCCAGGGTGAATTTCTTTATAGAGCAGACGAAAATGAGATTATTCAGGTGGTCGAGATAGATAAAAAAAGAACTGAGAATGTACGGCGTTGGTGGCCATTTTTCCGTGATCGCCGTATAGATGAGTATGATAAGTTGACTAAACGTTGGATTGACTGAACAAGATAAAGTATTATTTGTATAAAAAATAAGGCCGAACATTTAATTGTCCGGCCTTAAATTTGAAATCACACTTAGGAAATTATCTGCGTCCTGTAGAGCTTCTTTCTGAATTTGAACTTCTTGTGCTATTGCTTCTTGATACAGAAGAGCTGCTCCTGTTATTATTGTTTGATGATGAGCTTGATCTTACTGTTGAGCTACTATTATTGGTTCTTGAAGAACTTTGAGATCTTACTGTTGAACTTCTGCTAGTTGAAGAATTTCTTGT
>DHCC01000018.1:0-29155 GCA_002398875.1 Bacteroidales bacterium UBA4912 | reverse complement strand
GAAGAATTTCTTGTACTTGGGTTTACAGTAGAGCTTCTGTTGCTGGAAGAACTTCTTGTGCTTGGATTTACAGTAGTGCTCCTGTTGCTGGAAGAACTTCTTGTGGTTGGATTTACAGTAGTGCTCCTGTTGCTGGAAGAACTTCTTGTGCTTGGGCTTACTGTAGAGCTTCTGTTGCTAGTAGAGCTTCTTGTGTTAGGGCTTACAGTTGCATTCCTGTTGCTGGAAGAACTTCTTGTATTTGGAGTAACCGTTGCATTTCTGTTACTACTTCTGCTTGTTCCGGCTTCCGGACGATAAACGCTTACAGCATTATTATTTACCCGAGTAGATCTTGCGGAGCGATTGTTTGTACTTTCCAATCTTCTTACAGTTGCCCTTCTTCCTGTATTCTGCTCAAACTCTCTGGCTGTAGGACCACTGTAGTAACGGTTGTCATTATATACGTAAGTATTGTTGATGATTGTAGTCCTGTTGTAAATTGCCGGACTGTATCTGTTGTAATATCTTCTCATATTACGGTGATACATGTATCTGTCAGGCAGGAATGTCCAGTAACGTCCCGGTATGTTTATATTGATGTTGATGTTAATGCCGGGGCCTAAAGGTGCCCATCCGTAGTATCCTCCACCGCTTCTCCAGCTTACCCAGGCAGGTGCCCACTCATATCCGGGTACCCATGCCCATCCGTAATAGTCGTCATAATACCATCTTCCGTAGTGGAAAGGTGCCCATCCCCATGAATAGTCAGATACCCAGGTGTTACCGTAGTCGGTCATTACCCAGTAACCGTTTGTTGCATACGGATGAAAGTCTCTACCCACATTAGGAATCCATATACGACCATATCGTCCGTTGTTGATCCATCTGCCGTGAGGTCTCAACTCATTGTAGAAAACATTGAAGTTTACTCCGCCACGATCGTAATCGTCATAATACTCGTCCTCGTAATATTCATCATATCCCTGAGAGTATACTTCTCTTGTTGCGAAACATGATGTCAATAAAAGAGCTAGTATTGTGAGAGTGATCGGGTGTTTTAATAATTTAGCTTTCATATCCGTAGTTTTTAAAGGGTGGAACATCATTTATTTAACACTAAGACCTCAATAAAAAGAAATGGTTTAACAATATAGAGTCTAAATAAACAACAGAATTTATAATTAGGTCTTTTTGTATTTGTAAGAGATATACTTAATCATTCAAAACGTTATAAAACAAAAGTAGGAAGAAAATCTCAGCTTCCTTCCTACATAATATTTATAATTCAGTAAATTACTGTAATTGATTAATTATCACTTAATCAATTAAATACTTGGTCAATACCAGAGAATCCCATAAAAGCCATTGCAATAATGCCGGCTGTAATAAGTGCAATTGGAATGCCCTGCATTGATTTTGGCAACTTTGTTAAAGCAAGCTGTTCGCGTATGCTTGAGAAAATGATAAGTGCAAGAGCATATCCTATTGCAGTTGCAACAGCATATATTACTGATTCAAGCAAGTTATACTCTTTCTGAATAACAAGTATTGCCACACCCAGAATAACACAGTTTGTAGTTATCAGCGGAAGGTAAACACCCAGCGCCTCATAAAGTGCAGGAGAGGTCTTCTTCAACACAATTTCAACCATCTGTACAAGTGCAGCGATTACCAGAATAAATGTAATTGTTTGCAGGTATTCCAGATTAAATTGCTCAAGTATACCTTTTTGTAAAAGATATGTGACTATAGTTGAGATGGTTAATACAAACATCACAGCAATACCCATTCCAATTGCCGTATCCACTTTTTTGGAAACACCCAGAAAAGGGCATATTCCTAAAAACTGCGAAAATACAACGTTATTGACAAATATCGCTACTATTATAATTCCTATTAGTTCCATAATGATTTATTACTAGTTGTTTTGTCTTTTACTCTGAATATTATTAAATATCGATATCAGGTATCCCAGAACAATAAATGCACCCGGTGCAAGAATAAATAAAAGTGAACCATATTCTTCAGGATATATATTCACTGAAAAGATTGTGCCGGTACCTAAAAGTTCTCTTACCGATCCTAGTAAAGTAAGTGATAGCGTAAATCCTAATCCCATACCTATACCATCGAAAATTGAAGATACCACACTGTTTTTAGCAGCAAAAGCTTCAGCACGACCTAAAACAATACAGTTTACAACTATAAGTGGAAGGAATATCCCCAGACTCTCTGCCAGTGCAGGTACATACGCATTCATAAGCATCTCTATAACAGTTACAAATGTTGCAATTACCACAATAAAAGCAGGAATTCTCACCATATCCGGGATCACGTTCTTTAACATTGAAATAACTGCATTTGAGCATATTAAAACAAACATAGTTGCAAGTCCCATACTCATCCCGTTGATTGCGGAGCTTGTTGTTGCCAGAGTAGGGCACATCCCGAGCAGTAAAACGAAAATCGGGTTCTCTTTTATTACTCCGTTAATCAGTACTTTTAAGTTTTTATTCATTGCTAATTTCCTCCTCTGTTATTTCATCTTCTTCCGTTATAATATTTTCATCATCAGCTTCAGATTCTGTAGCACCGGTATTTGCATCTTCATTGCTTTGAGTATACGCTGCATAAGCCTTGTTAACTGCATCTAAAAATGCTCTGGATGTAATTGTTGAAGCAGTAATGGCATCTACTGTGCCGCCATCATTTGTAACGGATAGAGCTCCTTCAGCAAGATTCCTTCCAATAATTGATTGAGAAGGTTTTGTTGTGTCATTAAACCAAACATCCATTTTTGATCCCAGACCGGGTGTTTCTGCATGCTGCAGAATGGCGTAGTTCACAACTTTATCTTCTATATCGAAACCCACCATAATCTGGATATTGCCACCAAATCCTGCTGCATTACTGTTGATTGCGTAGCCTACAATCTCATCACCTTTTTTAGCAGGGTAAACAAGCAGTGAGTCACCTCTGCCGTCAGGCATTAAATAAGCTTCTTCAATTGGATTATTATCAAAGTCAGGAACAACATCTCCAATTGCATTTTGTAGTTTCATCGCTTTTGCAACAGCTATTGGTTCAGCAGTTAGCTTATTCACCTGTGCAAGTAGTACTGCTACCGTCAGACAGATGATAGAAAGCGAAAGAAACATATTCTTAAAAGTTGATTTTAATTTAGCCATTTTTTACTACCTCCCCGAATCTTTTTGGTGATGTGTAATTATTGATTAAAGGTGTAAAGGCGTTCATTAACAATATTGCAAATGACACACCTTCGGGGTATGCTCCCCACAGTCTTATTGCGACTGTAATAAATCCTATACCGCATCCGTAAATAATCATACCCTTTTTTGTCATAGGTGATGTTACATAGTCGGTTGCCATAAAAACAGCTCCCAACATCAAGCCACCTGAGAAAATGTGTATTAACGGATTATATAACGGGATTGGATTAAATATATATATAATTCCCGTAAAAATGGCTACTGTAGCCAATATCGAAATAGGTATATGCCATGTGATAACTCTTTTCCAAAGTAGATAAATTAGCCCCAGTAATATTGCAATAACACTCATCTCGCCTATTGATCCAGACTCAAAACCAAGGAACATTTCTTGCAGAGACGGCAGCAACTCTGGTGCATATTTAATATTACCCAGAACTGTTGCAGAACTTACTGCATCGGTTGCCTCTGCTACTGCTGTTACCGGCCAGGTAGTCATCTGTGCAGGGAAGGAGATCAACAGGAAAATACGTCCTGCTATAGCGGGATTAAATATGTTGTTGCCAAGTCCTCCAAATGACAGTTTAACCACTCCAATTGCAAAAAGACATCCAAGTGCCAGAATCCATATAGGAAGATTAGAGGGTACGTTAAACGCTAGTAATACTCCTGTAATGATAGCTGAGCCGTCAAAGACAGTCGGTTGTTTCTTCATTATATATTTTACGATGAGATATTCGAATCCAACGCAAAAAAGAACGGAGCAAACTGTAATTGCCAATGCATCAAGCCTGAACACGTATAATGCTATTAAAAACGCAGGAATTAGCGCAATAAGAACATGATACATGTTTTTTTCAATACTGTCACCGCTATGCACATGTGGTGATGGCGAGACAATTAATTTGTTTTCCATATACTAATAAAATATGCTTTAATTTTTTCTTGCTCTTATAATTGTGTTAACCCTGCCTTTGCCTAACTTGATGTAATCAAGCAGCGGTCGGTGTGAGGGACAAATGTAGCTGCATGAACCGCATTCAATACAATCAGTAATATGATTTGTTTCTGCACGATCCCAAACCTCAAATTCTGTTAGATTCATCAGGAGTGTAGGGTTCAGTCCCATCGGACACACACTGATACATTTTGAACAGCGTATACAGTCTCTCATTGCCTCTCGCTTAGCTTCCAGAGTAGGTATGATAAGAATTCCTGAAGTGCCTTTGGTAACTGGGATTTCTACACTTGCAATCGCTTTGCCCATCATAGGTCCGCCACTTACAATCTTCCCGGTTGTTTCAGGTAGCCCTCCCGTTTTTTCAATAAGATTATTTAAAGGGATACCAACTCTTGCCAGAATATTCATTGGTTGCTTCACATCTTTACCGGTTACGGTAACTACTCTTTCAAAAAGTGGCTTGTTTTTTTGAACAGCTTCATAAATGGCGAAAACACTTCCAACATTTTGAACCACAGCTCCAACAGAAATCGGTAGAGCTCCGCTAGGTACCTGTCTTCGGATCAAAGCATCAATAAGTTGTTTTTCACCACCCTGTGGGTATTGAACTTTAAGCTCTTCAACCGAAATATTGGGATAGTTTTTTATCAACTGCCTGAAGCGTGATATAACATCTTTCTTGTTGTTCTCTATTCCAATTATTGCTCTGTCAACCTTTAATGCTTTCATTATTATTGTTGTGCCAACCAGAATCTCTTCAGTTTTTTCGAGCATTAAAGCATGATCAGAAGTAAGGTAAGGTTCGCATTCAACTCCGTTGATTATAAGTACTTCAGGTTTTGTTCCAGGAGGAGGTGTCAACTTTACGTGGGTTGGGAAAGTAGCCCCTCCCATACCTACTATACCTGCTTCTGATATTTTGCTAAGTATCTTTTCGGAAGATAGATCGAACTCTCTTTTTATGTTATTGCTTCTGTCAATAGATTCATCCCATTCGTCACCTTCGGTTTTAATGAAAACGGCATCACGCCTGTAACCGCTGGAGTCAAGTGCTTTATCTATTTTTAATACAGTTCCTGAGACAGAAGAGTGAATGTTTGCAGACACATATCCGACAGATTTGCCTATTTTAGTACCGACCTTCACTTTATCACCTTTTTTCACTATAGGCTGACATGGAGCCCCTATGTGTTGAGACAGCGGAATAATCACCTGTTCAGGTATTTCAATGTTTTGTATCGATTTTCCTGCCGATATTTTGTTCTCCTTAGGATGAATACCGCCAATTCTGAATGTTTTTAACATAAAGTTTATTACTTACAGATTAAGATTAAGCTTTTATAGTAGCTGTTTCCTCTATTTGTGTTCCCGGTTTATCTTTTTTTGGAGGGAAGTTAAGCTCAAGTATAGAATTTGTAGGACAAACAGGTACACACTTTCGGCATAAACGACATTTGTCATCTATGATGTATGCAAGGTTATTTTCGATTGTTATAGCTTCAAACGGGCAAACCTGCTGACATTTTGTACAGCCAATACATGCTACTTCGCATGATTTTTTAGCTACACCTCCCTTTTCTTCATTAACGCAGCTTACATAGATACGGCGTGATTTGGGACCCTGCTTTCTTAGTTCTATAATGTCTTTTGGGCATGCTTTCACACAAGCTCCGCAAGCTGTACATTTATCCTCAACAACTTCAGGAAGCATTGTGACAGGATTAATGTGTATAGCATCGAAAGTGCATGAATCAACACAATCGCCCAGACCCAGACAGCCAAACGAACATCCTGTATCTCCTCCATAGAGTGCAGATGCAATCGTACAGTTTGATACTCCGTCATATAGGTTTGTACGTGGTCGATTTTCGCATGTACCACTGCATCTGACTACAGCAATTTTTTTTACAGTAACAGGAGCTTTTTGTCCAAGGATACCCGCAACAAGGTCCATAGTAGCCTGACCCCCAACGGGACAGTAGAGATCATCCAAAGTCTCAGCTTTTACGCATGCAGCTGCAAATGCAGCACAACCGGGAAATCCACAACCACCACAGTTAGCGGCAGGTAAAGAGTCCTGAACCTCCTGTATGCGAGGATCCTCTTCTACTTTGAATTTTTGTCCTACCATATAGAGTATAGCAGCGCTTCCGGCGCCAATAGCTCCAAGAGTTGCAACGGCAGTTAGTAATACACTCATATTATTAATTTGTTTTTTTAATACTGAATTTAAACGAATTTGCCATTTTATTTCTAAATAGATACAGGATAAAATAATAAGGTACTAAGGCAATAATTGAGATTAAGGCTGCTTCAGTTTCACTTTGTTGTAAATAGTTTAGAGATAATACCAATATAGAAATCAATATTATAAGAGGAACAACGAATGCCCAGAGAATGGCGGTGTAACCCATTGATTCTTTACCTTCAATAATTACTTTCTCTTTTTCGAAGAACTGTCCTGTGTTGTCAGAAATATTAACAAGTTTTTCTTTTGAATCTGCAGCTATACACGCTCCTTTAGCATGGCATGAACTGCATGCTGATTTCTGAATAATGCGAACGGTAATTTGATTCCCGTTGATTTTTTCGATAATTCCTTCGTGCTCAATCATGAAGCCTAATGAAGTAGATCTTTACTTAATTCTGTTTCTATAATGACAGCAAAGTTAAGGATTATTTTCGTGATTATTAAAAATATAGTTGAACATAATGTGTGTCAATGCTGTTAAATAAGGTTTGCAAAAAAAAATCAATTCAGATAGTTAGCTGCATAGACTCTGTTAATACCGTACTTTTAAAAGTTATAACCAGCTATTAATACGAACTTTTCCCCTTCAATTTTGTTAAAAAGTCAAGCATTTTTTTGATAAACTTATTATTTAAAATATTTTAATACTCTAATCCGTATGATATTTGATATTGACATTATTCGTAAAGTATATGAGCAACTACCAGAAAAGATAAAACAGGTAAGAGAGGCTTTGCAACGTCCGTTAACACTAACAGAGAAAATTCTTTTAACTCATCTTTCTTCAGGTGTTCCAATTAAAAATTACAAACGTGCCGGTGATTATGTGAATTTTGCACCTGACAGAGTAGCGATGCAGGATGCTACTGCACAGATGGCATTGCTTCAGTTAATGAATTCAGGACGTACAAGCGTTGCTGTACCTTCCACAGTTCATTGTGACCATCTGATACAGGCATATAAAAATGCTGAGTCAGATTTAGAAACTGCCAATATTACCAACAGGGAAGTTTATGAGTTTCTGAAGGATGTGTCCAATAAGTATGGAATTGGTTTCTGGAAGCCGGGAGCGGGAATTATTCATCAGGTTGTACTTGAAAACTATGCATTTCCCGGAGGTATGATGATCGGAACTGATTCACATACACCAAATGCAGGTGGACTTGGTATGATTGCTATTGGTGTTGGAGGAGCTGATGCTGTTGATGTTATGGCAGGATTGCCATGGGAGCTTAAGATGCCTAAATTAATAGGAGTTAAGCTGACTGGCAAACTCTCCGGGTGGAGTGCGCCAAAGGATGTAATCCTGAAAGTGGCAGGTATCCTGACAGTAAAAGGAGGAACTAACGCTGTAATAGAATATTTTGGAGAAGGGGCAGAATCTCTCTCAGCAACAGGAAAGGGCACAATATGTAACATGGGAGCAGAAGTAGGAGCTACCACATCAATCTTTCCTTTTGATGATAAATCTGCTGATTATCTCGAACAGACAGGACGAAAAGAGGTTGCTGATGAAGCACGTAAGATTATGGAGCACCTTAAGCCTGACCCTGAAGTGGTTGCTAACCCTGAAAAATATTATGATCAGCTGATCGAAATCAACCTTTCGGAACTTGAGCCACACATCAACGGACCGTTTACACCTGATGCTGCATACACAATATCAGAGTTTACTGAAGCAGTAAAAAAGAATGACTGGCCACGCAAAATGGAAGTTGGCCTTATAGGTTCATGCACCAATTCATCTTATGAAGATCTAACCAGAGCTGTTTCGATAGTAAAGCAAGCAAGCGATGAGCATATTCCTGTTAAAGCACAGTTTTTAATCAATCCGGGATCTGAACAGATACGTTATACTGCAGAGCGTGACGGAATATTGAAGATTTTTGAAGATGCAGGAGCAACATTAATTGCAAATGCTTGCGGTCCCTGTATCGGACAATGGAAAAGGGATGATGATGTAAAAGACCGTAAAAACTCTATCGTTACCTCATTCAACAGGAACTTTGCCAAAAGGAATGACGGTAATCCAAACACACATGCTTTTGTTACTTCGCCAGAGCTTGTAGCTGCACTTACTATTGCAGGTGATCTTTGTTTTAATCCTCTTACCGACACTCTGGAAAATGAAAAAGGAGAGATGGTTAAACTAAAAGAACCAACCGGTTTCGAAAAGCCTCCAATGGGATATGAGGTTAAAGATGCCGGTTATATTCCACCTGCTGAAAATGGCCATGAGGTTAAGATTTCTATTGATCCTGATTCCAAACGCCTGCAAAAGCTTGAACCGTTCCCTGCTTGGGATGGTGAGGATTTAACAGATCTACCTCTGCTGATAAAAGTAAAAGGCAAATGTACTACAGATCATATATCAATGGCCGGTCCATGGCTCCGTTTCAGAGGGCACCTTGATAATATCTCAGACAATATGTTAATTGGCGCAGTTAACGTATTTAATGATAAAACAAATGCTGTGCTTGATACTGAAACAGGTGAGTATATCAACGTCCCTAAACTTGCACGTAAATTCAAGTCGCGTGGTTTGGGATCGATAGTTGTAGCAGAAGAAAACTATGGTGAAGGGTCTAGTCGTGAGCATGCAGCAATGGAGCCACGACATCTTAATGTAAAGGTTATTCTGGTTAAATCATTTGCCAGAATTCACGAGACTAATCTTAAGAAGCAAGGAATGCTTGCACTTACATTTGTAAATAATGACGATTATAATAAAATTCTGGAGAGGGATAAAATCTCAATATTAGGTCTTAAAGATTTTGCTCCGGGTAAGGATCTGACTGTTCAGATTCTTCATCCAGACGGAACAATAGACACTTTCAAGGCTTCACATACATATAATGAACAGCAGATTGAGTGGTTCAGAGCCGGAAGTGCATTAAATGCTATGAAGTAACTTGTAACCCAGAAATATGATCCCAATGCAAACAACAAAACAGGCTGATAAATTGATTGTATCAGATAATCCGGTAATACCCTTTATTGAGGGTGACGGGATTGGTAAAGAAATTACCCCTTTTGTACAAAAGATTATAGATGCTGCAGTTGAAAAGTCATTCGGTAGTAAAAGAAAAATAAAATGGCTCGAAGTCCTTGCAGGTGAGAAAGCGTATAATGAAGTTGGAACCTGGCTCCCTGAGGAAACAATAGAGGCATTCCGCAAAAACATAATTGGAATAAAGGGCCCTCTTACAACTCCTGTGGGCGAGGGTATAAGGTCTTTAAATGTTGCATTAAGACAAGAATTGGATCTGTATGTTTGCTTGCGACCTGTGCGTTGGTTCAAGGGGGTGGCAACTCCACTTCTGCATCCCGAAAAGGTGAGTGTTACTATATTCAGGGAGAACACAGAAGATATCTATGCAGGTATTGAATGGGCTGCAGGTACAACTGAAGCAAAAAAGTTTTTGAATTTTCTACAGGATGAGATGGGTGTCGATAAAATACGATTCCCCGAAAGTTCATCGTTTGGAGTAAAACCTGTATCCAGAGAAGGTACTGAACGTCTCGTGCGCGCAGCAATAGAGTATGCTGTAAAAAACAAGCTCCCATCTGTTACGCTCGTACATAAAGGTAATATAATGAAGTTTACTGAAGGAGGGTTTAAGAAATGGGGCTACGATCTTGCTGAGCGTGAATTTCCTGACCAGACCTTTACCGAACATCGTTTTAATCAGATAAAAGCTGAGAAAGGATTAAAGAAAGCAGTTGAAATGTATAATGAAGCTGTTGATTCCGGGAGAGTGTTTATTAAAGATGTAATAGCAGATGCTTTTTTGCAAAATACACTATTAAAACCTGAGGAATATTCAGTTGTCGCCACTCTCAACCTCAATGGAGACTATATCTCAGATCAACTGGCTGCAATGGTAGGTGGGATTGGAATTGCCCCGGGAGCTAATATAAATTATATGACCGGGCATGCCATATTTGAAGCTACCCACGGAACGGCACCAGATATTGTAGGGAAGGATGTTGCAAATCCATGTTCAATGCTTCTTTCCGGTGTAATGATGTTGGATCACATAGGATGGAGTGAAGCAGGAAAACTGATTACATCATCACTCGAAAAACTGTTTGATAATGGATATGGTACTCCTGATCTCACGAGATTCATGGAAAATGGGAAACCTCTTTCTACTTACGAGTTTTCCAAAAAAATTATAGAAAACTTATGAATTAATAAAACAAAATTGGTACTCCCAATGTTAAAATTAGGATTGTAATAAATACCTGCAGATAAATTAAGAATCAAAAACAAATAGAACTTTGAAAATATGAACAAAGATGATTTAACAAAGATCCTTTCGGATTCAATAGCGTTTACAAGCAATATAGATAAAGATCTTTTTACTAAAATGGGTGTTAAGCGGGGACTGCGCAATGAAGATCATTCAGGTGTTCTTGCCGGACTCACACGTATCGGTGATGTTGTCGGATACGAACGACAAGAGGATGGCTCACTAAAACCAATACCCGGAAAACTTTACTATAGAGGAATTGATGTTGAAAAGTTGGTTGCAGGTATTCAAAGTGAAAATCGATTAGGATTTGAGGAGACTATTTTTCTCCTGCTTTCAGGTCGTCTGCCTAATAAGAATGAACTGGAAGCAACAAGAAGTATGATCGCAGAAACTATGCCGCTAAATCATACGGCAACGATGAATATTCTTGCGCTTCAGGGAAAAAACATCATGAATATTCTTGCAAGAAGTGTACTCGAACTTTATTGTTATGACGAAAATCCTGACGATATTTCTCGTGACAACCTAATACTACAATCTACAAATCTCATTGCAAAGTTTCCCACTATAATAGCTTATGCATATCAGGTATTACGACATGATCTGCGTGGCAGATCTTTGCACGTTCGTCTGCCTAAACCGGAAAAATCAGTTTCGGAAAACTTCCTCTTTATGATGAAGGGACCTAACAAGTATACCGAACTGGATGTTAGAATCCTCGACCTTGCTTTAATTCTGCACGCAGAACATGGTGGCGGTAACAACTCTACCTTTTCTGTAAGAGTAACAAGTTCCACCGAAACAGATACCTATTCGGCCATTGCAGCAGGTATCGGTTCATTAAAAGGACCGCTTCACGGTGGTGCAAATGTTAAAGTAATGGGAATGTTAGCTGACATGAAAGAGAATATTTCTGATTGGAAAGATGCTGACCAGGTAGATGAGTACCTTAGGAAGATATTGAGAAAGGAAGCTTATGACAAAACCGGATTGATTTATGGCTTAGGTCATGCTGTTTATACTATCAGCGATCCTCGCACAGGTCTGTTAAAAGATATGGCAAGAGACTTGGCTAAGGAGAAGGGTCGTGAAGATGAATTTTCACTAATGGAACTGATTGAAGAACGAATGGTAAAAATATTCCAGGAATCAAAGAAACCTACAGCTAAGGGTAATGTATGTGTTAATGTTGACTTCTACTCAGGTTTCGTTTACGATGCTATTGGTTTACCGTCAGAAGTCTTCACGCCTCTTTTTGCTATGGCTCGTATAGTAGGCTGGTCTGCTCACCGTATAGAGGAAATGAACTTCTCAAGCAAGCGACTGATTCGTCCTGCATATAAGAATGTTCGCGAATTACAGGATTTTGTACCATTGAAAGAGAGAAAATAGTAGAACAAGAGAAGATAGTAGAACCAGACAGAATAATTTAAAGAGAGATAGTAGTAGTAAAAAATGCAAAAAATAAAAGTAGATAATCCGGTTGTAGAACTGGATGGTGATGAAATGACGCGTATAATATGGTCTTTCATAAAAGAAGAACTTATATTACCATATATTGATCTTGACATAAAATATTTCGATTTAAGTATTCAGAATCGTGATGCCACTGATGATAAAGTGACAGTTGATGCTGCCGAAGCAATAAAAAAATACAATGTTGGAATAAAATGTGCCACTATTACTCCCGATGAGGCACGAGTTGAGGAATTCGGTCTCAAAAAGATGTGGAAATCACCCAATGGCACAATTCGTAATATAGTAGGTGGTACTGTTTTCAGAGAGCCTATTATATGCAGTAATATTCCCCGTTATGTTCAGGGGTGGACAAAACCAATAATTATTGGACGTCATGCTTTTGGAGATCAATACAGGGCAACAGACACAGTAATAAAAGGAAAAGGAAAGCTCACGATGACATTTACCGGAGAGAACGGTGAGACAAAAAGCTGGAATGTGTATGATTTTCAAGGTGATGGTGTTGCGATGGCAATGTATAATACCGATGAATCCATTTATGGATTTGCACGATCCTCCTTTCAGATAGCATTAAGAGAAAACTATCCATTATATATGTCAACCAAAAATACAATCCTGAAAGCTTATGATGGACGTTTTAAAGATATTTTCCAGGAAGTATATGACAATGAGTTTAAGGATAAATTTGAAAAGGCGGGACTTACGTATGAACATAGATTAATTGATGATATGGTTGCTTCAGCCATGAAATGGAGTGGAGGTTTTGTTTGGGCTTGTAAAAATTATGATGGCGATGTTCAGTCCGATACCGTTGCTCAAGGTTTTGGATCTTTGGGAATGATGTCCTCGGTATTAATTACTCCTGATGGAAAAACGGTTGAGGCAGAAGCAGCACATGGTACCGTCACACGTCACTATCGCCAGCATCAGCAAGGAAAAGAGACAAGTACCAATCCTATTGCGTCAATATTTGCATGGACAAGAGGACTTGCTCATCGTGGAAGACTTGATGATAATCAGTCACTAATTGATTTCTGCGAAAAACTGGAACATGTTTGTATTGAGACTGTAGAAGGTGGCGAGATGACAAAAGATCTTGCAATGTTGGTTCACGGTCCCGAAGTGACTCGCGAAAACTGGCTCACTACACGTGAGTTTTTGGAAGCATTGAAAAGGAATCTGGACTCGAAAATTAATTAGTGTAAGTAGGATGCAAATAATCAAAAAAGGGCGGCTCATCTGAACCGCCCTAAATTATTTAAATACTTAATTATAATTTTTTGTGAAACGTGATCACTATATGAGATAATCACTTAGTAAAAATAATCGCTTCAAAAAAGATTCAATCAATCCTCTTTCTCTTGTTCCTCATACTCTTTAAGCAGCTTCTCCTGTACGTCAGAAGGCACCAGTTCATAGCTGGCAAACTTCATAGAGAATGAACCTCTGCCGCCTGTAATCGAGCTTAATGATGTAGAATATGTGTTCATTTCTTTTAAAGGAACCTTAGCATTTAGCTTTTCAAAACCTTTCTCACTTTCCATCCCCATAATAATTGCACGGCGTCCCTGCAGATCACTCATAACATCACCCATGTAGTCACCCGGAACAGCAACATTTACATTATAAATAGGTTCCAGAATTTTGGGAGATGCATTTTTAAAAGCCGTGCTAAATGCATTTCTTCCCGCTAACATAAATGAAATTTCATTAGAGTCAACCGGGTGCATCTTTCCATCATAAACTATTACACGTACGTCACGGGCATAAGACCCTGTTAGCGGTCCCTGCTCCATTCTGCCCATAATGCCTTTTAGTATCGCAGGCAGGAATCTAGCGTCAATAGAGCCGCCAACAATACTGTTTACGAATACAAGTTTACCACCCCAGTCAAGGTTAACTACCTGTGTGTCTCTGTTTTGGATCTTGAATTCCTGACCGTTAAATTTGTAAATCTCAGGAAGGGGCATGCCGTCAGAGTAAGGCTCAACAATCAGATGCACTTCACCAAACTGACCGGCACCGCCTGACTGCTTTTTATGTCTGTAATCGGCACGTGCAGACTTAGTAATAGTTTCGCGATAAGGTATCTTAGGCTCAAAAAACTCAATCTCTATCTTATCATTGTTTTCAAGACGCCATTTTAATGTTTTAAGATGAAACTCACCCTGACCTGAAACAATAGTCTGTTTAAGCTCTTTAGATATTTCTACGAGCCATGTAGGATCTTCTTCACGCATTCGCGTCAAAGCTTCATTCATCTTTTCAGAGTTCGCTTCATTGACAGCCTTTATAGCTCTTCTGAAACGAGGTTCCGGATATTTTACAAAATCGAATAAATGGTCAGATCCCTTAGCATTCAGAGTATTGCCGGTGCGCACATCTTTAAGCTTAACAGCAGCACCAATACTCCCTGCATGAAGCTGTTCAGCTTTATTACGCATCTGCCCTGCTACAGTATATAACTGTGCAAGTCTCTCTTTAGACTGACGGTTTGCATTAGTGAAATCGTCTCCTTCTTTCACAGTCCCGGTCATTACTTTAAAGTAACTCACTTCACCAATATGAGGCTCTACAGTAGTTTTAAAGAAAAACAGACTTGCGGGAGCAGAAGAGTCGGGTGCAACCTCCTCACCTTCTGAATTCTTTGGAGAAGGCATGTCGTCAGGAGATGGAGCAACCATACTCAGGAAATTCATAATACGATGAACTGCCATATTTTTTTCTGCCGAAGAGCAGAACAGCGGATAGAGACTGTGACTGAGCATACCTTTATGTATTCCGTCACGCATCTCCTCTTCGGTAAGTGTGCCCTGATCGAAAAACTTCTCCATCAATCCTTCGTCATTCTCGGCAGCAGCTTCCAGTAGAACCTGATAATATTCTGCCGCTCTCTCTTTTTCACTTTCAGGTATTTCAAGTACCTCAGGCGCAGTTGAGTCAGGCTTCCAATGATAATGTTTCTGTTTTAATACATCAATAATTCCGTTGAATGTGGCTCCGCTGCCAATTGGATATTGCACCGGAACAATTTTATTCCCATATACTTCTTTAAGACTGGACAGCGTATTTTCGTAATCAGCTTTTTCATGATCCATACCGTTTACAAGTATTACAACCGGCTTTTTAAGATCCTCAACATAACGAAATTGATTTATAGTACCAACTTCCACGCCATCAGCAGCATCAATCAGCATTAAAGCCAAGTCTGTAACGTTTAGAGCAGTAACGATACCTCCTACAAAGTCGTCCGATCCGGGACAATCAATAAAGTTCATCAATTTATCTTTCCACTCATAGGAAATCATAGTTGGAAATACAGAGTACTCATACTCCTTTTCAACCGGGAAATAATCACTCACAGTGTTTTTTCCTTTGATTGTACCGCGTCGTCTTAATAGACCACACTCGAAAAGCATAGCTTCAGCGAGAGTGGTCTTACCTGCCCCCGAATTACCAATCAGGGCTATGTTTTTGATTTCGTTTGTTTTGTAAACTTTCATGATAAGAAAATATTTTAATTAATTAAATAATGTAATTAGTATTTAATGCAAACCATGTTTCATTTTATGATTTGCCGGTTCTTATATTGATGTTTATCAGTTTATTAGTTTTTAAAATTCAGTTACTGTTGTTTGATTTTTTAGTATTAAAAAAGACTTTGCGTCTTTAAAGACCGGCAAAGTCATAACTTTACTGAACTGCGTTGCAATTTATAAAAAACGTATGACAAAGAGAAATGTTACGATTATGTTATATAACATATAACTGTGATAAACAGTTGTAAAGTGTTAAATGTGCAGCCTCCTAATATTATAGGATAAATATTTTACGATATTTGTATAAATAACGGAACCCTCAGAATGGTCTCCATTTTTTTTACCGAAACCGATATTAAAAACATTTAAATGGATCAATATTATAACCAAAAGGTCGATGAGGTCTTACAAAAGCTAGAAGTAAATCCTCTAAACGGTCTTTCAGAAGCAGAGATAGAGAGACGTACTGAGAAGTATGGGCTTAATAAGTTGGCAACCAAAAAACAAAAAACTCTTCTTGCAATATTTTTGGAACAGTTTAAGAGCAGTATGGTAGTAATTCTGCTTATTGCTGCAATTATTTCAGGAGTAATTGGAATAATGGAAGGAGAAGGATTGGTTGAAACCTTTGTTATCCTTGCTATTCTGTTGCTCAATGCTATAATTGGTACAGTTGAAGAGAGAAAAGCACAAACTTCTCTTGAAGCACTCAACAAAATGAGTTCACCTCACACAAAGGTACTGCGTGAAGGACAGATAGCAGAAATTGACTCTGTTAATATAGTACCGGGTGATATAGTCGTTTTAGACACCGGAGATATTATCCCTGCTGATATGAGGCTTCTTGAAGCAGTCAACCTAAAGGTACAGGAAGCAGCACTTACCGGTGAATCCGTACCTGTAGAGAAAGTTAATACCCCTCTTCAGGGCACTGATATCCCACTAGGTGACAGAACGAATATGGCATTCTCAACCAGTATTGTTACTTATGGTCGTGGAAGAGGTGTTGTGATAGGCACCGGCATGAACACTGAAGTAGGAAAGATTGCTCACATGTTGCAATCCACTGAAGCTACCGAAACTCCCATGAGTAAGCGTCTTGGTCAGCTTGGTAAAGTTTTGGGTTATGTAGCACTGATAATCTGTGCGGTAATATTTGTTATTGGTACTCTTTACGGCAATCACTGGCTCGAAATGCTCATGATGTCTGTCAGCCTTGCTGTTGCAGCTATTCCTGAAGGACTTCAGATTGTAGCCACCATAGTGTTGGCAATTGGTGTGCAGCGTCTGGTGAAAAAGAATGCTATCGTACGCACTCTACCTTCTGTAGAAACTCTCGGCAGTACCACAGTAATCTGTTCAGATAAAACCGGTACTCTCACCCAGAATAAAATGACTGTTGTCGAAGGTTGGACAGGTGGAAATACAGTTAATTTCAGAAATCCGCCCATCCCTGAAGAGTTGGACAGTGATGAAGTTATTCTACTTCAGTCCTCACTCTTATGTACCGACTCACATCTTAAAATGTTACCTGATGGAGGTCGCGAACTCTCCGGAGATCCCACTGAAACAGCAATTGTGGATATCGCTCTGAATCTCGGAATGAATAAGAATGATATTGAGAAAGAGTTCCCCAGAGTTCAGGAGGTCCCGTTTGATTCAGAAAGAAAGAGAATGGCTACCATTAACAAGATGGAGGTTGGAAATCTTCGTGTAAATGTTAAAGGCGGTCTTGATGAGGTGCTTAGCGTGACAACAAGAATACTTATACATGGTAAAGTAAGACCAATCACTGAAGAGGATAAAGCTACCATTATTAAGGAAAACAAAAGAATGGCTCAATCCGCACTTCGTGTACTCTCTGTAGCCTATAAAGACATTGAAGAGATTCCTGCAAAAGTTAGTGCTGAAACAGTAGAAAATGATTTAATCTTCATTGGCCTCCTCGGCATGATCGATCCTGCACGTCCTGAAGTTATAGAAGCAGTAAAAAAATGCAAAACAGCGGGTATTCGTCCTGTAATGATTACCGGTGACCATAAAGTCACAGCTGTAGCAATTGCTGATGAAATAGGAATATATAAAGAAGGAGATAAAGCTGTCACCGGCACTGATTTAGAGGAAATTGACGAGGAAGTGCTCAAACGTGATGTACGTGACTACTCTGTTTACGCGCGTGTTGCCCCGGAACATAAAGTGCGAATTGTAAAAGCATGGCAGAGTCACGGTGATATAGTTGCAATGACGGGTGACGGCGTAAATGACGCACCTGCACTAAAGCAGGCTGATATAGGTGTTGCGATGGGGATTGTCGGCACAGAAGTAGCCAAAGATGCCTCTGATGTAGTGCTCACTGATGATAATTTTGCTACAATAGTTACTGCCGTTGAAGAAGGTAGACGCATTTATGATAATATCCTCAAGGTAATTCAGTTTCTTCTTTCCGCTAATATGGGCGAGGTTTTACTCATATTTATTGCCGCAATCCTTAATATTGGTAATCCATTATCACCCATACTTATATTATGGGTAAACCTTGTTACAGACAGTCTTCCGGCGCTTGCCCTCAGTATGGATCCTGCTCAAAGAGATGTAATGACACGTAAACCGCGTGATCCCAAAAAAGGATTCTTCTCAAAAGGAATGATATGGAGGATTGTTTATCAGGGTTCCGTAATCGGATTGATCTCACTTGCAGCCTATTATATAGGGCGTAATGACGGAGGACAGGTTCTAGGTCAAACAATGGCTTTCGCTGTACTTGCCTTTTCTCAACTATTCCATGTTCGCAACCTGCATTCAAACAAACTATCATCTTTCAGAACAAGTCTGGCAAGTAATAAACACTTAGTACTGGCCATACTGACCTCTGCATTGCTTATGCTGGCTGTATTGCTCATACCTGTTGCAAGAAATGTATTTGGTATTGTTGAAATGGATGGCATCCACTGGCTTTATGTAATGGGATTATCTATCGTTCCGATTGCTGTTGTTGAGATTGTTAAAGCATTCAAATTGAATCATACAAAAGACGAATATTAAAAATATGTAAAGTTAAAGTCGCAAGACATTGATTTAACAAACAACAAAGCAGACAAAATGCTTGCTTTTAATCCATTGTAATAATCAGCTTTCAGTAATATTTCAATATCACAGGAAGCTGATTGTTATTTAAGAAATTTGTCTTAAATTTTGTTTAATAGTGCACAATTCGTAAGTTTTCGTGCATAATTTAGAATATTATTTGTAAATTTGAATTCATAAACTTACACTCTCTCACAAAAACTTCTCTATTCCTTTCAATTTCCATTGAGGTTATGGATAATCACTGAAGAGTTATTAGGTTAGATAAACTTTGATATAATAATTTAAGTAAGATACGTATGGAAAATCTTGGAACTGCATTTGGTTTGCTTTTTATCGGTATAATAATGGTAATGATTGTCTTATCACTCGTTGTGGCACTTGGCAATCTTATTATAAACCTCACCAATAAGTATATGCATGGTGACAAATCCGATGGAAATACCAAACAAGGTAAAAGAGTACACACCAGAAAAGTTGCAGTAATCGCCGCAGCAGTTGATGTGGTAACACAAGGACAGGGCAGGGTTGAATCAATTCAAAAAAAAATAAATTAAAATACAAATATGGCACAAGAGATCAAATTTAGTCTTCTTTACAGAGATATGTGGCAATCGTCGGGCAAATATGTCCCCACGGTTGACCAGTTAACAGAAGTTGCTCCGGCAATCATAGACATGGGATGTTTTGCCCGGGTAGAGACCAACGGCGGTGGATTTGAACAGATCAATCTTCTGTTTGGTGAAAATCCTAATAAGTCAGTACGCGAATGGACACAACCATTTAATGATGCAGGTATTCAAACACACATGCTAGAGCGCGGACTCAATGCAATCCGCATGAGTCCCGTACCCGCTGATGTGCGCAAGCTGATGTTTCAGGTAAAGAAAAAACAGGGAACCGATATTGCACGTTCATTCGACGGTCTTAATGACCCCAGAAATCTCGAGAACTCTATCAAGTTTGCAAAAGAGGCAGGAATGATTTCACAGGCAGCTTTAAGTCTGACTGTATCACCTGTGCATACAGTTGAATATTACACCAATCTTGCAGATACACTGATTGAAATGGGTGCTGATGAGATTTGTATTAAAGATATGGCTGGTGTAGGTCGCCCTGCAACTATCGGAAAAATAATCAAGAATATTAAAAAGCGTCATCCAAATACTCCTATACAATATCACGGACATGCCGGACCGGGTTTTCAGATGGCTTCCATATTAGAGGCTGCTCATGCAGGAGCTGAATATATCGATGCAGGTATGGAGCCACTTTCATGGGGAACAGGCCACGCTGATATCCTTGCCGTTCAGGCAATGCTTAAAGATGCAGGCTTCAAGGTACCCGATATCAATATGAAAGCATATATGAAAGTGCGTACACTCACACAGAAATATATGGACGATTTCCTTGGATACTACATAAATCCAAAGAACAGGGTAATGAATTCATTACTAATCGGACCCGGATTACCCGGCGGAATGATGGGAAGTCTGATGTCTGACCTTGAAAATAATCTATCTTCTATCAACAAATGGAAGAACAAACATAATCAGCCCGAGCTTACTCAGGATGACCTGATGATTAAACTTTTTGAAGAAGTTACTTATGTATGGCCTAAGATAGGATACCCACCACTGGTAACACCTTTCAGTCAGTATGTCAAGAACCTTGCACTGATGAACGTTATCCAGCTGGAGAAAGGTAAAGAACGCTGGTCGATGATTGCCGATAACGTTTGGGATATGATTATCGGGAAAACAGGTAAACTCCCCGGAGAACCGGCACCGGAAATTGTGGAAATGGCTAAGGAAAAAGGGCTTGAGTTCTACACAGGTAATCCACAGGATCTATATCCTGATCAACTGGATGAGTATCGTGCAGAAATGAAAAAGAGAAACTGGGAGACCGGACAGGATGACGAAGAACTATTAGAGTTTGCAATGCATCCAGAACAGTATAAAGCATATAAATCAGGTGATGCAAAGAAAAGCTTCGAAGCAGATCTTGCAAATAGAAAAGCTGAAGAAACAGCATCGGAGACAGTTAAAACAACTGCACCTGTTAGTGAAGGAAACGGGTATCAGCCTAAAACACTTGTAATTAATATTGATAATGAGGAATATGTAGTTAACATATCCTATCCTGAAAACGGAAATGGCGGCACTGCTCAACCAGCAGCTCCAGCACAGGTGACAGCACCCGTTGCAGCCCATGCTACTGCCGCAACCCCCGCAACAGGAAATGTTAAAGAAGTTGCCTCTCCGCTTGAAGGGAAGTTCTTCCTCACAAAAGAACCGGGAGAAACAGCTCTGAAAGTGGGCGACAGCGTCAGAAAGAATGATATTGTAGGATATATTGAATCGATGAAAACATACAATGCAATTGCATCTGAATATGACGGTACAGTCATAGAAATCTGCTATGCAAATGGTGAATCAGTAGAAGAGGATGATATACTTATTAAACTTCAGTAATAATGGTAGAATTCTTAAATAATATACTTGATGTAACCGGTTTTGCTTTTGTTGACTGGGGCACCGTGCTAATGTGGGTAATTGCAGGTGTACTATTGTACATGGGAATATTCAAACAGTACGAACCACTTTTACTTGTACCAATAGGTTTTGGTGTTCTTTTGGCTAATCTGCCGGGAGCCGGACTCGCAGTAGTAGAAGGCAATATGGTTATGAATCCTGACGGAAGTCTTATGAATCTGCCCGAGATTGCCAGTGAATACGGAATTCTCAACTTCCTTTATTATTCACTGATCAAGTCGGGTCTGCTTCCTCCCATTATCTTTATGGGGGTGGGAGCGTTAACCGACTTTGGACCAATGCTAAGAAACCTCAGGCTTGCTTTCTTCGGAGGAGCTGCACAGATAGGTATATTTACTGTAGTGATACTTGCTGTTTTAATGGGTTATACCTTACCGGAGGCAGCATCAATGGGTATCATCGGAGGAGCTGACGGACCAACTGCTATTTATACTACAATTAAGCTGGCACCTCATTTATTGGGACCGATTGCAATTGCAGCCTACTCATATATGGCTTTGGTGCCTGTAATCATACCTGCAGTATCAAAGCTTCTTATGACAGAAAACGAGTTCAAGATACACATGAAGAAGCAGGATAAATTGTATCCTCCAAAGAGTGAGATCAAGCATTTGAGAACAGTAAAAATATTGTTCCCTATTGTTCTTACTTTAGTAGTTGCAGTACTTGTCCCATCTTCAGCACCACTTTTAGGTATGCTGATGCTGGGTAATCTTCTTAAAGAGATAGGACCAAATACAGCACGACTTGCAGATGCGGCATCAGGTCCCATTATGAACACGGCAACAATATTCCTTGGTGTCTGTGTCGGAGCAACAATGCCTGCCGAAGTCTTTCTGAAATGGGAAACCATCGGAATTATGGTTCTCGGACTCTTTGCATTTGCAATCTCAATTGCCGGAGGCATTTTAGCTGTTAAGCTTTATAACAAGGGAGCAAAGAAGAAAATCAATCCGCTTGTCGGAGCAACCGGCCTCAGTGCCGTGCCAATGGCCTCACGTGTTGCAAACGAGATAGCTCTGAAATATGACAAATCAAATCATATCCTTCAATACTGTATGTCGAGCAATGTATCCGGTGTAATCGGATCCGCTGTTGCAGCAGGGGTATTGATTGCTTTCTTAAGTTAAGTTGTAAAAAAGCAACTAAAGCGTAAACATACACAAAAAGCCGGTAATCGCCGGCTTTTTTTAATCTTATAAACAGGGAGTCAAATCAGTTCCTTTATCGCATCAGCAATAACCGGAACACCCCTTTTAATTGTTTCAACATCTGTATTACAGAATGAAACGCGAATATGGTCGTTCTTGATACCATCAGGGTCGAAAGTTTTACCTGTAACTACAACCACACCTTTTTCTATACACTTTTTCAGAACTGCTGTGGCATCACAACCTTCAGGCAACTGCAGCCAAGTATAAAAACCACCTCTCGGCTTTTCAAAAGTTACGCTATCCGGCATACAATCTTCGAGAGTCTCAATCATGGCAAATCCCCGTTTTTTATACTCCTCACGCACTTCAGCAATATAATTGTCAATATGACCTTCTCGTATAAATTTATCTGCAACAACCTGCGAAATGCTGGGTGAGCAGGCATCAATCGACTGCTTGATCAGTTCACATTTCTGATATATTGATTCAGGAACAAGCATCCACCCGAGACGCAGTCCCGGTCCCAGTATCTTCGAGAACGAACCTGTATAGCAAACATCAATACCTTCAGGATCCATTGTCTTAATCAGTTGCATCTTTGGTACATCCTTCTCATAAAAATAGAGGTCACTATACACATCATCCTCAATAACAGGTATTTCCTGATTCTTTAGCACCTCAATCATCTGTTTTTTTACCTTCTCAGAGTAGATAATTCCCGCAGGATTGTGAAAGTTTGGAGAGTAATAAAGGAATTTTGGTTTAGAAGATGCAGCTTTTAATCTCTGTTTTAATAGATTGATATCCATCCCGTCACCATTAAGCGGAACGGTTATAAGATTAGCCTGATAAGAGCGAAATGCCGACAGTGCACCAATAAAACTGGGAGTCTCCACCAAAACAGAATCACCCGGATCAAGAAATGCCTTTGCAAGGATGTTTATTGCCTGCAATGATCCCGTGGTAATAATCAATTTGTTAGATTTAACAGGCAAACCCTTCTTCTCAAGCCAGTCAGCCAGAGATTCCAGCAGAGTAGGGAGCCCCGTTGTCGGTCCATACTGTAACGCAACCTGTTTCTCCTTATCGCTCAGGGAGTTTAATATTTCATCTATTTTATTTAACGGAAACAGCTCGTTGCCGGGCATTCCGCCTGCAAAAGAGATCATGTCAGGCGCTGTTGCCAGGCTCATTAAATCGCGTATTTCTGATGAGCGCAGTTCCGCTACGCTGCTTGAAAATCTTGTCATATTAATTAGTTTATATATTTTCGTTTTTTCTGCTATATAATTGTAATATTTTTTCTTGTTTACACTAATTATCTCACCCATTAGCTGCTTATTCGCTATTTGATTTAAACTCGCTTTGCTCAAACAGTAAATCAAATTTAACGCTCATTTCGCAGAATGGGTACCCGAAAGAATTTGTTGAGACTTCTAAAAAACATTACAATTCTAATAGACGCAGAAAAAACTTGCCAAAGTATTTAAAATTAATCCGTTCTACAGCTGATAAATATCACTCTGTGAAAGCAGCTTAAGCCGGTTTTCTTCAAGCACCTCAGTAACCCGCCTAATATCAGCAGCCCTGATAACAGCAAGAGCAACATCGTTATTTGAGAAAGCATACATGTAATCAATATTAATGCCCTCATCAGTAAGTATTTCCAGGATGCGATATAGAGAGCCCGGCTTGTCAGGCATATTTACGCAAACTACGTCCGTCAAACCGATTGAGAAGCCCGCTTTCTCGAGAGCCTCTTTTGCAAGTTGGGGACGCCCTACAACCATACGCACAATACCATAATCGGCTGTTTCTGCAACGCTTAATGCTGTTATGTTAACATCATTATCTGCCAGTATTCGGGTAAGCTCTGTCAGTCGCCCAGACCTGTCCTCCAGAAATACAGAAAGTTGTTGAATATGCATAATTGTTGATTTATAAATTTGTAAATTGACTTTTTACGTCTTATGTATTGACTTATCGCTTCTTTTAATATTCACATCTTATTTGGCGACTTACCTAACACTTCCTGTTGTCGATCACTCTCTTAGCTTTACCTTCCGAGCGTTCAATAGTGTTAGGCTCCACTAGTCTTATCTTAGCTCCTATGCCAAGCATACTTTTAATATTATTTTCAATACGTCTTCTTATACCCTCGAGTTCACGTATACTGTCCGACCAGTTTTTCTGATCTATCTCAACCAAAATCTCGAGTGTATCAAGATTATTTTCTCGTCGTACAATAAGCTGATAATGCGGAGTTGTCTCTGACATATCCATAAGTACCGACTCCACCTGCGAAGGGAATACATTCACACCCCTGATAATAAGCATATCGTCAGTCCTGCCCAGACATTTATCCATACGGACAAGCGTACGTCCACATTCACATTTCTCCCTGTGCAGTCTGGTCAGATCTCTTGTTCTGTATCTTAAAAGAGGCATCGCCACCTTGCTTACAGTTGTGAATACAAGTTCACCCAACTCACCGTCAGGCAGTACCTCAAGCGTCTCCGGATCGATAATTTCAGGAATAAAATGATCCTCAAAAACATGATTGCCACACTGACAACCACACTCCATTGAAACACCCGGACCGATTATCTCACTTAACCCGTAAATATCAAAAGCTTTCACCTTAAGAAGTTTCTCTATCTGGCATCTTAACTCGTTAGTCCATGGCTCTGCACCAAACACGCCAATCCGCAGCTTCACATCATCAGCAGAAATGCCGTTATTAGCTATACATTCGCCCAAGTGAGCAGCATACGAAGGAGTGCAAGCAATAACCGTAGCCCTGAAGTCAGTCATAAACTGAAGCTGTTTCTTGGTGTTCCCTGTTGAAATAGGAATCACGGTAGCACCAATCTTCTCAGCACCGTAGTGCAGTCCGAGACCTCCAGTAAAAGGACCGTATCCATAAGCTATCTGGATAGTGTCACCTTTGTGAACACCCGCCATGGTAAGACTTCTTGCCACCACTTCAGCCCATATATCAAGATCAGCATGAGTATAACCCACAACAGTAGGTTTACCCGTTGTTCCGCTCGATGCATGAATACGCACCACGTCAGTTTGAGGCACAGTAAACAATCCAAACGGGTAATTATCCCTCAGATCATTTTTATTAGTGAAAGGAAGATCTTTAAGTTGGTCAACAGTTTTAATATCACCCGGCTCAAGTCCGATCTCATCAAATTTGTTTCTGTAAAACGGTACGTTATCGTACATTCGCTTCACCATGCCGGTAAGCCTGTTGCTCTGCAGTTCATGCATCTGCTCCCTTTCGGCACACTCAATTTCAGGATTCCAGATCATATCAGTTGTCACAGTTTTCTCTTCCGAGCCTGAAAGCCCTCAGATTCATTTCCACCATCTTATCACCTTTTCTTTCGAAGAACATCCCGATAGCCTTTTCCAGCTCCTCTGCATCTATACCCAGATAAGCAGATGCAGCACCAAGCATTGCAATGTTAAATGTTTTCGGACTGCCTGCATCTTTAGCAATTGATTTAGCATCAACCAAAAGATGCTTTGCAGACTCCTGTATATTTTTCAGCAACTCATCAAGGTCAGGATAGTTGCCAATATTTTCATAAGGCTCGGTAGCAGTGACAATCATACCTTCAGGAGACAGGAAAGGGAGATAGCGAAGTGATTCCATTGGTTCGATCGAAAGAATCAGATCAGCTTTTCCCAAAGGAATCAGGTCAGAGTATATTTCATCAGATGATATACGTAAATGCGATTCCACAGCACCACCACGCTGACTCATACCGTGCACTTCAGCCTGCTTCAGGTTGAGACCCAGGTTCATAGCCGCCAAATCAATGATTGAAGCGATAGTCAGAATTCCTTGTCCGCCCACACCGGCTATAATAATATTCTTTTGCATTTTCTCTTTATATGTTATTCGGTTTCAGTTAACTGCTTTTTGCTCTTTTTTAATGTCTGCACACATTCCCTTTGAGAAATTATTACAGAAACACCGTTGTATTCAAATTCCTCTTTTAGAATAGCAACATTCTCATCCAGATTTTTTTTCAAAGGCTCAATCAAGCGTATATGATCCTCCTCAACCCCTAAACCCTTACAGATATCAAAGAATCTTCCTGTTCCGGCGGAATCCTGTCCACCTGTCATTGCCGTAGTGTCATTATCAGAAATGATAACAGTAATAGGAGATTTGTCGTTCACAGCATCCAGTAGTCCCGTCATCCCCGAATGAGTAAATGTGGAGTCGCCTATCACACACACAGCCGGTCGCATTCCCGCATCCGCAGCCCCTTTAGCCATAGTTATAGAAGCACCCATGTCAACACAGGTACTAATAGTGCTGTACGGTGGCAGTGCCCCAAGAGTATAGCAGCCAATATCACCAAAAACCTGCTTTTGTGAATAACCCTCCATTACGAGATTGATAGCATCAAACAGATCGCGGTGACTGCATCCCTGGCACAACATGGGCGGTCTGCCAACAACTATTTCAGGTACATTCTGAATCTCTTTACTGTTTACCTCTAAAGCTTTAGCAACAACATTTGGCGAAAGCTCACCTGTTCTTGGCAAGGCTCCATCGAGTCGCCCACGGAACTTACTGTTGCCGAAATAACCTTTCAGCAGCTCCTCAATCACCGGGTAGCCCTCTTCAACAACGAGAATATCTGAATATTTATCACAAAATTCCCTTACTGTATCTTGAGGTATAGGATACTGCGAGATTTTCAATACAGGAATATTTAGTTTGAAAGCCTCAATTACCTCCATTACATAATTAAAACCTATCCCAAAAGCAATAACAGCTCTTGAGCCGATACCCTCAACAACTCTGTTAAATATCGAATTTTCTGAAAGAGAAACCATTTCTTTCTGTTTTTCGAGCAAGCCCTGATAATTCTTACGGGCACTCGCAGGGAGTAATATCCATTTACCTTTTTCTGCAGAAGGATTCAAGGCATTTTGCTCACGAGTCTTTTTTCTGTTAACAACCGATCTTGAGTGCGACAATCGTGTAGGGATTCGCAACAAAACAGGTAACTGCAACTTTTCCGACAGATCAAAACCATAGCGGGTCATATCATACGCCTCCTGCTGGTTTGAGGGCTCAAGTACAGGAATCATTGCAAACTTACCATAAACCCTGCTATCCTGTTCATTTTGCGATGAATGCATAGATGGATCGTCAGCAACAACAATTACTAGCCCCCCATTTACACCAGTGATGGATGAGTTCATAAAACCGTCAGCAGCAACATTTAGTCCCACGTGCTTCATGCAAACCAAACTTCTCTTGCCTGCATAAGACATTCCAAGTGCCGACTCATAAGCTGTCTTTTCGTTGGCCGACCATGACGAGCGCACCAGCTGATCCTTGCCCTGAGGCGATTTCTGAATAAATTCTGTTATTTCGGTTGACGGGGTACCCGGGTAAGCATATACACCTGAAATACCTCCATCCAGTGCTGCCTGTGCAATTGCTTCAGCACCCAGTAGTAGTTGTTTCATTTATTATTGATAAAACCTGTGTTAATAATTCGTTTTATAAGTAAAACAGGGCTTAAGGTTACAAAATTACTAAAAATAAAGTTTTAAAGCTATGAATACTCAAAAAGTTATAGTTTTTGTATATGACAGATAAGGGAATCAAATATATTGGTAAGACATTATAGGTACATAGGCTTACTCCTCCTCATTAAAATATGAGGTGAATATGAAGAAATTATGAAGAGTATATGAGGAGATAGCAGATTATGTATAATTGAAGTACAAGTCATGTGTTAATGATCTGCCAGATATTCACTATAAAATGATAGGACACAAAAAAAGCGAATCCTTTTGAGATTCGCCTTTAAAGTTATAATTAGATAACTAATTGCAATTAGTTGTCAGATCTGTGATTACGGCTACGTGGAGCGTCGTGACGCTGACTGTCGTGGTTTTGGTTATCCTGACTATTGTCATCCCTGGCAGGACGAGGCAGCAGAACCTTGCGTGAAAGTTTGAATTTACCTGATCTGGAGTCAATATCAATCAGTTTAACATCAATCTTATCACCCTCTTTAATGCCTGAATCTTCGATAGACTCAAATCTTTGCCAGTCGATTTCAGAAATATGAAGCAAACCATCCTTACCCGGAAGGAATTCACAGAACAAACCGTAAGGCATTACTGATCTTACAGTAGCTTTGTAAACCTCACCCACTTCAGGAACAGCAACGATACCCTTGATTTTGTTCATTGCAGCATCGATAGAAGCCTTGTTGGTAGCAGATACTTCAACGCGACCCTTATTGTTAACCTCTTCAATTGTTATAGTAGCACCTGTCTCCTCCTGAATACCCTGGATAATCTTTCCGCTCGGTCCGATTACCGCACCGATGAAATCCTTAGGAATTTCAATCACCTCGATACGAGGAGCGTGAGGCTTCATATCAGCACGAGGTTCAGACATAGTCTCCATCATCTTGCCCATGATATGAGCGCGACCGGCTTTTGCCTGAGCAAGAGCCTCCTCAAGAATCTCATAAGATAAACCATCCACTTTGATATCCATCTGAGTAGCAGTTATCCCGTCGGGTGTACCGCAAACCTTGAAGTCCATATCACCAAGATGATCCTCATCACCAAGAATATCAGAAAGAATAGCATACTTCTG
>DHCC01000024.1:2334-2637 GCA_002398875.1 Bacteroidales bacterium UBA4912 | reverse complement strand
TTGCATTTATATCCAACTGAACATTACCTTCAAATATGACATTAACTTCGCCTGTTTGCGGGTTATAATCAACCCGATTAATTTGACCAGATTTTGTTTCAATTTTCAAGGCTTCAGGAGCGATGAAAACCCTGTTTTTTCCGGCGGTTGTTAATTCAGTACTTATCAAGTCTCCATTTTGTGTAAGGTTCCCACTAAAAGCTAGCCATCCAAATTCCGGATGATTATAAACATAAGTTGAAGAGTTAACAGCATATCCATAAAAGCCACTTCCATAGTCGCATGTATATCCGTCTATATCTA
>DHCC01000024.1:0-2060 GCA_002398875.1 Bacteroidales bacterium UBA4912 | reverse complement strand
CCAAAATGCATCTAGAACGGGAATTGCATTAAGTCCCGAGCCATAATGATGTAACTGTCTTTCTATCCTGGCAAGCTTTCCGCCATAAACAAAATCCCAATATCTGCGGGCACTACCATTATACCCCCAGTGAGGTACAGTTGGCATATATGCAAGTATGGCATTAAGAGTAACATCTGCTTTATCATCAAAACCAAAATATGATGTCCACATATACACCTCTTCCTGTCCGGTTGAATCCCATGGCATTTCACTTCCAAACGGATATTCCAGTGAATTCCAGTGATCAGCACGTTTTTTCATTTCGGCTTCCAGTTCTGATGCCATCTCAGTGAATCCCTCACGTTGTAAATCTAAAAGGATGTAAAGAAATACAGAACCCTCCATTTGTCCAAATTGAGCATAATAAGGAGCAAATTTCATCATCGCAATTGATGTGTAATAAGCATTTTTGAGGCTGAGTTTCCAATCAATATCATCATAACCTCGGTTTCTTCCCAAATGATACATTACCCAATGAGCTGCCGCAACGTGAGGATAGTTGTAAGACCTGCCCAGATCTTCCGCATTTTCAATAGACCATGCTTCCCATCCCCTGAATCGTATTGAATCACTATATGTACCTTCCGGCATTAATTCAGGTTCATAGTAAAAGAGACTTTTTCTGACACCATATTTCGTAGAGTCTGAGTCATGTTGTATACCTCCCCAAAGAGTTTCATTTAAAAAGCGCTTCATTTTCTCCACTTCCTCTCTTTCCGGCTGTATCAGCTGCTTCATAATTGCTGCAAGCCAGCTACCTGCACCGGCCTCATCACTAAGACCTACAAACCAGGAACGACGCTCCTGTGTGAGTATTTCTTTTTTATCATAGTCGTAATTCATTACAGAAGGTGAACGTCCAAAAAGATCTCCATCATTTTCATACCATTGTTCAGTTGTAAGAAAATTTCCCAAATCATTTACAACTTGTTCTTGTGATTTAATCACTTTATAATTAATGGTTTGAAGTGTTTTGTCTTCATAAATAACTGACAACCTTGCTCTTCCCCACTCCCTGCCTTCTATCTCAAAATGCGACCATCCGTTATTAGTATCACCTTTACGTTTAATTGTTAGCGCATCTTCCGGATACACTGTTATGTTAGCTATCTTATTAGGATATTTAATAAAAAGATTACTTTTCTCATTCATCGGGACAATGTAGCCTGGAAGACTAATAGCTACTGGTCTTTGCTCCTGAATCAATTTATTTTCAATTTCACGAATTGATGGTGCAATTACAAATTTTAATGAAAAATCCTTCACTTCTCCACTTGCAAGAATAGTAGAAGTAGGTTCATTCCACTGCTCTACACCAATCCATTCTGTTTCTGAGTTAGCTTTACTATGAATCAGCCACTCATGAAATCCTTCAAAAATCACTCCCTTTGGAGTTGGATCATCATTTAAAGGATTATAAGCTTCAAAACCTGCATTTTGATGAGGAAGTACCAACATGCTGCCTCCCTTTCCATGGAGACGGTTTACCAAAAGGTATCCGGCATCTTGTCCGATGTATGGATCAAAAAACACGTTGTCATGATGTGCCTCATCCAAACTCTTTCCTTCTAGAATATTGTTAAATATCAGAGGTATGCCTAGTGATCCAATTTCTACTTTCTCTGAAGAGTTGTTTGTTATCTGAAAACGTAAAACCAGGTCTCCATCAAGGGTCTCCCAAAACCTTTTTATTTTTACAGGAATATCTGCAGGCAGAGTGGCAGAAAGATCAGCTGCAGCAAGTATATTTCCCTTTACCGGCAGTTTATCTATCGGTCTACGCTGTTCAGCAGTTGAATAACGTCTCCAATTACTCTCACCTTCTTTTTTTAACATTATATTTAAATCACCGAGATGATATAGGCCGTCTTTATCTCTTAGCATGATACGATCCGACGGTGTATAATCAAAAGATGTATCTGATAAAGGAGACAGATGCTTCACGGTTTGAGATGCATCCACTAAAGAAAGTCTGAAGGAATTTGTAGTGAATTTCGATTCACCCTGATCCATAAATA
>DHCC01000081.1:3125-4059 GCA_002398875.1 Bacteroidales bacterium UBA4912 | reverse complement strand
GCAGATATAGTTGATTGTGAAAAACCTCTTTTATAATAAATGTTTTACCAAACAAAAAAAGCACCTACAAATATTTATTGTAAGTGCCTTATTTCTAAAGTGATCCGGGCGGGATTCGAAAGCAATCTGCACACCATGTTTATTATCAAATGATTGCAACTTCAATTTATAAATTATTGGTGAAAACCGAACACTTTACCGAACACTTTTGATGTTTTTAGTTTAAAAAAAGAAGTATTTGAAGACTTTCTCCCAAATCCGAAACTTAGATTAGTCAAACTTTTAATACATTTACTACATTATTTCCATAAGTTCAATTTCAAAAACCAATGTTGTATATCCGGGTATATTGCCTGAGCCTGATGAGCCATAGCCTAATTCCCATGGAACCCAAATCTCCCATATATCACCTTCTTTCATGTGTTGGAGTGCAGTTGAAAAACCATCTATAACACCATTTACACTGAAGGTTCTGGGAATATTATTTTTTGATGTAGTATCGAATACAACTTTATTGGTGAAAGTATTGCCATGATCATCTATGTATGAGTCTGACTTTTCCCAGTTATTTTTATACCAACCGGTATATTTAACTTTCACTTTATCGAGGAAATAAGGAGAACTTCCACCTTCTCCAATCTTGTTTACCTTATACATTACATGACCTTTTCCTGACAACGAGCTAAGTTTTGTGTATTGCGGACTGGAAGCGATTTTGGTAAATTGTATTTCATTAGATTCTCTCCAAGGTACTTCAAGAGTTTTAAAAACAAATTGATTTCCATATACTGTTCCTACGCTATTAGTAGCATATGCTCTAACATAATAAGTAGAGTTTGGATCCAAGTCAACAATTTTGCTTGTAAAACTACCCATACCCTCACCATCATCTGTTTTACTATCGCTGATGGATGGCTTTTCACTTTTACTCCAG
>DHCC01000081.1:0-2888 GCA_002398875.1 Bacteroidales bacterium UBA4912 | reverse complement strand
ATTTCGGTTATTTCCTTTGTAGTAAGAATGGGGTCATAATTGGTTGTAAACGACATTGCCATACCATATCCAGTACCTTTGCTATTTGTAGCATACGACCTAACATAGTATCTTGTGCCGGGCTTTAAGTCATTTATACTACTTATAAAACTTCCACCTCCCGCACCATTTTCTGTTTTATTGTCTCTGATGGATGGGTTTTCATTTGTACTCCAGCATACTCCCCTTGATGTAACTGTAAATCCTTTATCGTCGGTTATTATACCACCTGATGTGGCAGTTGTATTAGTAATATCTGTTATCTCTGTTGTAGACAAAACGGGCACATCTCCTTTTTCATTATTACCACCGTTGTCATCAATATCACCCTTTTCGCAGCTGTTTAAAAATAACAGAATTGATCCTATGAGGATTAATACATAGAAGTAGATTTTTTTAGTTGTTGTCATGATATATTGTTTTGAGCTGAAAAGCAAATATAACGTTTTTTAATGATACTCTAAGGATAGAATAAATATCTCAAATAGAATCTACTGATTCATTTATGCAATTTCTTTAAATAAATAGGGTTTATACAGGGTTTTAGAGAACGGTAATTCGCATCGATTTCTCAAAATGTCAACTTGCTGACAATCAGTTGAAATAATTACTAAACTTGTTAGTTTTAGGCAACGTAAAATAGACCATTAATTACCCAATATCGGGATTGCAATAATACACTCATTCGATTACCATTATAATCATAAACATTCCGTCATCTTTTATTTTTCTCTGGTGGATACCTCTTTGATGCTTCGAACATTATCTTATTCCACAGTTCGTTGCTTACTGGCTTTGGTTCATTCTCCAACATTTCTTTCATTAGTGAATGCGCTTGAGTGGTAATACCCATTCGTACGATTAATGGATCTTCTTTAGTCCCTAAATTGGCTGATATGGTTACTAAATCTTCCATAACTTATTACTGATTTAGCCTTGAGTATGTTCTTTTCATATAAAAATCCTTCACCCAATCGCCAAATGCTTTATTGGTAAGTATCTTATCTACGATCTCGCTGTTCTGTTCTACCCTGCTAATTAGTACATCAATGAAGTTATCATCAAATGCAAATTTGAAAGTGTCTAATCTGTTTACTTTTGCCTGTTTCTGCAGGGTTTCATCCTCCATGAGCTCAGCTTCTATCTGATCAAAGAAAAGTCGGTCTGCTTCATCAAATTCGGTTCCAAATCGTTCATTAAGTACATCAATTATTTCTGATAAGTGTGCTTCTTCTTTCTTAGATCTTTTTAGTCCAGCTTCCGAAGTTCCGCTCAATTCACCTTCTTCTCCTTTTTCAAGAACAATTGCACCCTCTTTTATCTTTTGAAGGCGATAATACTCAAGTGCCAGTTCATCATCCAAATGAACAGTATCGGAGAGATTTCTTCTCGGTAATCTTGTTTGCAATAGCTTGGCATAAGCATAGAACTTCTCGAATTCGGTATCAGTGAAAGGCATAATCTGCGCTAAGAAAGCATACAGATTTGTCCATGTACGTAATCCTTTTTTAAACTCATCCTGTTTTTCTTCCTTTTCTATTGCTTTGTATCTCTCAACAGCTTTATCAGTGATAGCATAAAGACGTTTTTGATGTACAGCACTATTTTGTTTTACTTCAGGATCAAAATAGATATTGGCAAATTCATCTATCTCCTGCACCCAATAGACTAGAAATTCATCGAGCTTACCTTTAAGATCATACAAGTGATTTACATCAGTCTCTTCCTTTACTGTTGTAACCTCATAATATGGCTGGAAAGAAGCTAAGATTGTTTCCCTGTCATTCACAAAATCCAGTACAAACGGATTTTCCTTTCCCGGATGATTTCTATTAAGACGTGACAGTGTTTGTACAGCCTTAACTCCAGATAGTTTCTTATCCACATACATTGTATGCAGAAGAGGCTGATCAAATCCTGTTTGATATTTATCAGCTACAATCAGAATCTTGTACTCATTCTTTTCAAAAACATTAGGAAGCTCCTTCTCGCTATACCCTGTTAGATTTGGTTCAGATACACCATCAGGAGCATTATCATCAATTACCTTACCTGAGAAAGCAACAAGTATTTTTATATCTTTCTCATACCCCATAGCTTTGATATATCGCTCAAACTCCTCGTAATATCTCTTTGCATGAAGTCTTGAGCTACAAACTACCATAGCTTTAGCCTTACCTCCTATTTTCTTGGATACCACCTGTCTGAAATGCTCAATAATAATTTCAGTCTTCTGTGCCAGATTATGCGGGTGCAATGACACGTATTTACCAATTGCTTTAGATGCTTTACCCCTGTTTAGTTTAGGATCATCCTCAATAGCTTTAGATAACTTATAGTAGAGCTCATAGGTTGTATAATTAAGCAGAACATCCTTTATAAAACCCTCTTCAATAGCCTGTCTCATTGAGTAAAGATGAAATGGTGCAGGCTTACCATTCTCATCCTTTTCTCCAAATACCTGCAAGGTCTTGTATTTCGGCGTAGCTGTAAATGCAAAGAATGATATGTTATTCTGTTTACCTCTCGAAATAGCTGATTTCTCAATTTGCTCCCTGATATAATCTTCTTCTGTGTAATCTTCTTCCAGATCATCTGCTACTGCTTCGTCCAATGATTTGGATGATAACACCTCTTTAAGCTTTTTACTTGCTTCACCACCCTGTGAGCTATGGGCCTCATCAATGATTACCGCATACTTACGTTCCGGCAGGTCTTTTACTTTGTCAATAACATACGGGAATTTTTGCAATGTGGTAATAATAATATTTGTTCCATAAGTAAGTGCTATAGCCAGTTGTTCACTATCTCTGTCTATCTTTTGAACAACACCTGTTTTATGTTCGAAC
>DHCC01000014.1:13223-14974 GCA_002398875.1 Bacteroidales bacterium UBA4912 | reverse complement strand
TTTTAAATTGTTCATAAAGCTTTTCCTTATCACTAGGTCTAAAAGCATTACTTTCAACAATATCTCCTTCTTTATTAATAATCATATAAGAAGGTAAACGATTATTAAATCCATTTTTTACAAGATCTCTTATTAATGATTCATTAGCACGTAAATGGTAGCCTGTCAGATTATTGGTTCTTATTGAATTAAGCCATTTTGCTTCGTCGATATTATCATCAAAGTTAATATAAACCATTTCGATACCCTCTGATTTTAAAAAACTTTTAAGTTCTTCATTATGTTTGAACTCTTCAAAACATGGAGCACACCAGGTAGCCCAACAATCCAAATATAATGGCTTCCCTTGTAAAATGTCTGTCAGTTCTTTGAGTGATTTTATTTCATTTTCCTTATCTAGAATATAAGTTGACTCTGGAAGGACCCATTTATTATTCAGATAATCTTGATAATTTTCCGGTTCAAATTTCTGCATTAGCATTTCATTCAATGCTTCTGCAGACAAACTTTTTGCAATTATGATGCCTTCTTCATTTACAAGATAATTAGCCGGAAACATATAAGTGTCAAACAGTATATGTTCGAAAAGTGAATCGTTGCTTTCCAACTCAATTACAGTTGTCCATGGATAATTTTCTTCTTCTGTCCATTTCAGCCATCTGTCATACTTTAGTTCATTCACAAAGGTTATAATATCGAATCCATAATCATGATATTTTTTATAAATTGGCTTATAGCTTCTTGTTGTATTTGTAAGATTACCACACCAGGATCCTGACTTCTCAACAAATGTGACCTTACCTTCAGCTATATCATTAAATTCAATAATTTCTCCTTTATTATCTGATAGTTTGAAATTGTAAGCTTTGTGATTAAGCAAATTAATTGAGTCCTTTTCTTTAATCCATTTAGAGGTTAACTCTCTGAACTCAGATGATTGCCTGAGTAAAGGTTCAGTATGATTGTTAATAAATTCAGACTTGTCTATTTCAGTAAACAGATCAATCTTTTCAAAACGGTTAAAAAAATAAATCCCTGCATAATTATCCCAATTGTTAATTACTAATTGATATACAAATTGGTCAAGAGTGTCACTAATTAATTCCTTATCAGTTTCGGGTGTACTTTCTGAGTACAATTTTTCTAGATATGGATTTACGAAATTTAAATAATCCCGATTAGCTTGTTGAAAATCCAAATTGTACCTTCCACTTATAATATTGTACTGTTTATTAATAGAGTCTATTTTAACTTCTAAGATAGTCTCCCCCGGCTCAATTACTAACTCATGTAAATTGTTAAAATCATCTATTGATACTAATCCGGTATATAAAAAAGATGATGTTCCTTTATATTCAAATTCTCCATCCTCAAAAGGAATTTTAATCTCATCCCCAACTCGGCCACCTGCTCCAAAGAGGTAAATATTGCCCGTTTGTTGACCTGTGACATTCCCTTTGATCACATAATCAAAAGATGTTGTTTGCGCTAATGTATTTATCGTTATTAATACACAAACAATAGTAAGGAACATTTTTGTTTTCATAAGTTTTGAATTTAAAATTTTTATTCCGATTTAACAACTTCTGCAGGATTCTCCCGTGCTGCTTTCATTACCCTAAAAATCATACTTACAATTACAATGAGCAGAACAAGAACAAATATCCCTACAAATATCCACCATTCCATTGAAATCCTTCGTGTGTATTGCTCCAGCCAACGTTGCATTATATAAATGCCAATTGGGAAGG
>DHCC01000014.1:7914-12929 GCA_002398875.1 Bacteroidales bacterium UBA4912 | reverse complement strand
ATGGAGTATATTCCGAAAATGGCTATAAGAATGGCAACACTGGTCATAATTATTAATAATGTGAGCAAGTATCTTTCGGATTTTGTATATTCAGAATACAGTTCTTCCATGTTTATAAAACTAGCGGAGTTGCCAACTTCTTCAGTTATAAATTTATTGATTGCATCTTCCGTTTCAAACCTCAATTCTTTATCATATTTGTAAGCATAAGCTTTAGTGCCACCTTGCAGATATTCTAACTCCCAGGGTTGTGGATCGTGAATTCCATAAACTGAAGGTAATACAGTTAATAATGGTGAGTCTATATACATATCCTGTACGACGCCAACCACCTGTCTGCCATTTGCTTGTAATATATCAGTAGTATCGTTCGGGGCAAGCAAACGATATGCTGTTTGATTTATTAAAAAGGCGTTTATTTCTCCTTCATGTATATTTCTTCCTTCAACAATATTTATATCAAAAAAATCCACAAATTCAGGACCGAAAATATCGAACTGATATAACTGGTATCTTAAATTAGAACCTTCTGTTGAAATTATCCGGGTATGACTTTTAGGCAAGAAGTCACCTCCATAACGAATCATATCTACAACGCCGGGAATCTTTTTAATTTCATCTATAGGCAGATCATTTGGTTGGGTAAAGATTGTGTTGATATTATATCGGTTAAAGCCAATATAATTGCTATTTAGGTAGTTGTATTGGTAAATGAATATTGTTGTTGAAAAAATAAGTAGAATACTGATGATTAGTTGAAGGGCTAAAGTTGTTAGGGTAAACCTATCCTTTGTTTCTTTTATGTAATGTTTTACAAAATATTTTATTGGAAAATATGCGAAGATTATTGATAAGATTAGAATTGCAAATCCAAATAAAATAGCATCTAATATAAAGAATGACTTTGGTGCTTCTGTCATGGAAAATTTCACAAATGAGGGATATAGTATTTCTGTAAAGACCAATCCTAAAAGTAATGCTGTAAAGAGTAGTAACAGAAATTCACAAAACAATAGTAATAGCAATTGGCAGGTGAAAGCTCCATTAATTTTATGCAATGCTAAGGCACGGCTGCGTAGTTTTATTTTATTGATAAACAGCATCAGATAATTAAAAAAAGCACAGAAGATTACAAGCATTGCTGCTACTGCAAATAATCGAAGATGTTGAAATTTAATCGAAACCTCACTGTCTGGGTGGGTTGTACGAAGTTCTCTTAATGGAACTAATTTGGATGGAATCTTTCTGTTTGAAAAAGTATATTCATTTGAATATACTTGTTCAGTTAATTCACTAAGTTTGTTTTCTAAATTGGTAATGTTTGCGTCCTTTTTGACGAGAATATAAGTGAATTCTGAATAATAACCCCAGGCGTTGTCGAAATCAGGATCTTGTTTTTCTATATATACAATATCAAATGGTATGTTACTTTGTATTGATTGGTCAGGGACTATGCTCAAAAGGTTGATATCCAGATAATCTATCCTTTTGCCGATGTCGGTGTAATTAATCCCTAATTTTGAAGCAGTGCTTTCTGAAAAGATATAGTAAGGTTTGTCTATCACTTCAGGATACTCTATTTTTATATCGGGATAAAAAACATGAAAAAACGAAGTATCAGCTTTAATGTAATTGCATTTAGTGAGTAAAATTTTATTATTAACCTTGAAATCATTTTTAAATGAGTATATACCTGTTACAGCCTCAACTTCAGGAAATGTTTCCTTTAAATACCCGGCCAATGCGTTTGGTGAATATTTTGCAACACCTCCTAAAGCAGTAGAATCTTTAACCAGTACTCTGTAGATTCTGTCAGCATTAGCTATATGTTTATCGTATCCTCTTTCATATCTTATCCACGACAAAGTAAATGCGAATGCAGTAAATCCAATAGCCAGCCCCAAAACACTTATGATGCTTTGGGTTTTGTACTTGAGAATATTTCTCCAGGCTATTTTGAGATAGTGAGTAAACATGTATTCAAGATTTAATTATTCAGATTTTAAAGCCTCCACAGGATTTATCCTCATCGCTTTTCTAACTTGCCATGTAAGTGTTAAAAGAGATACTCCAACCACCATAATCCCTGCAATTGCAAATAACCACCATGAGACAGATGCTTTATAGGCAAAATTTTCAAGATATTTATAGATAGCAAAATGGGATAGGGGTAAGGAAATTATAAATGACCCTAACAGGAGCAACATATATTTTTTAAGCAGAATATTCATAATATCTTTTCTCGTTGCTCCATTAATCTTACGTAACGCTATTTCTCGGTATCTCTGCTGAATATCAAACAGGGAGATGGCAAAGAGTCCAAGGCAGGAAATGAAAATTGCAATTAATGAAAACAGCACATATACTCTTTTCACTCTTTTGTCTTCCTGATACAGGTTTTCAATTTCATCTTCAAGCAGGCTGTAGTTGAACTCAGCTCCGTTGTTTATCTCTTTGTACAGAGTTTGTAAATAACTGATTGCCGCATCTATATTTCCCGGCAAAAAACGCGCCATGAGATAATCGAAATGAAATCCTTCTTTGGTATATAGAATTACTACCGGTGTTGTGGCTTTAGAGAGGTGTCCTGTTTGGAAATCCTTTATTATACCAACAACCTGATAAAGTGGTCTGTCAATCTTATCCCTTTCGTATTGAAATTCAAGTTTAACATTCTGAATATCTACTATACCAAATAGTTTTGCAGCAGATTCATTAATGATGCAAATAGGTTCTGAGCCTGTATCTGAGTCATTCCATAATCGACCTTTAATCAGATCGAACTGAACCAATTCAAGATAATCAGGTGACATTCTTAAAGTGTTTACCTGACTGTAATTCTGATGGTCGGTTCGCTTTATAGCAGTCCTTGCTTCAAGATTATAGACTGGCATTCCGAATTCCCAGTTATTGAATAGTGGCGACTGATTCATTCTCTCTTTTATCAGAGCTGAATTCTCATTGATTTTCATAAAATATGAATCCATATCTATTCCTCTAAAAGCATTCATATCACGATGCATCATACGAGCCATAATAACATCTTTGGTATTGTAGCCCGGATCTGTTTTGAGCATATAATTTAATTGTTTCGTAAAAAACAGTGCAACAACAATCAATGCAAGTGAGAGAATATACTGAATGGCAAGGATTGTTTTACGTGATGTTAATGATTCCTTTTTGGAAGTCGATTTGAGTGAATCTATAAGTTCAGGGCGACTGAATTTTAAGTATGGATAGAGCACGGCTACAAAAGGAAGCACAAGCAATAAAATCAGAGAGATCAAAATACTGAATTTAAGGTTCGGCATTACTATAAAACCGAAATATGATGCCAATACAGGTTCAGTTGTTTCGATAAAAAGCCATGCTAAAGATATTGAGATGACAGTAATTACAAGTACCTCTAGATATATTTGAAAGAAAATGTGATAATTTTGAGCACCAAACAATCGTTTAACACCATATTCCTTTCCACGTTTTTGAGAAATGACTGTGTAGATATTAATGAAATTAAAAATACCGATTAACAGTATTAATAATCCTACAAACAATAGAACCAACACGGAGTTACGATTCCCTTTATTGAAAACTGATACTGTTGTGTCACGCGATAGATTAGTGAATTCATGGGTGTTATCGAAATAAAATTCACTAAGTGGAAACAATTGGATACTAACTGTACCGGGAGCAAACAGTAGGGGTTCAACCAACTCTTTATTGTTTTCATTCAGCTTTTTAGCATCACTATTAGGGTAAAGCATTGCCATTGTATATGGCTGCATTGCCATAAACTGACGCTGTTCTTTATTGATAAGTAAATCGAAATCGAGGAAGGATTTTGAAGCAGGACTTCCAATAACACCAATGATTTCAAGTTCATCACCAGCTGAGTATTGAAATCGCTCTCCAACAGGATTCTCTTTGCCAAACATTTTTTGCGCAAACTTATCTGTAATAATTACATCACTTGCAGAGGTAAATTCTTTGCTGCCATGCAATAATGGGTATGGGAGTATCTTGAAAAACAGGCTGTCTGCAGCTATTGTTTTTACATTAATGCGATTGTTATTCTGAATAATATAATCCTCATCAAAAGCAATAAAAGTCGAAATATATTGAATAGAAGGATCTCTTAACAGTGGAGGTAGAGTTATAGTACTGATGTCATTTGTCGCAAACCCACCAAAACGTATCCTGTTGTTTTCGGGATCTTCAATTGAGAGAAGGTATGTACGATCAAGATCAGTAGCAAAATTATTTACTTTGGTTTCCTGATGTACATATCTGGCAATGATAATTACACATGCCAGACTGATTGCCAGTCCCAGAATGTTGACAATGGTATAAAAGCGAAACTTATGAAGTGCTCGTAACGAAGTCTTAAGCTTTTTCATCCTGTTTTTTTAAAGTACTACTTCCGGCACAACTCTTCCATCGAATAAATTGATTATCCTTCCGGCATAACCTGCGTCGTGCATACTGTGAGTTACCATTACTATTGTTGTTCCTTCTCGATTTAAATCTGTAAGCAGATTCATCACTTCTGCACCATTTTTACTGTCCAGATTACCGGTAGGTTCATCGGCAAGAATTAGATCAGGATTGGCTACTACCGCACGGGCAATAGCCACACGTTGTTGTTGACCACCTGATAGTTGTTGTGGAAAGTGCTTTTCTCTATGAGAAATTGCCATTCTGTCCATTGCCTCTTTTACTTTTTGCTTTCGTTCTGTAGCAGGCATTTTCATGTAGAGTAGGGGAAGTTCAATGTTTTCATACACATTAAGCTCCTCTATGAGGTTGAAGCTCTGAAATACGAATCCGATAACTCCTTTCCTTAGATTTGTACGCTGATTCTCTTTTAGTTTAGAAACTTCTTTTCCGTTAAGGTAATATTCTCCTGAGGTTGGGTTATCCAACAGTCCCAGGATATTTAGCATAGTGGATTTACCGCATCCTGAAGGACCCATTACGGCAACAAATTCACCTTTGTTGATTTCAATGTTGACCTC
>DHCC01000014.1:5252-7751 GCA_002398875.1 Bacteroidales bacterium UBA4912 | reverse complement strand
CCATGTTTCTACCTCCTCTGTGCGAAAGATTTTCTGTAAGTTGGATGTTTTGATCATAGTTATAATTTTTATGTCTTATTTTTTGTTTAAAATGTTATTCATATTTAACCACGTCTATTGGGTTTGTTTTTGAAATTCTATTGAGTTTATTCAGCATGACAATAGTGGTAAAAAGGGCTACAATAATTAAAGTAGCTATTAGTGAGAATAAAATATTAGGCCTATATTTCAATGGTATATCCAAAGATAAATTGTTCCAGGCCAATACAATTATTGCAGATGAAATTATAAAGGAGACACCTAAAAGGATTATATATAATTTTCCAAATAGCCAATAGATATCTTTTCGTCCCGCTCCATTGATTTTTCTAATTGCAACGCTTTTTTGTTTTCTACGTGTATCCACAGTAATAGCACTATATATTCCGAAAAGAGCTAAAATCAAACTGAAAAAAGAAATAATCCCTATTATGGAATAAAAAGCTAATGGATAACCGTTAACTCGCTCTTGATTCTCATATAGATTTTCTATTTTGTAGGGAATAGATTCCGGAACAAATTCACGAATGATCGACATTAATTCTTTTCTGGTTGAATTTTCACTCCCATCAAAACTTTTTACGTATAAACCTGGTGTAATATCTGGTATTGGGGGCTTTATCCATACACCGCCCTTTACTGACCTCACAAATGGCATTTCTTCCACTACTCCCGCTATATGATAAATTCCGCATCCCAAATCAATAGATCCTGTATCAGAATTACTTTTAATGTTTTCCATTAAACTTTGAGTTACAATAGCGTCATTAGGTGCTAATGTGGAAATATCAATCCCTTGTATATTTAAATTGAAAAATGAAAAGTAATTGTCCTCAGCACATATAATAGTAATTGGACACTGTATGCTGTCTGGTAAAAGATAAGATGTTTGAACAGTAAAATAGGATTGCATCTCATTATCAAAAGACTCGCCTATTGGCATAAACGAGCCTATTTGCAATACTTCTTCTACTACATTTATTGTTTTAATTTTGTTGATAATTTCCTGATGATGATCTGGAAGAGTAAAATCCAATAATGGTACAGCAAATATTCTGTTTAAATCAGAACGTGTTAGTGGAATCTTTTCTTCTGAGTTTATTTTCTGATAATAATTGAATAGAAGAATAGTACTACTTAACAAGAAAAACGCAAAAAAGAGTTGAACACCTAATGAGATATTTCTCAGGATCTTTTTATTGGGTTTTACTGTAATGAAACCCCGCATCCCTTCAGCGGCAAGCATTTTTTTTGTTTTATTGAGAAAGATAACAATTAAAACGATTGATAAAATTAGGATAAAACCTGTTGTACAAAGCTGGATATAATAAATTTGCTGAGGATATAGATTTATTCCTGGAAAGTTTTGTATTTGTAATTTTGTAAACTGTGATAATAATATTTCTGTAAAAGAAATTGACATTAATAAAGATATAAACAATACAGGGATTATTTCGCATATTAATTGCCGAAAAATGTACTTTTGGGATGCACCAGCTATTTTTCTAAGGGTTAACTGGCGATTCCTGGTAATGTATGAACTGACTAATATATTGAAGAAGTTAATTATTGCAGAAAGTAAGACCAAAAGTGACAGCAAAACTAAACCAACTGCAAATGGATCATATTGATTTAAAAAACTCTTCTTTTGAGATATTGGTTTAGCAGTTGGAATTAATTGACTATCAAAACCATTAACTCTTGGAATATTTTTCAATTGTTGATTTACTATTTCAGTTGTTGATTTATTATTTAGCAAGGCAAAAACACGTGGTGAAGTTGTAACCTCCGAGTCTGAAATATAAATATCAGCACCCATGGCATCCACATAAATATCTTTTATTACACCTACGACGCGGTATACTTCAAAAATATGATGTGTCTTATCTGTTAGCTCGATGTTCTTATCAATTGGATTCTCATTGCCAAATAGTTTTTCTGCAAAAGATTTACTTAGTACCGCAGTTTTATTCTCCCAATACAAATTGTTTCCTTGCAGGAATTCGGCATTGAATATATCAAAAAATTCATCATTTACCGACCTGATCCATGAGGTAGAGTGTGGTAAAAAGTCGCCGGTTGGTCTTTCAACATTCACATAACCATCAAAAGGGACAGGCGAAATAGTTGCTACTGTTTCAAAATCAGAAATGCAAAGTCTCATTATCCGATTTATATCGTCATTTGTAACCGGATAAGTCTTTTCTCCGCTACTATCACTATTTGTAATCTGCACAATTCTATCATGATTCTTAAAAGAAGTAACATCTTTTCCACGTGCTTTGAGCAAAAGAAAATAGGTAAACGAGAAAATAAGTAATCCAACAGAGATACCAAGTGTATTAAGCAGAAAGCGAAACCAATTTTGTTGGATTTCTCTGGAAATTACTTTTAGATAGTGTTTAATCATAGGTGCAATTATTTAATAATTAGCTCATCAGCATCTCCAAAATTTGCATA
>DHCC01000014.1:0-4828 GCA_002398875.1 Bacteroidales bacterium UBA4912 | reverse complement strand
AAACTGGCGGTCTCTTACTTCAGGTACTACTTTTGATACTTTAAGCGGGTATTTCTCTCCCTGATAGGTTACTGATGCAGGCAGTCCTACCATTACTCTATCAATGTAATACTCACTTAGTTGTGTTCTGATTTTAAAGTTGTCCATCACTTTTATTTCACCAATGTTTTCTGATTGTCTGACCTGCTGACCAAGTGTTACGTTTAAGAAACTTAGCTGACCGCTTATTGGTGCCCTGACAACCATGTTATCCATGCGTTTGCCTGCATGAGTGGAGTTTTTACGTGCTCTTTCCAGGTCGTTGTTCATCAATTCGCGTCTTAGTATGGTTGCTGCACTGTCGTGACGCAATCCTTCCAGTTGGAGTGCAGTGTTTTTGGTTTTATAGATATATTCTTCATGTTGTACATCAAGTTGTGCTTTGCTTTTCACACCCATATTAAATTCTTCTATTCCCAGAGCATAGTCTTTTTCCAGTCTGCTGAGTTCATATTCTGCCTGAAGTGTTTGTTGTTTCAAAAGTAGGGATTTTTGCTCCATTTCAAGCCTTTTCTCCTGATAAAGTATGCGTTGCGATTCCCATTCTGCCTGTTGCTCTTCTATTGTGCGCTCAAGTTCAGGGTTTTGAAGTGTCATAATGGTGTCACCCTGATGAAGCATAGTGCCCTCTTCTGCAACGATTTGTTGGACCATTCCTGATTCAAGTGCATTGAGTTTTATAGTAAGAATGGGCTGAATGATACCCTCCGCATCTACATAATCAAGAAAGGGTGCTTCTGTTACATCGGCAATAACAATCCTTTCGCTGTTTACACGTAATTTACGACCTCCTGAAACTGCAAGAAGTACATACACAAGAAATGCTATAAATGCTGTTCCGCCAAGAATATAGTATTTGTACTTCTGCCAGACGGATCTCTTTGGAAGTGCCTTATCCATAGAGGAGTCACGCGATTCATGAAATGTATCTTTATTGTCCATTTTCAGTTTGAATAATCTTACTATTGTTTTCAAAATCATAGCCTGTGATACTGCGTATGCCGTAGTACAGGCTCCAGTAATTTTGTAGTTCCCTGATATATGCTTGTTGAGAACGATCCTTTTCTTCAACAGCTGAATTAAGGTCGAGTACACTTGATTTGCCAAGCAGATACAGACGGTAGGCCACATTGTTTCTGCGTACGGCACGATCGGCTGTTTTATATGCTATTGCTACTTTATCTGCCTGCAAATTGAACTGTTTTACCATTTTTATTACATTGGCTTCGAAATCTGTTCTTGCCTGTTCCATATCAATTTTCACCTTCTCGAGATTGCTTCTTGCCACTTCTATCTGACCTTTGCCAACGCCCCAGTCGAGTATTGGAATACGTATCCCTAAGCTCACCAATTGCTGATCTAAAGGGTTTCTGTATGAGTCCCTGAAGTTACTGTTGGTTTGAGAAAGGCCGAACTCTGCATATAAATCCGCTTTTAATCCTCGTGATGCTTTTGCTCTTGCAACTGCACTCTCACTTTCGAGTTCGCGGAGTGTATAATATTCTATATCCGGGCTGTTTTCATGAGCATAATATACAGCCTCTTCCACCGGAACCATGAAGTTTGGAATGTTATCACTTACTTGCACTTCAATCTCAATATTATTAGTTATTCCCAGAAAACTTCGAAGATCGAGAATCATATCATCCATCTCGATACGGGCATTCATCATATTTGTTTGCTCAGAGAGATAGTTAATCTCCAGTTGCAGCATTTCGTTTTCTGTGATGGTTCCTATTTCATATCTGCCTTCAGCATATTGATACAACGTATCTGCAGCTGCATAATTATAGGCTGCCGATTGCCAGCTGTTTTGTGCCAGAGCCAGCTGATGAAATTTCATAGCTGCCGTGGCTGCTACAAGTTCTTGTGTTTCGGTGTAAGCTTTTTGGGCTTGTGAATATCGTATAGGTTCTATTTCTTTATTCCATTTAAGGTAATTGTAACCCAGGAGATTTTGTGAGTAACCGATTACTACAGGTGTTGATTTATAGGACAGTGTATTATCTGTAAACAGATCGAGTCGCTGCAGTCCTGTTCTCATATATATACTGCCTCCAAGGAGTGGGATGTTTTGGTTTATGGTAATAGCTCCATCATTCAGAAGTTGATTACGGTGAACAAAACTATCACTTCCATCGGGCAGGGTTACTGAGCTGATTGAGCGATTTAACGTGGAATATGTGTTAAGCGTTACACTGGGCAGATAATTAGCTTTGTGTGAGCGCCAGTTCCAGTAGGATGCACGGTATTGATGCCGAGCGGCGACTGCTTGTGGCGATTGATTTCGGGCTAGCGCGACCGCTTCGTCCAGGGTAAGACGAAGCGTGTCTTGCGCTATGGATTGCCCTATTGAAAATGAAAATAAAAATAAAACTATAATTTGTTTCATTATAAATAGATTCCTACTTTGACATAAACAAAGTGTGTGCCAAATAGGTATATACTTGATATATAGCTATATTGAGGAATTGGAAATTTGAATTACTGTTCGTTTCCGCACAAAAGAAGTTCGTTTTCGCACATACATTCAATAGTTATTTTACATATCTTTGAAAAACTGTTTAAACAGACAGGATATTTCAAAGTTGAAGTTTGGATGTTTCTGGAAAATAATCAAGAATAATAATCTTCATTTAATGCAAAAGCAAGGCAAAATATTAATAGTTGATGATAACGAGGACATACTTTTCGCACTGAATTTGCTGTTGCAACCTTTTGTGGAAAAGGTGAAAGTAACATCCAAGCCTGAGCGGATTGAGCATTTTATGCAGACTTTTGAGCCAGATGTGATCCTGCTGGATATGAACTTCAACAAAGATGCAGACAGCGGCTTGGAGGGCTTTAATTGGCTTAAAAAGATAAAGAAGGCTGATCCTGATATGGTGGTTATCTTTATTACGGCTTATGCGGATATGGAAAAGGCTGTTCAGGCGATTAAGGCGGGAGCAACTGATTTTATTCCTAAACCATGGGAGAGGGAGAAATTACTGGCTACAATTTCTTCTGCTGTTGAACTTAGAAATAGTCGCAAGGAGGTCACTAATCTTAAACAAAAAGTGGCGGCGCTTGAGAGCAATCGTGCTTATCCTGAAATAATAGGTGAGAGTGAAGCTATACAGTCGCTTTTTGAAACGGTTGAGAAGTTAAAAGATACTGATGCTAATATACTTATACTTGGCGAAAACGGCACAGGCAAAGATCTGTTTGCCAATCTTCTGTATCAGACTTCACCGCGTACAGGAAAGCCTTTTGTTCATATTGATCTCGGGAGTATTCCTGAACAATTGTTTGAAAGCGAACTATTTGGTCACGAGAAAGGTGCTTTTACTGATGCCAGGAATGAGAAACCGGGCAGGTTTGAAATTGCTGCCGGGGGAACTCTTTTTCTCGATGAGATTGGTAATTTATCACCTGCAATGCAGGCAAAATTGTTGAGTGCTATTGAAAAGCAGCAAATTATAAGATTGGGATCTACTAAACCTGTATCAATTAACGTACGATTGATTTGCGCAACTAATGCTGACATTCATAAGATGGTTGCAACTGGTGATTTTCGTCAGGATCTTCTTTATCGGATAAATACAGTTGAACTTCATATTCCTCCGCTCAGAGAAAGGAAAGGTGATATTGAGCTTCTTGCTGATTTTTTTCTTGACAGGTATAAAAAGAAATATAAGAAAGATATCAGAAATATATCTTCGTCTGCAATCAAAAAGCTGAATGAATATTCGTGGCCGGGAAATGTTCGTGAGCTGCAACATGCAATAGAAAGGGCAGTAATTTTATCATCCGGGTTCACTCTTACATCTGACGATTTTATTTTGAAGCCACCTCCTTCAAGGAAGCTTAAGGAGGCTAATCTTAATCTGGAGCAGCTTGAAATGAAAGCAATTGAAAATGCATTGATTAAAGCCGAAGGTAATATGAATCATGCAGCCGAATTGCTTGGGATATCGAGGTTTACTCTTTACAGGAAGATAGAAAAGTATGGTCTATAAATGAAGATCAAATCCAAACATATATTCTTTTTGAAAATAGCGGTAATAGTATTGTTATCATTAGGCGGCGCTTGGCTATTCTGGAATGGTTTTTATTTTTCTACTCTTTTTATTTTAATTGGAATTGTTGCTATTGCTGTTTCTCTTTATTATGATCGTAAAAAGCTGATTGAGAGGATGGGTCGTATGATTGGAGGGATAAGAAATGCTGATTATACTACACATTTCAATACTTATCATTCTAATGATGAGCTCGACAGATTAATGGAGGAGATGAACGAGGCTTTGGAGATGTTTAGAACACGAACTCAAGATTCCATGGTGGAGGAGGCTGAGAATAAGGCTTGGCAGAAACTTATCAGTGTACTTACTCATGAAATTATGAACAGTATAGCACCAATTATATCTCTTTCTGAAACGCTTGCTGAGCGTGAAGTTGACAAGGAAAATGAGACTGAGGAGTACAAAATAATGAAACAGGCTTTGGAAACCATCCACAGGCGAAGTAGGGGATTGCTTTCATTTGTAGAGAATTATCGTAAACTTACCCGGCTACCGCAGCCTACATTACAGCCTATAGCTCTAAAACCGATGCTGACTTCACTGCAACAACTTACTTCACCAAACGGGATTGATTTTTCTTATGAAGTTTATCCTGAACAATTGATTTTGAATGCTGATAAAGGTATGGTAGAGCAGTTGCTGTTGAATCTTTTGAAGAATGCAATGGAGGCTTGTGAAGGGATAAAAGAACCTAAAATTGAGGTAAGAGCTGAAAAGATTGGTGA
>DHCC01000015.1:100424-102183 GCA_002398875.1 Bacteroidales bacterium UBA4912 | reverse complement strand
GTGGGCGATGACGGATTCGAACCGCCGACATCCTGCTTGTAAGGCAGGCGCTCTGAACCAGCTGAGCTAATCGCCCTTTTTTTAATATTTACTCTTCTTAATTTCTCATCTCTATGAGTAGTTGTTTTCCTGAAAAGCGATGCAAAGATAGACTCTTTTTTGAATGCAACAAAATATTTTCAAATATTTTTATCAAAATTTTTATGACTCTATTATTATCACTATTTTTGTAACATCAAAAGAGGTATATAATATAATGAACTTAAACCGACTGACAGCTATTTCACCGATTGACGGAAGATACAGAGATAAAACAGAAATTCTTTTTCCGTTTTTTTCTGAGTATGCTCTAATAAAATACCGTGTACAGGTAGAAATCGAATATTTTATTGCTCTCTGCGAAGCGGGTATTAACTCTCTGCAGAATGTTGATGAGAATCAGTTTGATCTGCTAAGAGATATTTACAAAGGATTCGATGAGGATGATGCTCAAGATATTAAAGAGATTGAGAAGATCACTAACCACGATGTGAAGGCTGTGGAGTATTTCCTGAAAGAGAAATTTGATAAATTACACCTTTCTGAACAGAAGGAATTTATTCATTTTGGGCTTACTTCCCAGGATATAAATAATACTGCAACTCCTATGATGTGGCGCGATGCACTGGAGATTGTATATATTCCGGAAATGGAGGCGTTGATATCATTGATTGATACTAAAGCTGATGAGTGGAAAGATATTCCTATGTTGGCCAGAACTCACGGTCAGCCTGCCTCACCAACACGCTTAGGAAAGGAAATGAAAGTGTTTTCATACAGGTTGTCAAACCAGTTGGAGGTGCTGAAACATATTCCCGCGAAAGCGAAATTTGGAGGTGCTACAGGTAATTTCAATGCACATAATGTGGCTTATCCTGAAATTGACTGGAAACAGTTCGGTAACGAATTTTTATTTGAAAAGCTCAACCTGAGAAGAGAGGAGTATACTACTCAGATATCGAACTATGACGCTTTTGCTGCATCGTTTGATGCTATGAAGCGTATTAATACAATTCTTATTGACTTTAACAGGGATGTATGGCAATATATCTCTATGGAGTACTTCAAACAGAAGATTAAGGAGGGTGAAGTGGGCTCATCTGCTATGCCACATAAGGTAAATCCTATTGATTTTGAAAATGCAGAGGGTAATCTTGGGATTGCTAATGCATTACTTGAACATCTGTCTGCCAAACTACCTGTTTCAAGGTTGCAGCGTGATTTAACGGACTCAACTGTTATACGCAATATTGGTGTACCGATGGCACATGAATTAATTGCAATAAAAAGTACAACAAAAGGACTTCATAAATTGTTATTAAACAAAGATGCAATAGAAAAAGATCTGGAAAATAATTGGGCAGTGGTTGCCGAAGGAATACAGACAATACTGAGGCGCGAAGGTTATCCTAAACCTTATGAAGCTTTAAAAGAACTTACTCGTACTAACAAACATATAACTAAAGATAGCATAGCTGAATTTATAGATAAACTGGATGTAAATGACAGCGTAAAGAAGGAGCTAAAAGCGATTACACCTCAATCCTATACTGGGATATAAAAGAACTATTATTTATTGAATGTAATGTAAATACAAATTAAGGAAAATCCAATGCCGGTTGTTCCGTTACATGATGGCCGGTCCTGTTTTATGTAAAATTAAAAAACCGTGAGGTTTCATTATTAAGACAAAACAAAATGCAACAATGACAACAAACAA
>DHCC01000015.1:99982-100283 GCA_002398875.1 Bacteroidales bacterium UBA4912 | reverse complement strand
ATCGCGCCCAAAAAGAAGTTTTTACAGCGCGCACAATGAGAGACACGCTTCCCCTAACAGAAACAGCCAGGGAAATGAGCGAAGAACACAGCAAGAAGGTTATCACTCTGATAGATCATATAATCAAAACAGAGGAGAGCGTTCTCAGGGTAGTTCATACAGTGAAAATGAAAGTGGCGCAAGAAAAAGACGCCCGAGAGTTGGTGAAAGGGTACAGTCACAACAACGCGGACCAAGTGGCGGCGGTTATGGCAACCGTAGCTGGGGTAATCAATCTCAGAGTTCAAATTATAAAACTACT
>DHCC01000015.1:97147-99657 GCA_002398875.1 Bacteroidales bacterium UBA4912 | reverse complement strand
AATTACCGAACTTGGAACAAAGATTGCACGTGCAGATGAGGTTAGGTTTAATAACCAGCCAGTACAACTTGAAAGCAAAGTTTACGTTTTGCTGAATAAGCCGAAAGGTTTTGTAACTACAACTGATGACCCTGAGAACCGTAAAACGGTTATGGAGTTAGTGAAAAGTGCAGCAACTGAAAGGATATATCCGGTGGGAAGGCTTGATAGGGCCACAACTGGTGTGCTTTTACTTACTAATGATGGCGACCTGGCTTCTAAATTAACACATCCTAAGTACGAAAAGAGAAAAATCTATCAGGTATGGCTGGATAAACCGGTTGCAATGGAGCATATGCAAGCTTTGGCTGATGGTATAGAGCTTGAGGATGGTGAGATTCATGCTGATGCTATAAGTTATGTGACTGAAGAAGATCTTACTCAGGTAGGTATCGAAATACATTCAGGCAAAAATCGAGTAGTTCGCAGGATGTTTGAGAAACTGGGATATAGAGTTTTGAAACTAGACAGAGTATATTTCGCAGGTTTAACAAAGAAAAAGCTATCACGCGGCAAATGGCGTTATCTTACAGAGCAAGAAGTAAACATGCTCAGAATGGGAGCTTTTGATTAACCATATATAAAACTCAATTGGGATTGTGGTGAATTTATAGCCACAATTCCTAACTAATTAATTAAAATTTGATTTCTGCTACAAAGTGCAGAGATAAAAAATATTTTTGCAAAAAAAAAGTCTCTGTTGGGAGATTAATCGTTGATTATGAAACAGATTAAAAGGACAAAAATTTCGGAAGCATTAAAGCTTAACAGTTTCGGAGAGGAGATAAATGTAAAAGGGTGGGTTCGTACCCGCAGAGGTAATAAAAACGTGGGATTCGTAGCATTGAATGATGGTTCAACGATCAGTAATATTCAGATTGTTATAGATATAGCACAGTTTGGTGAAGAGTTTCTGAAGCCAATTACTACAGGTGCATGTATTAATGTGAACGGAAAACTGGTTGAATCGCAGGGTAAGGGACAGACTGTTGAAATTCAGGCAACTGAGGTTGAAATATATGGACCGGCTGATCCTACTACTTATCCATTACAAAAGAAAGGTCATTCACTGGAGTTTTTGCGTGAGATAGCGCATTTACGTCCACGTACAAACACTTTCGGAGCGATCTTTAGGATGCGTCACCACATGTCGTTTGCAATTCATAAATATTTCAACGATAAAGGATTTTACTACTTTCACACTCCAATTATTACAGCTTCTGATGCAGAAGGAGCAGGTTCAATGTTTGAAGTTACTGCCTTGGATTTAAATAATCTTCCACGAAATAACGAGGGAAAGATAGACTACTCTGAGGACTTTTTTGGAATGCAAACTAATTTGACCGTTTCCGGGCAACTCGAAGGAGAGCTTGGAGCAATGGCTTTAGGTGCAATTTATACATTTGGTCCAACATTCCGTGCGGAAAATTCAAACACTCCACGCCACCTTGCAGAGTTCTGGATGATTGAACCTGAAGTTGCCTTCTACGATATCAACGATAATATGGATCTGGCAGAGGATTTTTTGAAATACCTGATTCGTTATGCGCTTGATAATTGCAGGGATGATATTGATTTTCTCGCAAGCATGTATGACAAGGAACTGGTAAACAGACTGCTTTTTGTTGTAGAAAATGATTTTGTTCGTCTGAGTTATACTGAAGGTGTAAAAATACTTGAGGAGTCGGGACATAAATTTGAATTTCCTGTTTACTGGGGTGCAGACTTGCAGTCTGAACATGAACGTTACCTTGTGGAGAATCATTTTAAACGTCCGGTAATTTTAACTGATTATCCAAAAGAGATAAAATCGTTCTATATGAAACAGAACGAAGATGGAAAAACTGTTCGTGCAATGGATGTGCTTTTTCCTAAGATTGGTGAAATTATAGGTGGTTCGGAACGCGAAGCAGATTATGATAAACTGATGAGTCATGTGCAGAAACTTGGTATGAATACAAAGCCTATCTGGTGGTATTTGGAGACGCGTAAGTTTGGTACTGCTCCTCACTCAGGATTTGGTCTCGGATTTGAGAGACTTATGCTTTTTGTAACGGGAATGACCAATATTCGTGACGTTATACCATTCCCAAGAACGCCTAATAATGCAGAATTTTAATTAGGTATAAAGTTTAAAATTTGTTTGGAATAAAAATTACACTTGTTCCTGTTTTTTAGAATAGGAAAAAGAAAGGATGGATTAAATTATAGATGAAGAATATAAGAAACTTTTGTATCATAGCTCATATTGATCATGGAAAAAGCACTCTTGCAGACCGTTTGCTGGAGTTTACAAAAACAGTTGAAGGTAAGGATTTGCAGTCGCAGGTGCTTGACAGCATGGATCTTGAGCGCGAACGAGGCATTACGATAAAGAGTCACGCTATTCAGATGGACTATGAATACGAAGGTGAGAAATATATATTGAATCTAATTGATACCCCCGGACACGTTGACTTCTCGTACGAAGT
>DHCC01000015.1:94499-96893 GCA_002398875.1 Bacteroidales bacterium UBA4912 | reverse complement strand
CAGACTATTTCTAATGTCTATATGGCTATTGAACATGATTTAGAGATTATACCGGTAATAAATAAAATTGACCTTGACAGTGCTATGCCTGAAGAGGTAGAAGATCAGATTGTAGAACTTCTGGGTACACCGAGAGAAGAAATCATTCGTGCAAGTGGGAAGACAGGTGTAGGAATAGAAGAGATTTTAAAAGCAATAATTGAGCGGGTTCCTGCTCCACAAGGTGATTCTGAGGCGCCTTTACAGGCATTGATCTTCGATTCGGTATTCAACTCATTTCGTGGAATCATTGCATATTTTAAGATTGTGAATGGAGTAATCAGAAAAGATGATCTGGTGAAATTTATCAATACCGGTAAAGAGTATGAAGCAGACGAGGTAGGTATACTTAGACTTGGAATGGAGCCAAGAAATGAAGTAAGGTGTGGTGATGTGGGATATATTATTTCTGGTATTAAAACTTCGAAAGAGGTTAAGGTAGGGGATACTATCACACATGTTAAACGACCCGCTTCAAAAGCAATTGAAGGCTTTGAAGAGGTAAAACCTATGGTTTTTGCAGGAGTTTATCCTATTGAAAGTGAAGATTTTGAAGATCTTCGGTCATCACTTGAGAAACTGCAACTTAATGATGCTTCATTAACGTTTCAACCTGAGTCATCCGTAGCTCTTGGTTTTGGTTTCAGATGTGGTTTTCTAGGATTACTCCACATGGAAATTGTTCAGGAGCGTCTGGAACGGGAATTTGATATGGACGTTATCACAACGGTCCCTAACGTTTCTTATCATGTATATGATAAAAAGGGAACCATGAAAGAGGTGCATAATCCAGGAGGACTGCCTGACGTTACTCTTATTGATAGAATTGAAGAACCATATATTCGTGCATCTGTGATAACATTCACCGATTATATCGGTCCTATAATGACACTTTGTTTAGGTAAAAGAGGTGAACTTATTAAGCAGAACTATATATCAGGCAACCGAATTGAAATTATTTACGATATACCTCTTGGTGAAATCGTAATTGATTTTTATGATAGGCTGAAAAGTATTTCGAAAGGTTATGCATCATTTGATTACCACATGCATGATTACCGCCCATCTAAACTGGTAAAACTGGATATTTTGCTTAACGGTGAACCGGTAGATGCACTTTCCACCCTTACACATTTTGACAATGCCCAAAACTTTGGCCGCAGGATGTGCGAAAAGTTAAAGGAGCTTATTCCACGTCAACAGTTCGATATTGCTATTCAGGCGGCTATTGGAGCTAAAATTGTTGCACGAGAGACAGTAAAAGCTGTTCGAAAAGATGTTACTGCTAAATGTTATGGTGGGGATATCTCACGTAAACGAAAGCTGCTGGAGAAGCAAAAAGAGGGTAAAAAGCGTATGAAGAAAGTTGGAAATGTGGAAGTACCTCAAAAGGCATTTCTTGCTGTATTGAAGCTTGATTAATTGGTTTGTTGATTATTGATTTCACATAAAAACATTATAAAATTAAAGCAAGATGAAAACAAAATTACTATTACTTCTTCTTTTAACGATGGGGTGCTTTATGGCTGCTAATGCACAATATGCAAATGAAACGCCAATTAGTGAAATCGAAGCTGATTATATAAGAGTGTGGTCGGATTCAGGTCCACTGCTAAGTTCAAAAATAACTGTACGCATTGATTGGGGTCATGGTGGACGAACACCTCAGATAGCTGATGAGAGACGTAGACCAATATCTTTTAATGGAATGATTGATGCATTAAACCTTTTAAGCAGAGAGGGTTTTGAACTTGTAGAAATTGTTCGTGACTCAAAAGATGAAACTGAAATATTCTATCTAAAAAGGAAGAATAATTCGCGATCTGAACTAGAATAAAAAAAAGGTACGCCAATCACTTGGAATACCTTCTATCAAAATAATAAATAAAAGTAAAGAGGCTGTACGCTTTAATCGTGTACAGCTTTTTTTGTTTAATTAAAAGCAATGGATTTAGGGTATAGTCCGATTGCAGGAATTTCATATTTCAATTTTCCTTCTTTATTGAAACAGTATACTGTGCCCGGAGTTGCAAAATTGGCCTCCATGATAAAAATATCACCTGAATTTTCATCAACAGCAATGCTGTAAATAAAACCCATTTCTGTATCATCTGTTACGAAATTATCTGTAACAATCTGATCTGTAAGACAGTCGTATACTAAGACGCTATATGAGCTTTCATAATTACCATGGATGATGTAAGCCTTGTTTTCGAATATAACGAACTTATCGGGAGAGCTTATTCCATCGATAATAGTTACTTCTCCATTTGAAGATATTTTTTGAAACATTCCATTATTTTTGCCATATTCTCCAAGTGAAGATAAATATACATTACCACGACTATCTTTTCC
>DHCC01000015.1:88875-94311 GCA_002398875.1 Bacteroidales bacterium UBA4912 | reverse complement strand
AGATTGGTTGGATTAACTCCAACTTCTATTTCCTTTTCAACTGTAAAATTTGTAATATCAATTATTGAGAGGGTGTTATTATAACCATTTAAATAGTTAAGTCCTCCTGAATTTGCTACAAAAATTTTGTTGTTGCTGATTTCAATTCCATCGGGGTCCATACCAACTTCAACAATGGCATCCTTCTCAAAAGTAACTGTATCAATACGTGTGACTGTATCATCATAAGAAGTTATATAAACTTTGCCTCCATGGGCAGCAATCTGACGAGGTTGTCTGTTTCCTCCATTATCTGATTTCATAGAAATCTGACGAATTGAAATACCTGTTGCAGCATCTACAACTTCAATAGTTTCTGATACATTCATTACTATATATAGTTTTGAACCATATTGCAACATATCGTTACCTACGGCACCTAGTCCACGTTTGTTTACCTCTCGAAAATATTCTTTTATGACATTACCTGTTTCGATATCAAATTTGGCTAAAGTACTGTTGTTTCCATAAAAATCACCTTCGCTAAGTATAAACAATGTTTTATTGTTAGTAGGTTCAGTTTCAATTGGCTTGTCAATATCAGAACAAGAAAAAAATAAAATAGTTGTGATTAATGTAAGTGTCAGAAATAAAAATTTGTTGTTCATAATTGTATTTTTATTGAGTTAGTGTACTAAAAATTATAAGAAATATTCCATCTGTAAGAACGACCCGGCATAGGGTAGTTGAGTATAATCTCATAGTTTTTGCCAGCGATATTCAATGCCTCGAGACTAAAATTTACACTGCCGTTTTTTACTTTAATTCCTTTGGATAATGATACTGAATGGTCAAAATAACCTGCAATACGAAACTCTTTGCTATTATAAGCGTTTGTATACCTATCACCTGACCATATCAGTGTGTAAGCTATATTTAACCATGGTAGTTGAAACAGAGCCCTTGAAGAACCGGAATGCTGTGGGGTATAAGGAATCTGATGATTCCAGGTACTCTTATCTGGATTAGTTTTGTCAACGGCTTGTTGAAAAGAATATGAAACACCGAGTGTAACAGGTCTGTTTTGTGTGATATTTATAGTACTTTCAGCTGAAAAATCAATTCCATTAATGTGGACTTTACCCATATTTAGCATGGTCCATTGATGCAGATTACCACTTGGGTAGGCAATAATTTTATTGTTTACACGGTTATGATAAGCATCAGCAGAAAGTGTTAAGTTGTTGAATAAATTATCTTTAATAGAACTGTTTGAATTGCCGTATGTTATTCCAAAATTGAACTGGTTTGCATCCTCTGGTTTTAGATCACGATATCCAATTGAAGGATAATATAGATCATTGAATGTTGGAAGACGAAAACTGTTCTTATAAAATGCTCTGAATCTTAAGTCCAGATCGTTGAAAGGTTTAGCAGATATACTTATATGGGGAGTTAGTTTTTTTCTGTTTATGGCAGCATTTCCTTTTTTGACCGACTCAAAGGTCTGGGTGTAAAGAAGACTAGAAGTTGCTATGATATGTTCATTTACCCACTTAGCAGCTATTACCGACTGTGATGTTAAACGTGATGGTACAGCAAAATTGCTTCTGTTGGAATGCATGTTTGCATTTGTAATATCAGTCGAAAATGAGAATGAAACATTTTCTAAAGCCCTGTAGAGAGCAGCAATCGACCCATATATTTCATTTTGCGTAAAGATATCTTCAATCTTTCCTTCTTCACCTAGATAAGTTGGATCAAGGTATTTTAGATATCCTCGGTTGTATTTTGCATTTACCTGAATAATCCATTTCCTGGAAAAGGTGTGTTCTAAATTTCCTTGTGTGAAAAATGTATTATCCCACAAACGTTGTTTTGAAAATCCTTCGGTATTATAGAAAATTGTAGCGCCGGGTAGTCCTCTTTCAGATTGATAGTAATATAAACTAATATAACCTTTTGTGTCTTGTGAAAAATCAGCATAAAGTCCTGTTTCTAATCGGAGATTTTTTACATCACTATTTTGGCGTTGTTCAATTGAAGAACTGTCTCTATCGGCATCTCCATAATGAAGGATATATGGATAATTGCCATTTGCCAATGTAAACTCACTACTGAAAGATGCTGAAAACTTATCCGATAATTTTAGGTTTGTATTAAATGAAGGATTAAATAGTCCGAAAGAACCACCTTTGATCGAGAATTTTCCATTATTCTTTTTGTTGTTTTCGAATTTAGGCTCTTTTGAATTAATGCTTAGGCTGGAAGATGAAGCAAATGCTCTTGCCGGAAGAAAAATTCTGTCATTTTGACCACTGTTAAGAGTTATATTTTCAACGTTTTCTATTGAAAAACGTCCAATGTCAATTTGGCCAGACTGCACATCTGACACCGCAATACCATTATAATTAATTCCAGTGTGATTTGCACTAAAACCGCGAACTGATATAGTTTTTAATCCGCCAATTCCTCCATAATCTTTTACAGTTACACCTGAAAAATGTTTTACTGCATCAGAAATTTGTAATGCATTAAGGTTTTGTATAGTATTATTAGACAAAATCTGTAAAGGGGTAGTAGAGCGTATTTTCTTATCTCCGGTTTTCTCAGTAATGACCAGTTCAGGCAAGTAAAGTGAATCAGCAATATTTTGTGACAATAAACAATTAATTGACACTATTGCAGTAAATAAACAAAGTAATTTCAGTTTTAACAAATTCATCTGTACCGAATTAATTTCGGTAAAGCATTTTGAAAAAGAAGCACGTAATAAATAGAGTTTCGTGTCGTTTTCATGCTTTATTCCCCGAAAGCAATGTAACTTAATCTGAATCTGTTGGCAGGTCTTCTGACTTACTCCGGTGTCTGAATGCCTTCCCGAACATTATGTTCAGTGGCAAAAGGTGTGTATTCAGCACTTAAATGGAGCTTACAGCAGCGGGTCTGTTCAGGATTTTCACCTGATTCCCTTTTCATTATCTGTTTCGAAGCCTTAGTGAAACAGATAACACCAACTTTTCGATGGCAAAGTTAGTAATTTAATAGTAGTTTACAAGGAAAGGATGTGATTTAATTATTCTTTTCTACTTTCGAGATAGCGAATTAAAACTTCACTTTTTTCTTTCTCAAGTTTGAGTTGTTCAATACTTAACAATAGATTAGATAATTCAAAAGATTGGGAAACACCTTGTTTGGCATCATTTGATAGAGTGGTTGAAATTGTTCGGTTTCCGATAAATTTTAAGGTTATTGGTTTATCACGATGGGTGTAGATATACTGTGCAACTCCATTTTCATCGCTACCACTATATCTGACAATTTCGTATGCTTTTTCTAGTGTATTAAAACGATAATTGAGTCCGTCAGAAGTTACAATATTTGTCTCGGCGTAACTGCCATCATCTGAAACTGCTCTTATTTGATTATGCTTTATTGCTGATCCTGAGAGGATACTTTCTATGAATAAAGATCCTTTTTCCCGGACACCTGAACGAAGGCCGTTACGGTTTAATGAAGCTTTATGTGGATAAATTTTGGGATAATATTCGCCGAATTCCTGATAACGATCATCACGAATAAAATCAAAATTATTAAGCATTTCGTTAAGTTGGCTATAATTTTCATGCAGCATAGAATCACAATATTGTACGTTCCTTAAATTCTCAGCCATGCGAACCTCCTGCATCAAATTGAAACCTGAATTTATCTCATCAAAAGATTTAGGAAAAAGGATTTTTATACTGTCTATCTTCAGCTTAGCTAACGAATAGTTTCCTTCGATATAGGCTAATTCAGCTTCAGAAAGATATTTTTTAGCGCTTCTGTTGCGTCCTGAACAGGAAGAAACCAGAACTGCTAATAGCATTAAAAATATGGTATGGTTAGGAAAGCGCATTATTTACATGATTATACTATTACACAAACTTACAAAATTTATTTATCATAAAAAGCTGTTTTAAGGCTCAATTATTGTAATTTTGCAATTCGTAACAGTAAATTAATTGTGAATTATGGACATATCTCAGGAGGAGATACGATCAAATTTAGATAAGGATATTTTTAGGTTAATATCACAGACTGCTGATGAAATGATGGTAGAGTGTTATCTTATAGGTGGTTATGTGCGTGATTTTTTCCTTTATAGACCATCTAATGATATTGACATTGTTACAGTAGGTAAGGGAATTGAACTAGCAGAAGCTGTTGCAAAAAAGTTAGGGAGAAACACTCGGATTACTGTATTTAAAACTTTCGGCACAGCACAAATAAAATACAAAAAATACGATATTGAATTTGTTGGTGCGAGAAAAGAATCATATACTCACGATTCACGAAAGCCATTTGTTGAAGATGGTACACTAGAAGATGATCAAAAGAGACGCGATTTTACCATAAATGCTATGGCATTTTGCTTGAATGGTAACAGATATGGTGAGTTGGTTGATCCATTCAATGGCATGCAGGATTTGGAAGAGTTGATAATTAGAACTCCATTGGATCCTGATATAACTTTCAGTGATGACCCACTAAGAATGATGCGAGCTATACGCTTTGCTTCACAGCTCGGATTTGATATATTTCCTGATACATTTGATGCTCTTGAACGCAATAAAGAAAGAATTAAGATAGTTTCGAGAGAAAGGGTGACGGATGAGTTAAATAAAATTATTATGTCACCAAAGCCATCAATGGGCTTTATATTACTTGATAAAACAGGACTTCTTGAAATCATTTTTCCTGAACTGACGGCTTTAAAAGGAGCTGAAACAAAGGATGGGGTGGGGCATAAAGATAATTTTTACCACACACTAATAGTATTAGATAATATTTCAAAGAAAACAGATAACCTATGGTTGCGTTGGTCGGCTTTATTGCATGATATTGCAAAACCTGTAACTAAAAAATGGGATTCAAAAATTGGTTGGACATTTTATAACCATAATTATATTGGCGAGAAGATGGTACCTAAAATTTTTCGTCGAATGAAACTTCCTCAGAATGAAAAGATGAAGTATACTCAAAAAATGGTGTCACTGCATATGCGTCCAATGCAACTAGTAGAGGATGTAGTTACTGATTCTGCGGTACGTAGGTTGCTTTTTGATGCCAGCGATGATATTGATGATTTAATGACTCTTTGTGAAGCTGACATTACTTCTAAAAACCCAGTGAAAGTTCAAAAGTTTATGAATAACTTCTCTATTGTAAGAAGAAAACTTAGGGAAATAGAAGAAAAAGATCGTGTCCGAAATTTTCAACCACCTATAGATGGAAACGAAATTATGGAAATCTTTGATATTAAGCAAGGCAGAGAAGTAGGTATTCTGAAATCAACTATAAAAGAAGCAATATTGGATGGTATTATTCCTAACGAACATGATGCTGCATTTCAGTTTATGCTTGAAAAAGCAAAGGAGTTGAATATAAAACTTAGGTGAACTTTTTCAATATTTC
>DHCC01000015.1:72256-88669 GCA_002398875.1 Bacteroidales bacterium UBA4912 | reverse complement strand
AAAAGATAATTTTATTAAGTAGTAATTTAAGTTTTTTTCCTATAATAATTCACATTTAGACTGTTTTTCTGCAATAAATTTTATTACTTTGCAGTTCATTTGGAAAAGGTTAAGTTTACCTCAAGTGTATGTCCGGAAAGAAAAATGTATCCACTGCCAGGTTTTTAAATGCAAAAATTACATCAATGATCAGCATCTCGCTGGTATTGGTTTTATTGGGATTAACAATTTTGATAATCTTCATGGGTAATGGCATGTCGAAATATGTCAAGGAGAATATGAGCTTTAGTGTTATGTTATCTCCTGATGTTACAGACGCTGAAATTGCTAGAGTTAGAAAGGATTTGGATGGGAGACCATTTGTTAAATCTACAAGATTTATCAGTAGACAGGAAGCAAAGGAGCAACTTATTAAAGATTTGGGTGAAGATCCCGAGGAGCTTTTAGGATACAATCCGGCACAAGATTGTATAGAAATATTTTTACACTCTGAATATGCTAATAATGATAGTATAACACTCATTAATGAAGTGATTCGGAGTGATAATAATGTAACTGATTTGCTTTATCAACAGGAGGCGATAGATTTGATTAACAATAATCTGTCAAAGGTAATGACTGTTCTTCTCATACTTTCTGTGATACTGATGTTTATTTCTTTTACACTGATTAGAAATACAATTCGCCTTAGTGTTTATTCTAAGCGCTTTATAATTAACACTATGAAACTTGTTGGTGCAACAGGAGGTTTTATAAGAAGGCCATTTGTAAAAAATAATATTTTCACTGGAGTTATTTCCGGGATAATGGCAGATGCGATTATCTTTTTAATGCTTTATTATTTTAGTAAAGAATACGTTGAAATTCAGCCATTAGTTTCTACAACTGATTTGATAATTATATTTGGATTAGTAATTCTTTTAGGGGTAATAATTTCAACTATAGCAACAGCATTTGCTGTGAACAAATATGTGAAAATGAAGTCGGATCAGCTTTATTACGTATAAAAATTAATTTTAAATATGTCGCAAAAAAATATCGCTTTAAGCAAGACAAATCTGATTATTTGTGGTGTCGCAGTTCTAATCATCATTTTAGGATTTCTACTAATGACTGGACCTTCAACGTCATTTGAAAACGGTTTTGAACAAGATATATTTAGTGCTAGACGAATAAAACTAGCTCCTATTGTTTGTCTAATAGGTTTTGTTTTAATGGTTTTCGGTATATTATATCCCTCAAAAGACAAAGTGGTAAAAGAAGTCAAAGCTGAAAAATAGTAAAAGGAGTACTTTTAAAAAATAACTTAATATGAGTATTCCTGAAGCTATTATACTTGGAGTTTTACAAGGATTAACAGAGTATCTGCCTGTGAGCAGCAGCGGTCATCTAACAATAGGTTCTGCACTGTTTGGAATCAATCCGGAAGAAAATTTGAAATTTACCGTGATGGTACATGTAGCAACTGTACTCAGCACATTAGTAATCCTATGGAAAGAGGTTGTTTGGATTCTTAAAGGGCTGTTTAAATTTGAAATGAATGATGAGAAAAAATATACTATAAATATTCTTATTTCAATGATTCCAATTGCTATTATTGGATTCTTTTTCAAAGATAGCGTTGAATCAATTTTCAGTTCCGGTGTAATAATTGTGGGTATTATGTTGCTTGTTACTGCACTTTTACTTACACTTTCTCATTTTTATAAACCACGCCAAAAAGAGGAGATAAGTTACAGAGATGCCTTTATTATTGGATTGTCGCAAGCTGTGGCTGTAATTCCAGGTTTATCACGTTCTGGAACTACCATAGCAACAGGCCTTTTACTGGGAAATCAGAAAGCTAGTTTAGCACAATTCTCTTTCCTTATGGTAATTCCTCCAATATTAGGAGAGGCATTACTTGATATAATAAAATTTAGCCAGGGAGTTGATGTTACAGGTACGATTTCTAGTACTGCTTTAATTGCAGGTTTTCTGGCTGCTTTTATATCTGGGTGTATAGCTTGTAAATGGATGATCAACTTAGTGAGAAAAGGCAAATTGATTTATTTTGCAATTTATTGTGCAGTTGTTGGAATTGCAACAATTTTATTTACAGTTTTTGCTTAACGTTTTATTTATGGATTTTATCGAAGGTGAAATATTGCATATCGATAAACCTTTACACTGGACTTCTTTTAGAGTGGTTAAAGTTGTAAGGGCTAAACTTTGTCAAAGGCTGAAAATAAAAAAGTTAAAGGTTGGACATGCAGGAACTTTAGATCCTCTTGCTACTGGTGTAATGACAATATGCACAGGTAAAAAAACCAAACTAATTGAAGAGCTTCAGTTACACACTAAAGAATATGTTGCTGATATAATGTTGGGATCTACAACGCCATCTTTTGATTTGGAAACTGAGATTGATGCTGTATTCCCAACGGAGCATATAAACAGAGAGTTGGTAGAGAGGACTTTAAAAAAATTTATAGGTACTATTGAACAAGTACCCCCCATATACTCAGCGGTAATGGTAGATGGGAAAAGAGCTTACGAATATGCACGAAAAAATGAAAATGTTGAACTAAAACCAAAAATTTTGGTTATAGATAGTATTGAATTGATTTCTTACAATCTTCCGAACATTACCATTCGTGTTGTATGTAGTAAAGGTACTTATATTAGAGCACTTGCAAGAGATATTGGTATTGCTTTGAATTCAGGTGCACATCTTACAGGACTAGTAAGAACAAGAGTAGGGGAAATTACACTGGAAAAGTGTTTGAAAATGGAAGAAATTGATCGGTTTTTAACAGATCATATAAATAATTGATACAGGATTTTTTTTAACGTATGAAACTTTCGCAATTTAAATTTAATTTGCCGGATGAACTTATCGCGAAATATCCTTCGCATCATCGCGATGAGTCACGGTTACTTGTAGTTCACAGAAATTCAGATAAGCTTGAACACAAAGTTTTTAAAGATGTTTTGGATTACTTTAATCCAAAGGATTTTTTTATATTCAATAATACCAAAGTATTCCCGGCAAAACTTTATGGAAATAAAGAGAAAACCGGTGCTAAGATTGAGGTTTTTCTATTAAGAGAATTAAACCCTGAACAGCATCTGTGGGATGTATTAGTTAATCCAGCCAGAAAAATACGAATAGGTAATAAACTTTATTTTGGAGAAAACGAGGAGTTAGTTGCTGAGGTTATTGACAACACGACATCAAGGGGTAGAACATTGCGTTTTTTGTATGACGGACCTTATGATGAGTTTAAAAAACAGTTGTTTCAGATTGGTGAAACACCAATACCTGAATATCTTGAACGTGGAGCCGAACCAGAAGATTTTGAAAGATATCAAAACATTTTCGCTGAAAATGAGGGTGCTGTTGTAGTTCCTGCAGCCGGATTGCATTTCAGTCGGGAATTGATGAAAAGAATGCAACTTAAAGATATTGAGTATGGATTTCTTACTCTTCACAACGGACTAGGTGCATATCGTATGATTGATGTTGAAGATCTCTCTAAACATAAAATGGAATCTGAGCAAATCATCATCACAGAAGAGTTGTGTGAAAGAGTAAATAAAGCGTATGATGAAGGGCATAATATATGTGCAGTAGGTACTTCAGTGCTTAGGACCGTAGAAACTACAGTTAGTACTGATGGACATCTGAAACCGAGGGAAGGCTGGACAAATAAGTTTATCTTTCCTCCATACGATTTCACCCTTACCAAAAGCCTTATAACCAATTTCCATTTACCTTATTCTACTTTATTAATGATGACATGTGCTTTTGGAGGCTATGAGAGAATAATGGATGTATATGATATTGCGATAAAAGAAAAATATCATTTTGGTGCTTATGGAGATGCTATGCTTATCATTGACTAATTATATTAATGGAAGAAAAAAGAAATGATGTGTTTTCTGTTTTTCTTTCTCTTGGATCAAATCTCGGTGATAAAGAAAAAAATATAAAAATAGCTTACAATAAAATTGAAAAGGAGATAGGAGAAATAAAATCTTCTTCTGCTTTTTTTTACTCTTCACCCGTAGGATTTACATCTGATAACTACTTTGTGAATTCAGCATGCGAAGTGTTATCTGAGATGAGTATTTATAAGCTGTTCGCAATCACTCAGGGTATTGAAAAAGAGATTGGTAGGGTGGAAAAGAGTTTGAGAAATGAATATTCTGACAGAATCATTGATATAGACATTATTATGGCTGGTAACATGATAATTGATACACCTGAACTTACTATTCCACATCCTAGATTTCATGAACGTGAATTTGTTTTGATTCCATTAAGTGAGATTGCTCCTAATGTAGTACATCCGATATTGAAAATGTCGATTAGAGAATTAAAAGAAGAATTTTACCGTAAGTTCTACTAGTGTTTTGTAATTATTAGTTTCTAAAATTTAATAAATAATATTCTATAAATAGTAAAGGTGGTTTATTTCAAAAAAAATGGCATATTTGTAATATAATAAATTAGATTATAATTAATGTAATATGGCTCTCTTTGGGAAAAGTTATGATCATTTTATGGGATACGCACTTAGCGGAGGTGGTGCTAAAGGATTTGCACATTTGGGAGCACTTAAAGTATTGGAGAAGTGTGAAATAAAGCCTGATATAATTGCCGGTACTAGTGCTGGATCACTTGCTGGAGTTTTTTACGCTGATGGTTACCATCCCGAAGAGATTGGGGAACTTTTTAAAAAGAAAGAATTTAGGGAGTTTGTTGAGTTATCTATACCAAAGGCAGGTTTCCTTAAAAGTACAGGATTACATGGTTTCCTGAAAAAAAATCTAAGAGCTAATAGTTTTGAGGAACTAAAGATTCCCTTTTATGCTGTGGCCACCGATTGGAACAGAGCATGTACTGTAGTATTTAGCAATGGAGATGACCTTATAGACGCTGTTGTTGCTTCATGTTCCGTACCAGTAGTTTTTAATCCCCAGTATATTCATGGAAATCCTTATGTAGACGGTGGTTTGCTTAAAAACTTTCCGGTTTCTGTAATCCGAAAAAAATGTAAATACGTTATTGGTCTAAATGTCTCTTTGATGATTCCACCTGCAAAAAAAAATAATATAAGGAATATGATGGAAAGGACATTTAACCTTATGTCAAATTCTAACACAATTTTTGATAGAACATACTGTGACATACTTATTGAAGTGAAAGGGATTGAAAAGTACAACATGTTTGATTTAAATAATATGGATACTATCTCTGAGATAGGTTTTCATCATGCAGCAATTAAAATAAGTGAAAAAGAGTCTTGGAAGATAGTAGAAAAATGCCATAAACATTACGAAAGGACTGTACATATACAAAAACAAATAGAAAGCATCAGAAAAAAAATAAATTACTAGTGTGAAAAAAAAATACTTCATTTATCAATTATTTCCAAGACTGTTTAGTAACATTTCCAAAGCAAATATATTAAACGGATCTATTGAAGAAAATGGTTGTGGTAAATTCAACAGTATTTCTTCGGATGTACTAAAAAAAATCAAAGATAATGGCTATACGCATATTTGGTATATAGGAGTTCTTGCACATGCATCATTTACAGATTACAGTATTTATGGTATCCCTAAAGATTACCCTGAGATTATAAAAGGTAAAGCCGGTTCGCCTTATGCTATACGAGATTATTATGATGTAGATCCAGACTTGGCTGAAAATGTACCAGAAAGAATGATTGAATTTGAGCAACTTATAAAACGTACACATGATGCAGGTCTGAAAGTGATAATCGATAATGTTCCAAATCATGTTGCCAGAAATTATAAATCAATATGTAAACCAAATGGGATTTCTGATTTTGGATACAATGATGATACTTCTAAATCATTCTCACAAAAAAATAACTTCTATTATCTTCCTGACAAATCTTTAGAAATTCAAATACCTCCAGGAAGAATTAATGATTTACGTTACAAGGAATTTCCAGCTAAAGTTACAGGGAATGACTGTTTTACGAATCGACCAACTCAGTATGATTGGTACGATACAGTGAAACTTAATTATGGGGTGGACTACATGAATAACAAAGAAGAGTTATTCGATCCTATTCCTGATACATGGGAAAAGATGAGAGATATTATGATGTTCTGGGCTGAAAAGGATGTTGACGGCTTTAGATGCGATATGGCAGAAATGGTACCTATTTCCTTCTGGCGTTGGGTTATACCACAGATTAAAACAAAATATCCAGGATTTATATTCATTGCAGAAATATATAACACTTCACTTTACAGAGAATATATCGACAATAATTGCTTCGATTATATTTATGATAAAGTTGGACTCTATGATGTTCTTCGTGATGTATCATGCGGTTACAAGCCCTCTTCCGATATTTCCTTTACTTTAAATAATGTCGGAGATATTCAGGGTAAAATGCTCAATTTTATGGAAAATCATGATGAACAACGTATTGCCTCAGATTATTTCTTAAAAAATGGTGCTAAGGGTAAAGCTGCTATGATAGTAACTTCATGCATAAATAATAATCCTGTAATGGTTTATTCAGGGCAGGAATTTGGTGAAAAAGGTATGGATGAAGAGGGGTTTAGCGGAAAAAATGGGCGCACAAGTATTTTTGATTACTGGTCTCTAAGTACACTCAATCGTTGGAATAATAATGGTCTGTGGAACAATCGATTACTGACACCTGAAGAGAAGGATTTGGCTGGGTTTTATAGTAATCTCATTAATTTATGTAATGATGAAAATGCGATATCAAATGGACTATTTTATGATTTAATGTCAGCAAACTATGAAAATAGTGAATTTGATTCAACACGTTTGTTTGCATTTCTTAGGGGAGGTGAAGAAGATTTGTTGTTGGTGGTGACTAATTTTGACTGTGTAGAAAAAGAGTGTACGGTTTTTATTCCAATACATGCTTTTTCGTTCATGAATTTTAAAAATACAAATCATGGTTTATTAACTCCATTGTTAAATATAAAAAATGAAGAAGTCTTTTTCTCAGATAAAAAACATCCAAAATTAAATATTGACGCACATTCCGGTGAAATATATCGTATATCTTTCACGTAAAATATTATTTATTGAAGTCTAGTTTTTGTACTTTTGTGTGTGTTTTCACACAAGTTTATTGAGAGTATACTAATATAAGACTAAACTAACTGGTTATTATAAAATTACAAAGAATGCAGGATAGACCTTTTAAAATTTTTTCGGGTAATAAATCTCGTTATTTTGCCGAAAAAGTGTGCAATAGTTTAAATTGTCCATTAGGAAATATGATTATTGAACATTTTGCAGATGGTGAGTTTGCAGTTTCATACGAGGAATCAATTAGAGGAAAACAGGTGTTTCTAATTCAATCTACGTTTCCTAATTCAGATAACCTAATGGAATTATTGCTTATGATTGATGCAGCTAAAAGAGCTTCAGCTAAGTCGATTGTAGCAGTTATACCTTATTTTGGATGGGCGCGACAGGATAGAAAAGACAAACCAAGAGTAAGTATTGGGGCAAAACTGATTGCAGACATGCTTTCAGCTGCAGGAATTAATAGGCTAATAACTATGGATTTGCATGCTGATCAAATTCAGGGATTTTTTAATGTACCGGTTGACCATCTTTATGCATCAGCAGTATTCCTAGATTATATTAAACAACTGGATCTGAGTAATATGGTTATCGCAACTCCTGATGTAGGAGGTACAAAGCGAGCAAGCGCATATTCTAAATTTTTAGGTTGTCCTATGGTTATATGCTATAAGTTGCGTAAAAAGGCAAATGAGATTTCCGATATGCAAATTATTGGAGATGTGGAAGGAATGGATGTACTGTTAATTGACGATATCGTTGATACTGCTGGTACAATAACAAAAGCAGGGAATTTGATAGTTGAAAAAGGAGCTAAATCAGTAAGAGCAATTGCAAGTCATGCTGTTATGTCTGATCCTGCATCAACTCGAGTAGATCAGTCTTCTCTTAAGGAGATAATATTTACAGATAGTATTCCATACTCCAAGAAATCATCTAAAGTCAAGATACTTTCAGTTGCTGATATGTTTGCAGATGCTATATTGAGAGTGTGTAATAATGAATCAATCAGTTCTCTTTATGTAGTTTAATCTTATACAGGTATTTTTTCCACACTTGAACAATAGTTTGTAAATTAGTTTTAATTAGAATAAAAATAGTTATATTTGACTTAATAAGTATTTTACTAATTATTGCAATTTATAAAAAGAATATTATGACGTATAAAATCGAAGAAATTCAAGGAATTGGACCTGTATACGGTGAGAAATTAAGAGCAGCGGGAATAGTAACAGTAGATGACCTACTAGATAAATGCTCAAGTAAAGTTGGTAGAGTTGCAATTGCAACGGAAACAGGGATTGATGAAAAAAATATACTGACTTGGACTAATCATGCTGATTTATTTAGAATAGATGGCATAGGACCTCAGTTTTCGGAACTGCTTGAAGAAGCTGGAGTAGACACAGTTAAAGAGTTAAGAAACCGCAATGCTGAAAACTTGTATGCCAAAATTCAAGAAGTAAACGAAGCTAAGAATTTAGTTCGACGAATACCTTCATTAAATCAGATAGAGGAAATGATTGCTTTTGCAGGTAAACTTGATCCGAAGGTTACTTATTGACATATAAATTATGAATCAACAAAAAACGGTTGAATTAATAAAAGTTCAACCGTTTTTGTTTATTATCTTTTTGTCAATTATGTTAGATTTCTCTTTTCAATTATTTTATGCATTAAACCCTCACATGCATCTTCCAGAAGATCTAAAACAAGCTCAAAACCAGTAGCTCCGCCATAATATGGATCGGGGATTTCGTCGTGATGTTTGTACAGAACAGAGAATTCAGTCATTTTCCTTATTTTATTGACTTGCGAATTGTTGGTAGCCAATGACATCACATTATTGTAATTATCATCATCCATTACGATTATATAGTCAAAGTTGTCAAAATCAGATTTTATGAATTTTCTTGCTGGACTGCTAAAATTAAATCCTCTTCTTTCACCATGAGCACGCATTCTTTCGTCAGGTAAATCCCCCTCATGCCACCCAGAAGTTCCAGCAGACTCAACTTCTATTATATCCTGTAGTTCGTTTTTATCGACTATATTTTGCATAATACCTTCAGCAGCAGGAGAGCGGCAAATATTTCCAAGACATACGAATAATAAACGGATCTTTTTATTTTTTTGAGTTAAATCCATAGCTTTAATGGAGTTTTTTATAACCTTAACAATCAGACAAAGATAATATAAATTACTAAGCCTACAAATATTTCAAGCTTACATGAATCATGAATTGGTAGATTTGAATATTTAGCTATCTTTGCATTAAACTTCACAGTCCAAAATGGAAAATTATAGAAAGGTTAATAAAAAACCAACAACGTATGAAGCAGTTTTTACAATTAAGGATAAGGAATTAAAATCACAAATTAAAAAGAACCGTATTGTAAGAACTTTATTTATAATAGGAGGTACATTATCTTTGGCTTTAGCGATTTTAGGAATAATTGTACCTGGACTTCCGACAACACCTTTTGCTTTGTTATCGGCATTTTTATATGCGAAAAGTTCAAGCAGACTCTACAACTGGCTAATGAACAGCAAAGTATTAGGTCCTAGAATTAGAAGCTATCAAAAACGTAATGGAGTTACTAAAAAAGGTAAAATAGGTATTATAATATTTATGACATCAATGGTGCTATTCTCATCTTTTGTTGTAATAAAAGATATACCTTTAAGAATGGTAATTTTGTCACTCGGCTTAGTTGGTGCAATAGTAGTTTGGTTTTTTGTACCTACAGCTCAAAATGATTAAATTTATAATTCTTAGAGCTTGATTTGTATTTTATTCAACATGAAATTAATCTCTTAAGAATGCGAAATAGTGCTTTACTACTTTTTTGGAAAGCAATTCTATATTCAACATATCTGATGCTTTTGAAATATCCTTTATAGTTCCATCCTTGTAAAGTATATCAATACTGTCGTCTTTTTCATTATACATATCAGTTGTTACAATATCTGAGCTTATAAAATATGATGCTTCGTGAGAAGACAATTTATATTTTTTCATAAATCCACTCAAAGTTGTATTTTTTCTTATGTTTTCAATCTTATTTTCTGTGATCTCAATTTTGAAAAGTTTGCGATTAACCATTCCATTACTTAAAATTGAAAGAACCGTGTCACTATGATTTGTCCATACCTTTAATGCAGACCATATATCGTTGTCGTCTAGTTCAGCAAAATTTCGCAACCCCATGCTATTATTCTCAAAATCATTTAAAGTTGTTTTTTCTGATAAAAAATATGAAAGTGCAGGGGAAGCAAATAACTTTTCTCCATTAATTGTAAGTTCCCGGGCTCTTTTTAATGTATTGATAAGCATCTTTTCGGCAGCCATGGCAGTTTTGTGAAGATATACCTGCCAATACATAAGTCGTCTAGACATTAAAAAATTTTCAATTGAATTAATACCTTTAGATTCAACTACAATTCTATCATCTTTAACGTCAAGCATTTTAATTATACGAGCAGAGCCTATATTTCCCTCCACAACCCCCGTAAAAAAGCTATCCCGTCGAAGATAATCAAGTCTGTCGACATCAAGTTGACCACTTACCAATTGATGTAGAAATCGTTTTGGATACTTATCAGTAAAAATTTCAATTGCAGTTTGCAGTTTTCCTTTACTCTCTATATCCATTTGTTGCATCATCAAATAAGAAATAGTTTCGTGATGAATATCAGTGACCAAAGTATGCTCCAGAACGTGTGAAAATGGTCCGTGACCAATATCATGCATTAAAATTGCTGCTAATGAGCTATTCCACTCATCTTTTGTAATCTCATGTCCTTTTTCCTTGAGTGTTCTCAAAGCTTCGTCCATCAAAAACATTGCCCCTATTGAGTGATGAAATCTGGTATGTTGGGCTCCAGGATAAACAAAAGCAGCAAGTCCCAATTGCTTTATACGGTTTAGTCTTTGTAAGTATGGGTGCTGTATTATATTATAAATAAAATCATCAGGGATGTTGATAAAACCAAATACAGGGTCGTTTATAATTTTACGTTTCATTTTTAATTTTTAAACATCCTTAGTTTTTATTAAAAGGTGCAATTATCCAATTATAGATATAGCAACCAATACAAATATTCAGAAATGCCTCCATTGCTGCAAATAATATCAATATTCCTCCAACAGCATAAGCACCAGTTGTAAGATCAAAATACATAAAAAGTGCCATTAATATTGAAATCAATAATCCTAAAGTAGTTGCAAACCTTTTAGGAGGAGCGAAAATTGGCTTAGGAATTAATTTAAAAGACTTTGAAATGCCTTTCGCATTTAACACCAATAACGAAGGAGTTTTTGTAAATACTCTTAATGTAAAATCAACAACCAAAAAGAGTGCAAGTATTTTCCAGTTAGTCAGCAGTAATAATATTGTAAAAAGCACAACCTGTGCTGCTACTATGCGTACAATTTTCTCATTAACATGATTTTCGCGAGTATTTTTTTTCATAAATAATAATTTATATGGATTATACCACATATAACTATAATTATCTGAAAAAGGTTTTTCGTAATTACAAATTACTTTCTATTTATAAGATATCTATCCAGTAACTCTTTCATTTCTAATTGAAGCTTTTGTGCTTCTAAGCCAGCAATGTGGGCAAAATTTTCACTTTTATCAGCAAAAATTATACCTCTTGATGAATTAACCAAAAGACCACAGTGTTTATTCATACCATAACAACAGACCTCTTCTAATGAGCCTCCTTGGGCTCCTACACCGGGTACCAAAAGAAAATGTTCAGGTACTATTTTTCTCACATCTTCAAATAACCTTCCTTGTGTTGCTCCAACAACATACATTATTTGTTCATCAGATGCCCATTTTTTAGAAACATTAAGCACCTTTTCAAAAAGTCTCTCACCATTTTCATCCTTTGTAAACTGGAAATCTTGTGATCCCTGATTACTAGTTAGAGCTAACAATATTACCCATTTTTTTTGATAGCCAAGAAAAGGTTTTACGCTATCTTCTCCCATATAAGGAGCAACTGTAACAGCATCTACATCCATTTCATTAAAAAAAGATTCTGCATACATTTCACTTGTATTTCCAATATCTCCTCGCTTAGCATCTGCAATTATAAACTGTTCAGGATAACGCTGACGAATATATGCAACAGTTTTGCTAAGTGCTAACCATCCATTTAGACCCTCACTTTCATAGAACGCCAAATTGGGCTTAAATGCTACACAATATTGAGCTGTAGCATCTATTATTGACCTGTTGAATGTATAAATAGGATCATCTGAGCCAAGCAGATGCTGTGGGATTTTTTTTATATCAGAGTCTAGTCCGACGCATAAAAAGGATTGTTTCTTTTTTATCTGATCAAAAAGTTGTTGTTTAGTCATATTCAATATTTATAGCACAATTAATTACGGAGCCATTATAATTTTTACTGGAATTACTTATAAATTTGCCTCTTTCATTCTTTCCGCATTTTCGCTTATCATAAGGTTATCAATTACATCCTGGATTTCTCCATCCATGAACGCCGAAAGGTTATAAATAGTATAATTTATACGATGATCTGTAATACGACCCTGTGGATAATTATAGGTGCGAATTTTTGCTGATCGGTCTCCTGTTGATACCATTGTTTTTCGCCGAGAGGCAATATCTCCCTGACGTTTAGTTAACTCAATATCATATAATTTAGTGCGGAGCATTTGCATCGCAAGCTCTCTGTTTTGGAGTTGTGAACGGGCCTGTTGACATACTACAACTATACCGGTAGGTTTATGAGTAAGTTGCACTTTTGTTTCCACTTTGTTTACATTTTGTCCACCGGCGCCACTTGATCGTGCTGTATGAAAGTCTATATCAGCAGGATTTAATTCAATGTCAAATTCTTCTGCTTCAGGAAGAACAGCTACTGTTGCGGCAGAAGTATGTACTCGCCCCTGAGTCTCAGTTTGTGGTATACGCTGAACACGATGTACACCTGACTCATATTTCAATGTACCATATACGTCAATGCCCGAAACGGTGAAAATAATTTCTTTATAACCACCGGAAGTTCCTTCAGTAAAGCTGTTTACTTCAGTTTTCCACCCCTTTATTTCACAGTATTTAGAATACATTTTAAATAAATCACCTGCAAATATTGATGCCTCGTCTCCACCTGTACCGGCACGTATTTCCATTACAACATTTTTTGTATCTTCCGGATCCGAGGGGATTAACAATATTTTAATTTGTTCTTCAAGCTCCGGTACCTTTTCACTATACAGTGACAGCTCTTCATTTGCAAGTTGCTTTAGATCGGAATCTGATTCATTTTCAAGTATGTTTTTCGCTTCAGAAATACTTTCTAATGCGTTTTTATATTCGTTTCTAACTTCGACTATTTTTTGTAGATCACTGTATTCTTTATTCAATTTTACGTAACGATCCATATCAGAAATCACTTGCGGATCAGTTATCAATGTACCGACCTCTCGAAATCTGGCAACTAGATGTTCTAACTTCTCAAGTAATGAATTTTCAGACATATTATGAATAAATAAATTGACCGTATTCACTATCTATTATAAGCTCTTTGGAATTTGAACTTTCAACATAACCAACGATTTGTGCATCTACGTTAAATGAATGAGAAATATCAATTATTTGTTTTGCATATTTTTCTGGAATATACAACTCCATACGATGGCCCATATTAAAAACCTTGTACATCTCCTCCCAATCTGTACCTGATTGTTCCTGAATTAAGTTAAATAATGGGGGAGTAGGGAACATATTGTTTTTTACCACCCTAACACCATCATGCAAAAAATGCAAAATCTTGGTCTGTGCTCCTCCGGAACAGTGAATCATACCATGTATAATATCTCTTAAGTGCTTGAATATAACTGTTATAATTGGGGAGTAGGTGCGGGTAGGGGATAAAACCAGTTTTCCTGCATCTATTCCTAGGTTTTCAATCTTATCAGTTAATTTCAATTGTCCGGAATAAATTAAATCTTCTGGTATTGATTCGTCAAAACTCTCAGGGTATTTTTGAGCCAAATAATTGGCAAATATATCATGACGTGCAGAAGTCAGTCCATTACTACCCATACCTCCGTTATATTCTTTTTCATAACTGGCTTGTCCTGTGGATGATAATCCAACAATAACATCACCAGGCTGAATGTTTGCATTATCTATCACTTCTGAACGTTTCATTCTGCAGGTAACCGTACTATCAACAATAATAGTACGCACAATATCTCCAACATCTGCAGTTTCTCCACCTGTAGGAAATAAGTTTACACCAAGGTCTGAGAGCTCTTCGCAAAGTTCATTTGTTCCATTAATTATTGCTGATATTACCTCTCCAGGAATCAGATTTTTATTTCTTCCAATCGTTGATGAGACTAAAATATTATCTATTGCGCCGACGCATAAAAGATCATCAACATTCATTATAAGAGCATCCTGTGCAATACCTTTCCAAACAGACAAATCACCTGTTTCACGCCAATATAAGTAAGCAAGTGATGATTTAGTACCTGCACCATCAGCATGCATGATATTACAATATTCCGGATCATTGGCTAGAAAATCAGGAATTATTTTACAAAATGCCTTCGGATATAATCCTTTATCGATATATTTTATAGCATTATGCACATCTTCTTTTGATGCTGAAACGCCACGACGATTATATCTATGATTATTTGTCATCTGTTTAATTATATTATTTTTACTTGAGCACAAAAGTACGAAAAATGTACGAGATGTACATTCATTATACAAACTCAAGTGAATTATAAAATTAATCAGATAATATTTTTTATGTACATTCTATACATATAAGACCTATTATGTTTAATAAGAGTTGCCAAATCAATATTTCATAAAATAAAAATGGCACCTAAAAATTAGGTGCCACTCTACCAAATTTTATCAGACTTAATTTTTAATTTAAATCTAGTTCTTTTTCAACAGCTTCCAATTCTGCAGATTTATCTACACCCATATTACTTAGGTTGTAATAGACATTTCTTAGTTTTAGTAATGCCGACTGTTTTTCACTTTCGTCTGCATCTCTAGCTCTAAGTAGATCTGCGTATTTTTCCAATGGATTCAGTGATTGCTGATAGAATTGAACAGCTTTCTCGTCATTAGCCACCTGTTGTTGCCTGTCAGTAATCTTTGCTGAAGCTTCTCTAATATTTTGAGCTTGTAGAATATAATTAACTGCTATGGCTTCAAGAGCTCTTTCACAATTAGGATCCTGCGCTAGTGCTTTATTATATTCTGCTTCAGCTGCTTCATAATTACCTTGTTCTGCTAATAATGCACCTTTTACACTATTTAGATCACATGAGTTAGCTGGATCATTTAAAATTGCCTGATCCAAGTAAGCCATTGCTTTTTCGGTATCTCCCTCCCGAATAAATACATTTACTAAATTTGGAATAAAATATTTACTACTAGGAAATTTATCTGCACCAGTATACAAAGTTTCAAGATACATTGCTGAATCTCCTAAATTGATATATTCACTAGCCATTAGTTCGTATAAATCACTCTCCTGGTAAGAACTATTTTCTATAAAAGGTTCAGCTGTTGCTCGTTTTAACATTTCCAATGCTCTTTCATGTTGTTCAGCCTGTATAGCTGTTATTATAGCATAATATTTGATTGTTTGATATGTACTGTCTATTGAGAAGTTACCTTTTGATTCCTCATACATTGGAAGTGTAGGAATATTCCAATAAACCTCAAAAAAGTCCGCAGCTTTAGAATAATTTCTCTGTTCGTTGTAATATACACCTCCATTAATATAAAATGGATGATTTGCTTTTAATATTGAAGAAATATCACCACGAACTTTGTTTTTAACTTTCCCCTTTTGATCAGGAATTTGAGCTAAAGAATCAGCTTTTAGATAAGGTGTGTACGACTCCATAAGTCCATCATACATAACTTTATCGTTTGCATTTTGACCAAGCATAGCCTTAGTCCTTTCGTTATCAAATGCTTTATTTCCGATATCACCCATGATTTTCCAGGTTTCCGGATCATTAGCAGTTTCAGGATTCTGAGTTGCCTGTTGAATGAGAGTTCGTGCTTCATTCAAATCGTCACGACCTAAAGATCTTTTAGCATCTCTAAGTGCCGATTTCTGTGCGAATAATGAACCCGCAGAAATAAAGGTAATAATTGTAAGGAATAGGATTTTTCTCATTACATTCATATTTTATGTGTTTAGAAATTATTATCTAATTTAGTTTACTTATTACTCTGACTAAATAACACCAAAAAGTTTAATATTTTTTTTACTCTTCT
>DHCC01000015.1:68342-72020 GCA_002398875.1 Bacteroidales bacterium UBA4912 | reverse complement strand
CTGTTTCATCATCTTCATCTTCAGAATCTACTTTACACACTGAAGCGATCTGATCGTTCCTTTTTTCCAAATTTATCAATCGAACACCCTGAGTAGCACGACCCATTATGCGAATATCGGAAATATTCATACGTATTGTAATACCAGACTTGTTAATAATCATTAAATCGTTGTCTTCTGTCACACTCTTAATAGCTACTAATTTACCAGTCTTTTCAGTAATATTCAATGTTTTAACACCTTTACCTCCTCTACGTGTTATACGATAAACAGGCTCTCCGTCCTCATCGTTAAGTTTAGTCCTTTTCCCGTAGCCTTGTTCTGATACAACCATAATTGAATTTTCTGACTCCGGTTTCATGCAAATCATTCCTATTACAACGTCTTCTCCGTCATCGTCAAGAGTCATACCCCTTACTCCTGTAGCTGTTCTACCCATTGGACGTACATCATTTTCATCAAATCTGATAGCTCGACCATTACGATTAGCTAAAATAACATGTTGCTTTCCATTTGTTAGTCTTACCGAAATGACCTGATCATCCTCTCTTATTGTTATTGCATTAACCCCATTTTGTCTGGGTCTAGAGTATGCTTCAAGCAGAGTTTTCTTTACAATACCTTTTTCAGTACAGAACAACAAGTAATTTGAATTAATATAATCCTCATCAGTCAAATTATCTACTCGGACGAAAGCTGTCACTGAATCATCCGGTTCAATATTCAGAAGATTCTGTATAGCACGACCTTTAGAGTTTTTAGTTCCTTCGGGAATTTCATACACATGAAGCCAGTAACATTTACCCTTTTTAGTAAACAATAGCATATGATTATGCATAGTTGCCGGATAAATATATTCCACAAAATCTTCCTCACGAGTATCTGTGCCTTTAGCTCCTACTCCTCCTCTGTTTTGTGTATGATATTCAGCTAAAGGAGTGCGTTTTATGTATCCCAAATGAGAAATAGTGATGATCATCTCATCATCTGAATAAAAATCCTCCATGCTCATCTCTTCAGCAGAGAAAATTATCTCAGAACGACGCTCGTCACCATATTTTTCACGAATCTCGATTAACTCATCTTTAATTACTTGCATCAAAACATCCTCATTGTTAAGGATTTCATTTAACCTGGCAATAAGTTTTTGAATTTCATCGTATTCAGAGCGTAATTTGTCCTGTTCTAGTCCTGTTAACTGTCTAAGTCTCATTTCCACGATAGCACGGGATTGAATCTCAGAGAGTTCAAACCTTTCCATTAAACTCTGAATTGCTGTTTGAGGAGTGGAAGAACTGCGTATAATAGAAATTACCTCGTCAATATTATCTGAAGCAATGATTAATCCTTCTAATATATGAGCTCTTTCTTCAGCTTTTCGCAATTCATACTTTGTACGTCGTGTCACTACATCATGACGATGATCTACAAAATGAGAAATCAGTTGCTTAAGACTAAGAAGTTGTGGTCGTCCGTTTACTAGTGCAATATTATTCACACTAAAAGATGATTCAAGAGCGGTAAACTTATAAAGTTTATTCAACACAACATTGGCATTTCCATCTCGTTTGACATCCACCACTATTCTCATTCCCTGCCTATCGGACTCATCATTAACATTAGAGATTCCTTCAATCTTTTTATCTGTTACCAAGTCCGCAATATTCTTGATAAGTGAAGACTTATTAACAAGATATGGAATTTCTGAAATTATTATTTTATCATGGTTCTTACCTGATTCAATCTCCACTTTTCCACGCATGACTATTCGCCCTCTGCCTGTTTCAAAAGCATCTTCAACTCCTTTATAGCCATATATATAAGCACCTGTAGGGAAATCCGGAGCCTTTATATATTTCATAAGCCCTTTTGTGTCGATTTCTCTATCATCAATATAAGCGATAATACCATTAATACATTCAGTAAGGTTATGGGGAGCCATATTAGTTGCCATACCTACTGCTATACCGGAAGATCCGTTCATTAGCAGATTTGGAATTCTTGAAGGCAGAACTGTAGGCTCTAAAAGAGTATCATCAAAATTGAGTTGAAAATCTACTGTTTCTTTGTCAATATCACGCAACATCTCTTCTGCTAACTTATTAAGTCTAGCTTCAGTATATCGCATGGCAGCTGGGCTGTCACCATCAACGCTACCCATATTGCCCTGGCCATCAACAAGTTGATACCTCATGTTCCATTCCTGAGCCAGGCGAACCATTGCGAAATATACTGATGAATCACCATGAGGGTGATATTTACCCAACACCTCACCTACAATTCTTGCTGACTTTTTATGAGGTTTATCATGAGTATTCCCTAGTCCGGACATACCAAATAGTATACGTCTGTGTACTGGTTTAAATCCATCCCGAACATCTGGTAATGCACGAGAAACTATAACGGACATCGAGTAGTCGATGTACGATGATTTCATTTCATCTTCGATATTAATCTTGATGATTTTGTCTTCCTGATCAATCATATTTATATGTGATTTTTCGTTTGAAAAAAAACTTTATGTAGTTATATTTCACACGAATAGCTGATATTTGCTATTTTGTTTTTTAACCTCACTAAAGTACTGCTTTTCTTTGATTTTAACAAAAAAAAGAGGGGTTATTTTAACCCCTCTCACCTTATTTTAGTTAGTTTATCGAAAACTTATTTACCGTGGCAATTTTTATATTTTTTACCGCTGCCACATGGACAGAGTTCGTTACGACCCACCTTTTTTTCAACCCTAATTGGTTCTAACTTTTGCTTCTGTCTTTGCTGTGCTCCACTTTCTCCACTATTCTCATTGTTTCCAGCCGGTATTCCTTCCAACTCATCTTTTTGAGTGCGGTATTTACTGTAATCGGTTTTTTCTTCAGGGGCAGCTTTTCTAACACTTCCCGGGTCTTGTACCGGAATCTGTCCTCGCATTAATACTGAAACTGATTTTGAATTTATTTCGTTTATCATTGATCCAAAAAGATTAAATGACTCCAGCTTATAAATCAGTAGTGGGTCTTTTTGTTCATAGCTTGCAGTTTGAACAGAGTGACGTAACTCATCCATTTCACGTAGATGTTCTTTCCAGTTTTCATCTATTGTGTGAAGTATTATTGATTTTTCAAATGCCTTCACCAAAGCTTTTGATCCTGATTCGTAAGCTTCTTTAAGGTTACATGCAATATTATAGACTTTTTTACCGTCAGTTATTGGGATGAGTATGTTTTCATACATAGCTCCCTGATTTTCGTATACCTGTTTTATAACGGGTTGGGCTATCTCGGCAAGTCGCTCAGTCTTTCGTTTAAAAGTTTCAAAAGCTCTGTCTGTAACAGTATCCACCATATCTTGGGTACGCATTTTTTTTATATCTTCCTCATTAAAAGGTAAATCAAGAGCCATTATACGTAGTAGTTCGAGTTTCATATTTCCGAAGTCATCTTCGTTCAACTCAACTATATTTTTCGATGTTTCTGAAATCATGTTAGCTACATCATTGTCGATACGCTCACCCATTAAAGCATGTTTTCGGCGTTTATAGATAACTTCACGCTGAGAGTTCATAACATCATCATACTCAAGTAATCGTTTACGAATGCCGAAGTTGTTTTCTTCAACCTTTTTCTGAGCACGCTCAACTGATTTGCTTAACATGCTGTGTTCCAAGACATCACCTTCCTG
>DHCC01000015.1:57202-68272 GCA_002398875.1 Bacteroidales bacterium UBA4912 | reverse complement strand
ACGAATGCCGAAGTTGTTTTCTTCAACCTTTTTCTGAGCACGCTCAACTGATTTGCTTAACATGCTGTGTTCCAAGACATCACCTTCCTGAAAACCCATTCTGTCCATCAACCCGGCAATTTTTTCAGTAGCAAATAAGCGCATTAAGTCATCCTCAAGTGATACAAAAAACACCGAAGATCCAGGGTCGCCCTGACGTCCCGCACGACCTCTAAGCTGTCTGTCCACTCGTCGTGATTCATGACGTTCAGTACCTATAATTGCAAGTCCTCCTGCCTGTTTTACTTCAGGTGTTAACTTAATATCAGTACCACGACCCGCCATATTAGTTGCAATTGTCACTACTCCGCTTTGGCCTGCATTTGCAACAATCTCTGCTTCACGTTGATGTAGTTTGGCATTCAACACGTTATGCTTTATCTTACGCAAAGTAAGCATACGGCTTAATAATTCAGAAATTTCAACTGAAGTAGTACCCACAAGTACAGGTCGACCTTTTTGAATAAGACTCTCAATTTCTGCAATTACAGCATTATATTTCTCTCTCTTGGTCTTATAAATTCTATCGTTCTGATCATCTCTGACAATTGGTTTATTGGTAGGAATAACAACTACATCCAATTTATAAATATCCCAGAATTCTCCTGCTTCTGTTTCAGCCGTACCTGTCATACCTGCCAGTTTGCTGTACATTCTGAAAAAGTTTTGCAGAGTAATAGTGGCAAAAGTTTGAGTAGCAGCCTCTACTTTCACACGTTCCTTAGCTTCAATAGCTTGATGAAGTCCGTCAGAGTAACGACGACCCTCCATCACGCGACCTGTCTGTTCATCAACAATTTTAACTTTATTGTCTATTACAACATACTCATCATCTTTCTCAAAAAGCGTATAAGCTTTCAATAATTGGTTTATAGTATGAACACGTTCTGATTTGATTGCATAGTTTTGTAGTAACTCGTCTTTTTTAGTCGCTTTATCTTGATCTGTCAGGTTTGTGTTCTCCAACTCCGATAATTGAGAAGCTATATCCGGCAAAATGAAAAACTGTGGATCATCTGACTTACCGGAAAGTAAATCAATACCCTTTTCTGTTAATTCAATACTATGAAGCTTTTCATCAATTACAAAATATAGCGGATCGGTTACAATATGCATATTTCGGTTCTGCTCCTGCATATAAAATGCTTCTGTTTTGAGCATTGCCGCTCTTACTCCCTGCTCACTAAGGTATTTAATAAGTGGTTTGTATTTTGGCATACCCTTATAAGAACGATATAAAAGTAATGCTCCTTCTTCTTGCTCCTTTGGATCTTCTGATGCCATTTTAGTTTTAGCTTCAGCAAGTAAATGGGTTGTAAGATCACGTTGGGCTTTTACAATCATTTCAACCCGTGGACGAAACTGATCAAACAACTGATCATCACCTTTAGGTACAGGACCAGAAATTATAAGCGGAGTACGGGCATCATCAATTAAAACAGAGTCAACCTCGTCAACAATAGCATAATTATGTTTTCTTTGAACCAGATCTTTCGGAGAAACAGCCATATTATCTCTCAGGTAGTCAAATCCAAATTCGTTATTTGTACCAAAAGTAATGTCAGCTTCATACGCTTTACGCCGCGTATCAGAGTTGGGTTCGTGTTTATCAATGCAGTCAACTGAAAGTCCATGAAACATATACATAGGTCCCATCCATTCAGAGTCACGTTTCGCCAAATAATCGTTTACAGTAACAATATGAACACCTTCGTGTGTTAGTGCATTCAGAAACACTGGAAGCGTAGCAACAAGAGTTTTACCTTCTCCCGTAGCCATTTCTGCAATTCTACCCCTATGTAAAACTACACCACCGAAAAGCTGAACATCATAATGTATCATATCCCAGGTGATCTCGTTTCCACCAGCAATCCAGCTATTCTTATAAACAGCCTTTTCTCCTTCTATACGAACAAAATCGTGTTTTGCAGCAAGATCTCTGTCGAAATCCGTAGCTGTAACTGAAATTTCTTTATTTTGTGTGAATCTTCGTGCTGTTTCCTTCATTATAGAGAATGCTACCGGAAGTATTTCGTCCAAAACTTTTCCATACTTATCAGAAATATCCTTTTCCAGCTTATCGATTTGGTTCCAAATAGACTCTCGTTCGCTAAGTTCAATCTCTTCCATGCCAGCTTTAAGCTGTTCTATCTGAGACTTTTCTTCATAAACGTAGTCGCTGATCTGTTGTTCTAGTTCTTTTGTTCTTTTCCTCAGTTCATCATTAGATAGACTCTCTATTTCGGGGTACGCCTCTTTGATTTTCTTTACAACGGGATTGATTTCGTTCAAGTCACGTTGTGCTTTACTACCAAATATTTTTGATATTATATTGTTAAATGCCATATTTATATGTTGAATATTTATTTTATTTATTGATTAAAGGGGTTATCATAACCCTAAAAAAGTTCTTTAAGAATATCACCTTCAGCAGCATTTGGTGCACGTATTCGTAATCTATATGACACGCTTGGAGCAATTTCAGTGACTTCAATTGTTCGATTTATTTTCTGGGGCTTTATATCCTTTCCAAAAAATATTACAGGTGCTGTTATAGCGTTATTCCTTACTCTTTCATTATCAACATCTCCTTGTTCAATCACCTGCCATCCAGGTTGCAATTCTAAAAACAAATCACCCGAAATACCCTTATAATAACCGTTTCTGTAGTATTGAACCGTTTGATTATATGCACCATGCAACATCTGATATGAAGTAATTACATCTTGAATACCTGCTGACTGCACCAGGAATTCTGCTGCTTTTTGTTGAAATTCAATCAGGTCAATTTTTTTATCTTCCAGGAGTTTTCTATCGAAAAAGAATTGTTTGTTATAATATTTTTTTATCCATTGTTCTCTGCCGTAAAGAGCCATCAGATACATATTCAATAATGCTTGGCTCCTGTCAGGATAAAAAGTGCCTCCTGAGGTTACCATTCCTTCAGGGATAATTTCCTTTTCGTTAAAATAACCTGTTGATACAACAAAAATTAGTGTATTATTCAATCCTACCAATTCATCAATTTTATCTAGAAGCTTTGCAAGTTCCTGATCTAATCTATAATAAGTGTCCTGAATTTCAATTGAGTAATTTTTATCTAGAGATTCCGAAAAATTCCCTGCATAAAATGTTACTGCCAAGTAATCAGGGTTCATTCTGGTACCTAGTGAATTTGTTTCGAGTACTCTTATTGCCATATCGTTAACCTCTTTGTTCACGTATGGCGATTCTTTAAATCTCTTTACATTATCCTTATTGTTGTTACCGAAAAAATGCTGAAAATTAAATCTGTTTTTAGTATATGGAAAAGCATTATAATTTTCTATCGGAAGTGCAGGCTTCCAAGATAGACTGTTTATGGTATATGTAAGTGACTGCTGACCACGGTTAAACTGATCAACAACAGGCTGTTTGGTTTTATAGAAAGTAGATGTTGCCCATTTTGCGTCTTGGTTTTCAATCCAGTATGCACCACTGGCAGCATGTCCTCCGGAAGCCATTGCCTGAGATGCATCAGGGGCAAATGCAAAAATATCAGACTGCCCACCTGATGCAATTTTCAGTTCATCTGCTATTGTTGAAACCTTAATTGGCAATGGTGACAATTTCTCGGTAGTGAAGTTTCCTAAATAATTATCATCATGAAAAGATGATATTTCGAGATTGTTATTAAGCAAATATTTATTTTCTGCTGTTATTCCATGATAAGATGGGTTTGCTCCGGTGTATATGGAGGTAATTGTTGAAGCTTTATCCAGATTAGGGAAGTCATAATTTACATTATTGTATACAAGTCCATTGTTCATCAGTCTGTTAAAGCCTTTGTTTCCAAAAGTGTGTTTAAACATCTCAAGATAATCTCCCCTAAGCTGATCTATAGTTATACCAACTACCAACTTAGGTACCTCTCCTGTAGGATTTTGTGCACATATCGCTGTTATCGAAATAAATGCGACAATTGAAGTAATTATTCTAAACATTTACTGAAATTAGTCCTTATCTTTAATTTATTACTGTCCCCAACCCGCTTTCAAATATCTACTTGAAGTTAATCGACTGTTTACAAGTTTCTTTTTTCTTAACATTAGTAAATTTGTGCCTGATCTTCCCCATAAACACAATGAAAAAAGTATTGTTACAACAGGCAACTGCTGGGGTATAAACCACCAGGATAAAAGAAAAAGAGTTAAGACTACAAAGTTAATGAAATGATAGAAATAAACGATGTTCTTTGCCGGTTTTACCCAAAATAAAATTGCTGCAATGAGTGCAAAAATATTAATCCAGACAAAATTCCAGTTAGGGTTTGTTGCAGGGTGTTCTGAAAAATACATCAAAATGAATATAACTGTTCCTGCAAGACCAGCAACACCAAAAAGTATGGTATCATAGATTTTTGGTAATATAGATTTGTTAAATTTGGCAAATTGGATAAGACAAACTAAAATAGTTATGATCAGGAGTATAATAGATGCAACAAAAGGGGTGAAAAAAAACTTGTTGCCCGGATTATTTCTTTCATAATTTAAGTCTAATATAACTTCAGAACTACTTACCAAGGGATACTTCAGTGAGTCATTCACCTGACAAATTGCACCTTCAAAAGAATTCATTAAGTATGAGGGAATAAACATTTTCTCTCTTACATCTATGATTCGGTCAGCTTCACTACCTATAAGCAGATCAATTCCAAACTTAATCCATGGATAATCCTCTACACATTCATGAACCAGATCCCGATAAGATTGATCCTTTGCAGTTGCAGGATATTGAATGGTGGATCGTGCATATTTCTCAATCATGTCCCGTGGACGAGTAGCACAGTTATCATAAAAATAATTATATCTATAACCTCTGTTTTCTGGTAGAGAATTTATGAATAAAGCATCATAAAGCAGCTGTTTTTCTATTGTGGATAGGTTTAAAATCTGCTCTGTTACTTGTTGACCTTTATATCCGTATTCATTCAGAAATTCTTCAAAAGTTGTTATACCTAAAACATAATCTGTTTTTCCCCTAACAAAATTGTAGATGAAATTGGGTTGAGAAGGATCAAAAAAACCATAATTAAAAACCGCATCTACACCCGCAGTATCATCTTGTACATGTATAGCTGTATGTCCAAAAAGTGCATAAACGGCTCCGTGCCAATAAGAAGCAGTTAAAAGGCTCACTTTTGCGCTATCATGTAATATCACTTGTGCATTTGCCCTACTACTAAAAAACAGGATAATTATAAGCGATAATGTGTATACTATTTTTTTCATTATACAGTTGTATTAACCTATATACGTTGGTTTTTCCCTGTTAAATGATGGCAAAACCTGTATTGGTGACAAAAATAGACAAATTTGCTTTAAAATCATACTTAAATACATAAAACAAATAACGGTGACCTTTAGAAGGCCACCGTTAAGCATTAAATACCTGTTCCCGGTTTATTTTTTCTTATTACGATTACCGTAACGACTCATGAACTTATCAACACGTCCGGCTGTATCCACCAGTTTTTGTTTTCCTGTGTAGAATGGATGAGAAGCGCTTGTAATCTCAAGTTTTACTAAAGGATATGTAACTCCGTCTATTTCAATAGTTTCTTTTGCATTTACTGTAGATCGCGATATAAAAATCTCTTCGTTCGACATATCTTTAAAAACTACCGGACGATAATTATCGGGATGAATCTCTTTTTTCATTATACCTTCTGTTTTTATTATTGGCAATTTTCGGTTGGCAAAGATAGAACAATCTGTCTGATAAAAAAAATAAACAGACCCCTTTTTTCTTTTTATGAAAGATAATAACTTAATTTGTATTCATTATGATAAATAAATTCACATGAAGGTAGAAATTATTACTATTGGTGATGAGATACTTATTGGGCAGATAGTTGACACTAATGCTGCGTGGATGTCTCGTGAGCTAACACAATGTGGTTTCGAGATAGAAGCCATAACCTCTATAGGTGATAGGTCTGCTGATATTATTAAAGCTATTGATATTGCTTTTGGAAGAGCTGATATTTTACTTCTTACCGGAGGTGTTGGTCCAACTAACGATGATATAACCAAACATACTCTATGTCAATACTTTCATACAGCTCTCGAATTCAATGATGAAGTCCTGAAAAATATAGAATCTATTTTTATTAAGAGGAACATTCCGTTAAATCAGCTTACAAAAAAACAGGCTTATGTTCCTGTTAGTTCTACAGTTATTCAAAACAAATTTGGTACTGCACCAATACTTTGGTTTGAAAAAGACAATAAAGTATTGGTTTCTATGCCTGGTGTTCCATTTGAAATGAAAGCTTCAATGCAAGACGATATAATTCCTCGTCTTAAGAATAAATTTCAGGTGTCTGAATATCTTAGTCGCTCTTGTATTGTTACCGGTATTTCTGAGTCAGCTTTGGCAACTCAGCTTGCTGAGTTCGAACTACAACTACCGGCAGGTTTTAATCTTGCATATTTACCATCTCTTGGATATATAAGATTACGATTATCCGTTTGGGGAGAAGAGCGACTGTCGGAGATAAAACAACAGGCACGAAAATTAAAGAAGATTCTAGGTATTTGTTTCGTATCAAAAGGTGAGAAAATGCCTGAAGAAATACTTGGAGAAAAGCTTCGAAAAAAACATCTAACTGTCTCCACAGCTGAAAGTTGCACTGGGGGATATATCTCACATAAAATTACTGTTGTACCAGGTGCGTCAGACTATTACGAAGGAAGTATAGTTTCTTATGATAATCTGATTAAAGAAGAACTGCTTGAGGTTGATAAAAAAACTATTGAATCACAGGGAGTTGTAAGTCGAGAAGTTGTAGAACAGATGGCTAGTAATGTGGCAAAAAAACTTCATACAGACTGTAGTATTGCCGTTTCAGGAATTATGGGTCCAGATGGTGGTACTAAAGATAAACCTGTAGGAACAGTCTGGATTGCAACTTTATATAATAGTGAGATAATTTCTCGTGAATATAATGTTGGCAGAAGTCGTCGGGAAAATATCACCCGTACAGCAAATATAGCAATACTACAGCTGCTTAAAATGCTAAAAAATTAATGATTTGTCTATTGTTTTCAGTAAACAACTTCAATCGATAATCTCAAATCCGCAATAAGGAACCAATGCTGCCGGAATCCTTATACCCTCAATTGTTTGATTATTCTCCAGCAAAGCTGCCAAAATACGTGGAAGTGCCAATGCACTGCCATTTAGTGTATGACATAACTGGGTTTTCCTGTTTTCATCTCTGTAACGGCACTTAAGACGGTTTGCCTGATAGCTTTCGAAGTTTGATACAGAACTCACTTCAAGCCAGCGTTCCTGTGCAGCAGAATAAACTTCGAAATCGAATGTAAGTGCCGAAGTAAAGCTTATATCTCCTCCACACAAACGAAGAATTCGCCAAGGAAGTTCCAGCTTTTCTACCAATGTTTGTACGTATGAAACCATCTCATCAAGGCGCGAATAAGAGTTTTCCGGTTTATCTATACATACAATCTCCACCTTATCAAACTGATGAAGACGGTTTAAGCCACGAACATCTTTACCATAAGAACCGGCCTCTCTTCTAAAACATGCCGAATATGCTGTGTTTTTTATTGGTAAATCTTTATCATCCAGAATTACATCTCTGTAAATATTGGTTACCGGTACCTCTGCAGTAGGAATCAGATAAAGATCATCAAGTCCCACATGATACATTTGACCCTCTTTATCAGGAAGTTGCCCGGTACCAAAACCAGAGTTACTATTTACTACATAAGGTGGCTGAACTTCTAAAAAGCCAGCATCACGTGCGCTATCCAGAAAAAAGTTTATTAATGCTCTCTGTAATCTGGCTCCTTTACCTTTATAAACAGGAAATCCTGCTCCTGTTATTTTTACTCCCAATTCAAAATCAATGAGGTCATACTTTTTAGCAAGATCCCAATGAGGTAAAGCATTTTCAGGCAGAGATGGCATCAAACCACCACTGCGTTCCACCTGATTGTCTTCTGCACCTTTCCCTTCGGGAACCGAATCATGCGGAAGATTGGGTATGGTTACAAGTAATTCGTCAATTTTCTCCTGAGCATTTTTAAGACTGACTTCAAGCTCTTTGCAGGATTCCTTAAGCTTGCCGACTTTGTCTCTGGCATTTGAAGCTTCCTCTTTTTTGCCCTCTTTTAAAAGAGATCCGATGGACTTGGATAATGAATTAATTTCTGATAAGATTCCATCAAGTGAAGTTTGACTGTTTCTTCTAACAGTATCAAGATCAATGATTTGATTTACAATATCTTTGGCATCGAAGTTCTTTTTTGAAAGCCTACTTATAACTTCTTCAGGATTTTCGTTTATTACTTTGAGTGTGAGCATACTATTTTTACTGATTTTTCAATAATCAGATTACATTCATTTAACTTTTTTGTAATTATATCCCGCAAAGGTACAAAAAATACCACCATTTATTAAATAGTAGATATAAAATATTATCGATTTAAGTGTTGGTCAGAACAGCTGAAAATGAAGAGTCTCACGCATCTCTCTGTTTTTTTGTTTTTTCTGACGATAATAACGTGTTACATAATAGGCTACACCTGCCAGAGCTCCCAGCATCAAAATGTCTTTAACTGTATTATTTTTCATATTTCCTGGTTTTCTTTGGTAAATTTGTTTTTGTTTACGAATCTAATCTTATTAGTTAGATGCAAAAAAAGAAAAAATGTTGCACCATTTAACTTTATTTATCAACATATTCAATCTTGAAAATGTTTTTGCTTTTATCTGTAATTTTAAATCTATCGTCAGATCGTTCACCTACTACCCAAACAATGTCATCTTCTGAAAGAATAATCCATGCATCGTTTTTGTCTTTGAGGCTGTATTTGCGATCGGTAAAATAATCACTTAATTTCTTCCTTCCGTTCATGCCAAAAGGTATAAACCAATCCCCGGCTTGCCATTTGCGTATTTTCAGCGGAAATTTAAGTTTATCTGCATCCGCATAAAGGAAACGCTTATTTTTATTAATCTTAATCGGCATGTTTTCTTCCCTGAATAAAAGATGTATAGGGCTTTTTATTTCATTTGTATCCTTTTCTATCAAAAAGTAATCATCTCTTTCGGGATCATTATTAATTTGTTCAAGGATAAAATACAAACGGTCTTTTATCAATCTGTAATTTTCTGAAAAAAATAATTTTCCCGGAATTGAATCCATACTTTGATAAATATCTTCTATAGTTGAAGCGCTGAAGCCTAATGGAGAAAGAAGTTCAAATAACACTGATTGAGGTGAAGCTACTTTCTTTAAAAGAGAAATATTTATTTTATTATCACTGAATATTTTCTCAATTGATTCCTTTATTGATCCTGAATATATTTTTTCTGCTTCAGATACATTTTGTGATGTGCGTAATATTGACTCCTTTACAGATGGATTTATAACCTCAAGCTTTGGTATGATGTTTAATCGCAGGTAATTACGTACGTATATATCTTGGTTATTTGTACTATCGGTTACATAAGGAATATCACGTTTAGCGATATATTCTTCAATCTCTTCGCGTGAAACACAAAGCAGAGGTCTTACTATGAGCCCATTTTTGGGTGATATGCCAGTCAGACCTTTAATGCCTGTTCCTCTAATCAGGTTAAGCAGTACAGTTTCTACTGAATCATCCTTTTGATGTGCAACAGCAATTACATCTGCTTCATACTGTTTGCATAGAGTTTTAAACCATTCATAACGTAATTCGCGTGCGGCCATCTCTATTGATATTTTTCTGTCTTCCGCATAGCCTGTTGTGTCAAAATCAATACTCTCGAATGGTACATCTGTGCTTTTACACCATTTACGCACAAACTCAGCATCACGATCCGACTCATCACCTCTTAAATGAAAATTACAGTGTGCAGCCATACAGCGATATCCTAATAGTATTAAAAGATCAAGTAATACCATGGAATCCATACCACCACTCAATCCTATAATAATCTTTGCATCGCGTGGGAGAAGCTTTTCTTTTTGAATGAACTTCTGTACTTTGTTTATCATATAGATGTAATTGTTAAAACAAATGTACATAAAAAAACTCAACTTGGCTTTCATAATAAATCTTTCAAGCTAAAAACAAGAAAAATCGTAATAAAATCTCTATTTTTGTAACAAGTATTGAATTATAAGTATTAACAACAGATGATAGAAAATATTGAAGCTCTTCTTTCAGAAATAGAGCAAATGACGGCTTCTAACCCTGAAGAGCTGGAAGTGTTACGTATTAAGTATCTAAGTAAAAAAGGCGCTATCCCGGCCTTAATGGACGATTTCAGAAACGTCCCCTCTGATCAGAAACGTGAAATAGGAGTCAAAATAAATGAATTAAAACAGAAGACTACTGAAAAAATACATTTATTAAAAGAGCAGTTCGAGAATAAAGATTCAGGTTTAATGGATATTGATCTTACACGTACTGCATATCCTGTTCCCTTGGGAACAAGGCACCCTATATCTATTGTCAAAGAGGAAATTAACGATATTTTTAAGAGACTCGGTTTTTCTATTTCTGAAGGTCCCGAAGTCGAAGATGACTGGCATGTGTTTTCTTCACTCAATTTTGCAGATGACCACCCGGCACGTGATATGCAGGACACCTTTTTTATACAAAATGATCCTCAAATAGTGTTACGTACTCATACTTCTTCGGTACAAACACGTGTAATGGAAAATACAGAGCCTCCCATAAGAATAATTTGTCCGGGACGTGTATATAGAAACGAAGCCATATCGTACAGGGCACACTGTTTCTTTCACCAGGTAGAGGCATTGTATATAGATAAGGATGTTTCTTTCGCCGATCTAAAACAAGCACTTCTTTTCTTTGCTAAAGAAATGTTTGGTGAAGATACAAAAATTCGTCTCAGACCTTCATACTTCCCATTTACTGAGCCAAGCGCCGAAATGGATATTTCATGTAATATATGTGGTGGCAAGGGGTGCCCGTTCTGTAAACATACAGGCTGGGTAGAAATACT